>CAZLHQ010000124.1:0-9961 GCA_964559355.1 uncultured Hyphomicrobiaceae bacterium
TTGCGAGTATGCCGCATTTCGAGTGCGGTGCCTTCAACCACTCGACCACCTCTCCGCATGCCAGGAGACCCTGACAGAGCGAGGCTTTTAGCCCGTGCGCCGGGACCTTGCAAGCCGTCTTCTGGCGGCCCGGTCAGTTCCTCACTGGGTGCTGCAAGTTGCGTCCGGAACATCTCGGAAATAGGCCTTCTGGTCGATCAAAACGCCGAGCAGGCGGTGACGCAGAGTGAGGCTGAACAGAAACGTCCCGTCATCCTCCTGGCGATGCACGATCTCGATGCGGCCAGGCGTGAGCGCCGGCGCAAGCCACACCCGCCAGCCGCCCACCTCGAGGAAATAGCGGTTCGAACGAAACACCAACGCCCCATCCTCCACCACCACATTGAGGCTCATGCCGATGCCGTAGCCGATGTACTCTTCAAGCCCGGTGGGGCCGCGAAATCGCTTGGCCGAATGCACCACCTGCGGAAAGCTGCCGGGGCGGCTGTAGGTCCTTATCCAGGCCTGCCCACCCAACGCGGGATCCTCCATCACCGCCACCACCGCTGGCCCGGTTGCCCCATCGACCAGCGGCAATGGCGCCCCGATGAGCCGTAGCAGATTGGCGAGCATGCGGCCCGCGCGCGACATGCACGTCGATGCGACCGTGCCGCGATATAGCACAACGTCTCCGGACGCCAGGTGCCGAGAGAAGCGGCGGCGCACCGGTAACGGCAAAGTTGCCCATGCCGCCTCGCCAACAAGAGCACGAAAGCGAATGTCGGTCGCCGATGACGTTGAAGCCTCGGCCGCAGGTGCGATCGAATCGCATCGCGCCCCGCGCGCGCCTGCCATGAGCGTTGGCTCGCTTGCCGGTTCGACCCTTTTGTATTTGGCGATTCCAATCACGACTGGCACCTGCATCACGCCCTGCCACGGCAGGACAACACGAGATCTCACGACAAACTCAACTGCAGACCTTTGTTGATGGCGATCACCGCCACGGACAGCAGATCCTTCAACGATCGTCCTTGTTTCTGCGCCGCTTGCCGACGCCCCCGCCGTCAGGCATCGCCATGTTCGCAAAACGCGCCAGGGCTCCACCCATCTTCATCAATCGCAACAACGTCGGACCGGGCAAACGCATGATCTCGTCGAAGCCGTGATCGACGACTTCCATGAAGTTCAGCATTTCCGCTAGCCGGCCACGCGCCTTCGATGAAACGGAGGGATCGCGCGAAGATTCCGCAACACAGGCGCGCAACAGCGCCAAGGTCGGATCGATTTCGCGCGCCTTGCGCCCGATGGCGATGCGGCGGACCATTTCGAACATGTCCGCCTCCGCCTCGAAGTAGTCACGGCGGTCGCCCATCTGCGACACCCGCCGCACCAGGTTCCAGCCAACCAGCTCTTTCAGTGAGGTCGAGACGTTGGAGCGGGCAAGGCCCAACTCGGCCGCGATTTCCTCCGCCGTCTTGGCGCGCTCGGCAACGTAAAGAAGGGCGTGGATCTGTGCCACCGAGCGGTTGACGCCCCAAAGCTGCCCCATCTCACCCCAGTGCAGCACGAAGCGCTCGATGGTGTCGGGAAGTTTTGATGGCGTGTCAGATATTTCTGTCATGACAGAAATATCTGACACGGAAGGCGTTTTGTCAAGGTGCAATGTCGGTGCGCGGCGCCGTTGCGGGCGCCACAAGGTTGTACTGAGCAGCAGGGGGCCGTGATGGTTGCTCTGGCAACAGCAGGCCAAGCCCAGAAAGTGCCGAAGAACCCGGGATATGCCGCAAGACCACGAGCGAAACAGCTACGGTCCGACCAGCTGATGCCAGCCAAGATGCGCGGCTTTTACATCCACCGCCTGAAATTAAGCAGCCGTGCCGCGGCGGGTTACGGTCGCCGCTTTCTTGCGTTCGCCAGAGCCTTGCCGTATCGAGGTCCGGCATCCGTTTGGTGGGCGTCGTCACGGCCCGGGCGGCGCAGCACGTCACAATTTGAGCTGTTGCCTTCTATGCGGGCCAACGCGACTGGAAAATCGTAGGAGAGTGAGTTCAGAGAGGGTTTTTTCGGTCCGTTCGCGCACCACGTAACGAACCGAACGAAAGTCAGTTCGGCCCCGTAGCTCAGCTGGATAGAGCGCGAGCCTTCTAAGCTCGATGTCGCAGGTTCGAGCCCTGCCGGGGTCGCCACTTTCTGTCTCACGCGCTGATCGCGCTCCGACCGGGCGGGCTGTTCGCCCGGCGCTCCTTGAGTGCTGGAACGGCGTGCATTTGAAGTCTCTCCCCCGAGGCCGCCACTTTCTGTCTTGTCCATACCCGACAGAGGGCTATCAGATCGTTCTCGAGACATGGGCGACAACCTCGTGCCGAACAGGTTGTCCAGAAACGCGCCCGGGAAGCGTGGCCGACGCGACACCTGCCACTGCCTCACGCATGGAAACGGCGCAACATCATCGCTTGCCCAAGCCGCTCCCGCGCGAGCTTCTCGGCGGCGGCCCGTGGCAAAAGGCTGTTTGTCTTCACGCTATCCAGAATTGCCTGGGTGTTGGCCCTGATCTTGGTGGCAACAGCATCAAATGCGGCCTGCTCGCCACCGCCATGAACTTCCACGGACGCCGTGATGACGCCTCCCGCATTGGCGATGAAATCGGGGACGGAGAGTATGCCCCGCTCATGCAGCCGCCGCTCGGCGTCGAGGGTTGCGGGAATGTTGGCGCCTTGCAGAACGAGCCGCGCCTTGATCACGTCGACGTTTTGCATGCCGATAATATCGGGGCGCGCTGCGGGAATAAGAATGTCGCAATCGGCGCTGATGACCGCATCTGCGTCCGCCATCGCGCCACCAGCAAGGTCCGTCACGCTCTTGCCCGCAGCCTTCAGCGCACGCAACGCGCCGATGTCGATGCCTTGTGCGTCGACGAGCGTGCCCTTGCTATCGGAAACGGCAACCACGATGGCGCCCTTATCGGCAAGAAAGCGGGCGGCATGCTGGCCTACGGCGCCAAAGCCTTGGATCGCCACACGCGCACCCGGCAACGCCAGCCCGATGGATTGGGCCGCGACCTCGGCCGCAATCGAGAGCCCAAATCCGGTTGCACCGATCTCATCCAGCGGAATGCCGCCAAGCACGCGGGGCAGGCCCGCAGCACGGCCGATCTCATCCTTGATCCAGCCCATCGCAGTTTCGTCGGTTCCCATGTCGGGCCCCGGGATGTAGTCGACAATATCGGCAATCGCCTGAGCAAAAGCCCGAACGAGCTGCTCCTTCTCGTTTCGCGGCATGGCCGGATTGGCAACAATCACCGATTTGGCGCCGCCATGGGCAAGACCGGCGGCGGCATTTTTCAGGGTCATCGCACGGGCGAGACGAAAGCACTCTTCCGCAGTGACATCGGGGGCCATGCGCGTGCCGCCGATCGCGGGACCAGCAGCAACGTTGTCGATTGCGACAATTGCTTTGAGCCCCGCCGAGGGCTCATGGATATAGACCATTTTTGCTGGTCCGATCTCGTCGGCGAAGCGAAAGCTCTCTGCCAAAACTCATCCTCCAGGCAGGTTCGGGACACGTGGCCGCCGCGGCCAGTCTATGCGAAAGCACCAGACCAAATGCTGGCTGCGGCAACGATCCCGCTTCGTGCGGCCTACATGTCCCGCACCTTCACGAAAGCGCAGCCTACGAACTTGATACTGGTCAACACGTCCACGTCAATTGCGGTAAAAAGACCGCGCGCCAGCAGCGGTTGCACCTGGGGGAGCAGCCCGAAGACGAGCCGCATCGTCGGAATGGATGATGGCGACGACATGGCCCAGCAGCCCGTAACAGGCGCCGCCGCCCCGGACCAACATACGGCTTTGAAGTTAGCCCGGACCCAGGCTAAAAGTGATATGTTATAAACTTTCATTTTGGGGTGACGGACCGTGTCCCTGCGGCGCAAGCTCATCTGGTCTATCGCGACTGGCGTGATGCTCACGTTCCTGCTTGGCGCATCACTCATCTATTTCCACGCCATCGACAAAATCGACACGGAAATGCGGGCGGCCATCGTGGTCGGCACACGCATTGCCAGCAACGCTGTCGACGATGCCGAAGAGATCACCAACGCGGCCAAGCGGCTCGAGCTGCTGGTGAAGGATTTCGACGGCGACCGCCATCTGCGCGCCATGGTGATCGCCCCTGACGGTCGCATCATGCGTAGCTCCACCCCGGCAGCGCCGGCTGAGGCCATCCCAGAATGGTTCTACCGCTTGTTTGCAGGACGCGACCTGAAGGCGATGGTGCCGTTGCCGCCCGACTTCGAACCGTTCGGCCGCTTCGCACTCGAGACCGACTCGCGCAACGAGATCGGCGAGGCCTGGGAGGATACGCAGCAGACGCTAACCATCCTCGCAATTCTGACCCTCTTCATCGCCAGCGCGGTCTTTTGGATCGTATCGAGCGCGCTGCGGCCACTCGAACGGCTCGCCGATGCCTTCGGTCATGTCGGCCAATCGGCCGAGCCACAATATGTCGACGAACGCGGGCCTGAGGAATTCAAGCGCGTCTATCACGGCTTCAACCGGATGGTCGATCGCCAGATCAGAACAGAGGCGACAAATCGGCGGCTCAATCAACAGCTCTTGAACGTGCAGGAGGAGGAGCGCGCCGACATCGCCCGCGATCTTCACGACGACATTGGTCCATTCCTGTTCAATGTCGACGTCGAGGCAGCGTCCCTACTCAAGCTGCACGAGGAGCGCTCCTACGAGACACTGCCGGCGCGCATCAAAAGCATTCGTGAAGCGGTGAGCCACATGCAGGCGCACGTTCGCGGAATTCTTTCGCGGCTGCGTCCTTCCGCCTTGCTCGATCTTGGCCTGCAGGACGGCATGGAGCACCTTGTCGAATCCTGGCGCTCACGACATCCGGGCATCGACATCACGCTCAAATTCGACGTGCCGCCGCTTGCCGAAGCTCAAGCCGCGACAATATTCAGAATCGTCCAGGAAGCTGTCAGCAACGCCATCCGCCACGGCCGGCCGGGCCGCATCGCCATCGAGGTTCGCACAGAAGGCGGTGACGTCGTGCTTGCCATTCACGACGATGGCGAGGGGCTATCCGGCCCCGACAAGGGTGGCTTCGGCATCCGTGGCATGCGCGAACGCGTCGCATTGCACGACGGCACGTTCCACATTGCCGGCAACGCGAACGGTCCTGGCGTTGCCATCACGGCACGATTTCCGATGGTCCAGCTCGATGCGTGAAGATGCCTTGCGGGTTCACAGAAGGTGCAGAGTCGCGTGAAAAACCAGAAAATCCTTCTCGTTGATGATCACGTCGTCGTGCGCGAGGGCGTCCGGCGGCTGCTGCTCGATCTGCCGGGCATCACCGTACTCGAAGCCGGCAACGGCCAGGACGCGCTCGCCATCTTCCGCAGCGAACCCATCGATATCGTGCTGCTCGATCTCAACCTTGCCGGCATTGGCGGACTGGAGCTGTTGCGGCGGATGCTCAAGGAGAATGTTAAAGCGCGGATCATCATCTTTTCGATGCACTCCGAGCCGCTCTATGCGGCGCGCGCGCTGCGGCTCGGCGCCAAAGGCTATGTCAGCAAAAGCGCTGCGTCCGAGGAATTGTTGATCGCCATTCGCAAGGTGAGCGAGGGCGGCCATTACGTCGAACGTGAGCTTGCAACGCAACTTGCGGTGAGCTCTTACGGCGGCGAGGACCCGCTGCAGCAACTCTCCACGCGCGAAATGGAGATTCTGCGTCTGCTCGGCGAAGGCCGTTCCATGTCGCAGATTGCGGATGCCTTGGGCGTCTCCTACAAAACCATCGCCAATACCTGCTCGTTGATGAAGAGCAAGCTCGGCCTCGACCGCACCGCCGACCTGATCCGCACCTCGGTCGAGCTGTTCAAGGGATGACGCAAGTAGACCCCGGGCATAGCCGACGGCATCGTGAACGTCGAAGCGACGGGCTGGCGCGCGGTCACAACCATCGCGCTGTTGATGTGTGCGACCCGATTAGCATAGGCTGAAAGTGTGTTCGCGGACGCCCTGCGCGGCCGTACCAAACCCCAGACACGAGACGACATGGCCAATCCGTATCAGACGCTAGGCGTGGCCACCAACGCCAGCCAGGACGACATTCGCAAGGCCTACCGCAAGGCCGCCAAGGAGACGCACCCTGACCTCAACCCGGGAAAGCCCGAGGCCGAGAAGCGCTTCAAGGAAATCAATGCCGCCAACGACATCATCGGCGATCCAGAAAAGCGCAAGCGCTTTGATGCGGGCGAGATCGACGAGACAGGCGCCGAGCGCCAGCCGGAGCGACACTTCTATCGCGAGTACGCCGAGGCCGATCCGGGAACTCGCTACAGTCGCCGCAGCGCGTCTGGCGGCGGGCATGGAAAAAGAGCGGCGGAAGATTTCGACCCCGACGTCTTTGCCGATCTGTTTCGCGGCCGCGGCGCAGAGGGCGCGACGTTCCGCATGCCGCCGCAGGACGTGCAATATTCGCTCGAGATCGACTTCCTCGATGCTGCCAAAGGTGGCCAGAAGCGGGTGACGATGCCGGACGGCAAGACACTCGACATCACCATCCCGGCCGGCGTCGGCGACGGACAAATGCTCCGCCTCAAGGGGCAGGGATTGCCGGGCTCGGACGGCAAGACCGGCGATGCCTTTGTCATGATCGCCATCCGGCCGCACCCGGGCTTCAAACGCGAGGGCTTCGATATCCTGACCACGCTGCCGGTGTCACTTGGCGAGGCCCTGAATGGCGCGAGCGTGCGCGTCGCGACTGTCGATGGGCCGGTCGACGTCAAGGTGCCCAAGGGCGCCAAGGAAGGCACCAAGCTCAGGCTGCGCGGCCGCGGCATTCCTCGCGGCAAGGACGGCGGCCGCGGCGATCAGTTCGTCGAGATCCACATCATACCCCCGCAAGGCGCCGATGAGGCGCTGGCCCAGTTCATGGCCGAATGGGAGAAGTCACATCCACAAAACCCGCGCGGGAAGGGCGCTGCCTGACATGATCCGAGAAACCGAGCTCATTGCACAATTATCGGTCCTCAAGCGCGAGGTGCTGCTGACCTGGATCGAGGAAGGCGTGATTGCGCCACATCGCGACGATCAGGGTTACCTGTTCGACCAGATCGATGAATCGCGTATCGCCCTGTGCTGCGACCTGCATTATCGCATGGGGCTCGAACATGCGAGCCTGCCGGTCATTCTATCGCTGATCGACCAACTCCATGATGCGCGACACCACCTGCGAAGGCTGTCGCGCGCCGTGGCCGGGCAGTCTGAAGCGGTTCAGCAGGACATCACGCGCCGCTTGAGCGGAGACAGTACGTCCCAGGGCGAATAATGCGACACCGATTCTGGAGCGCCGATCCAATTCCATCGGATCGAAAAGCACGCTGGCCAGCCATCGCGCTTGCGCGCGTTGATTCCGATTGGCGATCGGTGTCAATCACCTCGCCGGGCGCGCTGCTCTATGCCGAACGACTTCATGCGTGAGGCAAGCGTCGTCGGCGGGATGCCGAGCAACTCGGCCGCGCCACCTGGCCCGAACATGCGCCCTTCAGCCATGCGCAACGCCGCCTCGATGTTCTGCCTGTCGCGTTGGCGGCGCTCGGCCTCGGTGACGATCGCGCCAGCATCGGGATCTCGTGCCTGCCTCGCGTGCGATACCGCAGCGGCCTTGACCGGCAGGCTGATGCGCAGCCGTCCGTCGGAGGCGAGGATGGCGCCGCGCTCGATCACATTCTCAAGCTCGCGCACGTTTCCGGGCCAGTCATAGGCGCGCAGGCGCTCGATATCCGAAGCGGTGAGGCGCAGCTTAGGCTGCTTCAGCTTGCGGCTGACGCCCTCAAGGGCATGCTGCGCGAGTAGAGAAATGTCCTCGGGCCGGTCGCGCAGCGGCACGACCTGGATCGGGAAGACGTCGAGCCGATAATAGAGATCCTCGCGAAAGCGGCCGGCCTTCACGTCGGTCAGCAGGCTGCGATTGGTGGCGGCGAGAATGCGCACATCGACGCGACGCGTCCTCTCCTCGCCGACCCGCTCCAGCTGCTTTTCCTGAATCACGCGCAAGAGCTTGCCTTGCAGTTCGAGCGGGATCTCACCGACCTCGTCCAGGAAGATCGTGCCGCCGTCGGCCAATTCGAAGCGCCCGATGCGATCGCGGATGGCGCCGGTGAACGCGCCCTTGGTGTGCCCGAAGAATTCGCTCTCGAACAGCTCGCGTGGGATCGCCGCGCAGTTGACGCGGATCAGCGGGCGGGCCGAACGCTGACTCGCCTCGTGAATGGCGCGAGCGATGAGCTCCTTGCCGGTGCCGGACTCACCCGTAATCAGCACCGTCGCATCTGTCGGCGCGACAAGCTCGATCTGGCTGACGATCTTCTGGATGGCGGCGCTGCGACCGATGATGCCGCGGTGGCGCGTTTCGGAACGGATCTCGTCCTGCAAATACTCGTTCTCGCGCTCCAGGCGCACTTTGAGCTGCTCGACCTCGGCGAGGGCGCGGCGCAACTGCTCCTCGGTTTCGCGGCGCTGCGTGATATCGCGAAACACGATCACGGCGCCGATCAGCGTGCCGCGGTCGCGCAAGGGCGTTGAGGTGTACTCGACGTTGAACGAGCTGCCATCCTTGCGCCAGAACACCTCGTTGGCGACCTGATGCACCTCGCCATCGCGGAACGCGGCATAAATCGGGCAGGCTTCGTTGGGATAGCAGGTACCGTCGGCGTGGGTGTGATGCACGGTGTGATGCATCTCCTGGCCGACTATCTCACCCGCCATCCAGCCCAGCATCCGTTCAGCCGCCGGATTGAGGAAGGTCGTAACGCCATCGCGATTGACGCCGTAGATGCCATCGCCGGCGGCATTCAGAATCAGGCGGTTCTCACGCTCGATATCCTGGAAGAATCGCTCCGCGCGCTGCCACTCGTTGAGGCCGCTGCGCATGTAGAGGTCGGCTTCCTGGTCGACCAGACGGCGCTGGCGCTCCTCGATGTCGTGCATGCAGATGAGAAGCCAGGGCCCGTGCGGCGTCGGCAGCACGGTCGCCGAATACTCGAGCTTGAGCAACCGCCCGTCGGCATGGCGCGGGGCAAGCGTCTGTGTCCAGAAACTGCCCTTCAGGAGCACCGCCTCGGTGAAGACGAGCAGCGCCGGCATCTGGTTTGGATGCAGGACGCTGACCCGCGTCGCCATGAGCGCGTCGCGAGATTGGCCGAGTAGCGCCGCCGCCTTCGCGTTGGCGCCAACGATGCGGTCAGCGGCTGGATCTATGGCGATCGAAGCATCGCCCGAATGCTCGAACGCGAGACCCAGAAGGTCGGCTTGGAAGGGTGGTTTGGCCATAACGACAATTCGTAACGATACGACGATATTTCGTCAATAACGGTATCTCGTAGTTCTTCGCGCCACCCCAAGATAGACATCAATACATTGAAATATAAACGAAATACTCGTCTTGCCGCAACTGGCACGGCGCATGCTCTTGCAATTGACCAAGAAGTTAACTGGGCAAGAAGCAGTTTCGCATGGAGGGGTACGATGGCGATGCTCGACGATCCGTTCGACACGAAAGTTGAACTGGCCAAGGGCGGCTGTAGCTGCGGCAAGCACCGCAACGAGGCAGAGCACCGCGCAGCGATCGAGGGCGATGCGCTCTTCCGCCGCGTGGCCGAGGGCGGCGTAATGCGCGCGCTCTTCCCACAAGACGCCAGCCGCCGCGCCTTCCTGAAGGCGGTGGGCACCACCACGGCGGCGGCTGCGATCGCGCAATTCCTCCCGCTGGGCACGATCAGCGAAGCGCTCGCAGAAACGGGCACGCCCGAGAAGACGGTGCTGAAGGTCGGCTTCATTCCCATCACCTGCGCCACACCCATCATCATGGCGCACCCGATGGGCTTTTACAAAAAGAACGGACTCGACGTCGAAGTCGTCAAGACCGCCGGCTGGGCGGTCATCCGCGACAAGACCTTGAACAAGGA
>CAZLHQ010000125.1:0-9939 GCA_964559355.1 uncultured Hyphomicrobiaceae bacterium
CCGCAGACGATGGTGGTGCCGGGCAGCGTGAAGCCCTGCTCGGGGCCGACGACGTGGACGATGCCCTGCCGCTTGTCGAGCTCGTTATAGTACTCGATGCCGAAATCGCGCGCGTTGTGGGCCAGCGTTTCAACCTGCGTGCGGCTCTCGACATCGGCAATGCCGTGGCTGCGGTCCGTGGTCGGTACGTTGTGGTCGACGACGGCCAGCGTCTTTTCGGGCGCGCGAACCTTGCGGCCGGCCATGCGCAACCCCTCGAACGCCTGTGGGCTCGTCACCTCATGAATAAGGTGGCGGTCGATGTAGAGCAGGCAGGTGCCGTCGGGCTGCTGATCGACGATGTGGTCGTCGAAAATCTTGTCGTAGAGGGTTTTGGCCATCGTCGTTAGGGTTCCGCGCCTGAGGGATCGGGTGTGCTTCTGGCGCTTAGAGCCGGTTCAACTTACATGGCATCGCCTCGTGCCATGGTGGCCTGCTCTAAGTCCTTGTTTGAGAGTCTAATTCACGCCTTCGATGGAAGCGCTTGGCGTTTCCATCTCAGACGATCAGGCTCTAGATAGCGCTGTCACCGGGCTTTCGCAATTCGGCAGTGGCGGGGCGACCGGCGAGAGGCCGGTAGATGGCCTGTGGGCGGAATGCCGCGCCGGCTAGTGCTCGCAAGGCTGTGGTTGGCCCTGTACAAATCGGTCAAGGGCACCGTATCGCAACTCGACCGTCAAAGGTGCCGCTCGCGCGGGCTCCATCGTCAGCCTTTTTTGCAGGACAATGCCGGATGCTTTCCACGTTCTCGATCCCTGGATTCGGCGGCAAGCGCCGCTTCGACGACTTGAGCGAGCGCGAGATTCTGGCGCTTGCCATCTCTTCGGAGGAGGAGGATGGACAAATCTACGCGGCCTATGCAGCGCGCCTGTGTGATCAGTATCCGGCTACCGCTCAGGTGTTCTCGGATATGGCGGCGGTGGAGAATACGCATCGCGGGGCGTTGATCGATATCTATAAAAAGCGGTTCGGCGACGTCATCCTGCCGGTTCGCCGCGAGCATATCGCCGGCTACTACACGCGCCAGCCGCTCTGGCTGGTCGAAAACCTCGGCCTCGACCGCGTGCGCGAAGAAGCCGCCGATATGGAGCGGCAGGCGTACCGCTTCTATGTCGATGCGGCGAAGCGGACGACGGATGCCGATACGAGGAAGCTGCTCGGCGATCTGGCGCTGGCCGAGGCGGGACACGAGAAGGCCGTCGAGACCTCGGTCGAGCGTCATCTCGATGGCGAGGCGCGCGGCGAGGAGAACGCAGCCGCCCATCGCCAGTTCCTGCTCACCTGGGTGCAGCCGGGGCTCGCCGGACTGATGGACGGATCGGTGTCGACACTGGCGCCGATCTTTGCCACGGCGTTCGCCACGCAAAACACCTGGACGACATTCCTGGTCGGCCTTTCGGCGTCGATTGGCGCCGGCATCTCGATGGGTTTCACCGAGGCGGTGCATGACGACGGCAAACTGTCGGGCCGCGGATCGCCATGGAAGCGCGGGATTGCTTCCGGCGTCATGACGGCGCTGGGCGGGCTCGGCCACGCGCTGCCCTATCTCATCCCGTCCTTCTATACGGCGACGGCGGTGGCGCTCGCGGTGGTGTTCCTCGAGCTGTGGGCGATCGTGTGGATCCAGAACAAATACATGGAGACACCGTTCCTGCGCGCCACGTTCCAGGTGGTGCTGGGCGGTGCGCTGGTGCTGGCGGCCGGCATCCTGATTGGCGGGTCGTGAGGGCGAGGAAGCAGCGATCGCTGCTACATCCATCCGTGCGTCAAATCTTGATCTGGCGCGCCTTGGCAAGCAGGAAATCGCGCAAAACCTGCACCTTCTTCGAGGTCTTGAGCTCTTCGGGGTAGACGAACAGGATCGGCAGCGTCGGCGGGTCGATCTCAGTCAGCACGGTGACGAGATCGCTCTCCTCCTCCACCATGTAGTCGGGAATCATGCCGATGCCGATGCCGGCGCGGACCGCATATTTCAGCGCAACGACAGAGTTGGCGCGAAATACCGGCACGCGCGGAGGCTGACCGTCGCGGCCCACCGTTTCGATCCAAGTGATCGCCGCAAGATGCTGCGCGGGCACGCCCGAGTAGGAGAGGATGCGATGATGGTCGAGCGCGTTGACGCTTGTCGGCGCACCGAAGCGGCGGACATAGGTGGCCGAGGCATACGCACGCACCTTCATCGAGAACAGCGGCCGGCGAATGAGGTCGGTCTGCTCGGGTTCGCGCGTCCACAACGCGACATCAGCAGCGCGCATCGAAAGATCGACCTGCTCGTCGTTGAGATTGAGATCGATGCGGATCTCGGGATAAAGCTCCATGAACTCGCGCAGCCGCTGTGTCACCCAAACGGTGCCGAGCCCGATCGCGGCTGTTATGCGCAGGTCGCCAGATGGCTTGGTGGTCGTATCCGATAGCAGCGTCTCGACAGTGTGCAGCTTGGCCATCACCTCGGCCACCGTGCGGCTCAGCATCTCGCCTTGCTCGGTCAGCACCAGCCCGCGCGCATGCCTATGAAACAACGAGATCCTGAGATCCTTTTCCAGCGCTGAAACCTGCCGGCTGACGGCCGACTGGCTCATATGCAGGGCCTCACCGGCGTGGGTGAAACTGCCCGCCTCTGCCGCGGCATGGAAAATCCGGAGCTTGTCCCAATCCATGGGCCTACCTCGCCATCCTACGTCACCCTTCCGTGCGCAAACGGTAGGCACGACTACGTTGCAGTGCACAATGTAGGCGAGCCATGCGAAAATTGCAATGCTACATCGTCGCAACTCGGATCAACTCTGTTCGGATCGAGTAGCGATGCCGGTCAAGGCCGCTTCTTCGCAGACAGCAGTTCGGGCCGGCGCAGTGCCGTAATGCGCCGGGCTTCGGCGTCTTGCCATTCGGCGATTTTCTTGTGATCGCCCGAAAGAAGCACGTCGGGGATGGAGCGGCCCTCCCATTCGCGCGGCTTGGTATAAAGCGGATATTCGAGCAACCCCGTTTCGAAGCTCTCGTGGGCGAGGCTTTCCGCCGATCCGACGACGCCGGGCAAGAGGCGCACGCAGGTGTCGAGCAGCACCATCGCTGCCAGTTCGCCACCCGAAAGAATGTAGTCGCCGATCGAGACCTCGCGCATGCCGCGCGCCTCGATGACGCGCTGGTCGACGCCTTCGAAGCGGCCGGCCAGGATCGTGACACCGGGCGCGGCGGCAAGCTCGTGTGCGAGGCGCTGGGTGAACGGTTCTCCGCGCGGGCTCATGTAGATGAGTGGCAGCTCGGCGCCATCACCGGCGCGGGCCGCATCGATGGCAGCGGCGATGACATCGGCGCGCATCACCATTCCGGAGCCGCCACCGGCCGGCGTGTCGTCGACGGCGCGATGGCGGCCCAGGCCGTGGTCGCGGATTTGGTGGAGATCGAGTGACCACAGGCCAGCGTTCAGCGCTTGGCCAGCGAGTGACATGCCGAGCGGGCCCGGGAACATCTCGGGAAAAAGCGTCAGGACATGAGCGCGCCAGGGGGCGCGCGTGACATCGGCTTCAGGGAAATGCGGCATCGGCAGCTTTCTTAAGCAGGTGTCACGCAACTTACGGTGACCGGTTGGAGGAAGGAAGTGCCGCGCCGCGCCTCGATGCTCGAACAATGCGCCTTCAAGTTGATCCATCCGGTCGGATATGCGAGTATATTCGCAGTTATGAATATCGTGGCTCTGCGAGCCGATGGAGCGTGTCATGGATCTCCCCTCCCGCGATGGCGATGGCTATCTCGTCGATATGAGCGACTGGACGCCCGAAGTTGGCCAGGAGATGGCGCGGGTGGATGGCTTCGAGATGACGGATCAGAAGTGGGAGCAAGTGCTGGCGGCACGCGACTTTTATGACGAACGCCAGACGGTGCCGCCGATCCGCAAGTTCGCCTCCGCCATCGGAGTCAGCACAGAGGAGCTTTATGGCATTTGGCAAAGCGGCCCGATGAAGCTCATCACCAAGTACGGCGGCCTGCCAAAGCCGACTGGGTGCGTGTGAGGGGTCTGGGGCAGGCGGTCAACGCCGTAACGTCGTGGCGCGTACAAGCTCTTCAAAATAGATAGCTTGAGGCAGCACCACGCGCTCGAACTTGCGGCAATCGGTGATGGCATTGTCCGACATCACGGCATAGAGGCTGCCGTGGTGGATGGTACACACCATCACTCCTGTCGGCGTGGCGTTGCGGCAGCGGGTGTGGAGCGTAATACGCACGGCTTGTTGTCCGCCAAGCTGCGCAACCTCGGTACGCTGGTCGGCGTAGATGTCGCTTGACCATTGTGACTTTGCCAATGCGCGACAGTCTTGCAGCGCCTCGCCCTTGCGACGGACGATGCGCACGGCATCGTGCTTACCTGCAATCGAGCTCGTAGGAGAAAGCAGCAGTTCATCCGGACTGTGTGACGTAGCGCTCCATCGAGCCGCATCGGTACGAATAGTCA
Source organism: uncultured Hyphomicrobiaceae bacterium (assembly GCA_964559355.1). Lineage (GTDB taxonomy): Bacteria > Pseudomonadota > Alphaproteobacteria > Rhizobiales > Hyphomicrobiaceae > JAEUMD01. Next base: position 4,490 of record CAZLHQ010000125.1, read on the forward strand.
TGTCACCGACGCGCGCCACCTGTTGTTCGGCCGCAGCAAGAATGGATGGCGATGGAGCAATCCATGCGAGCAGAATCGCCGACATTATCGATTGCTTGCGCATGGCGTGTCGACCTTCACGTGATACCAATTCGGCCAGATAAAACACGAAGCGGCGCCCAAGAAAGGGGGCAGGGATCACACCCCCTCCACCACGGTGATGTCGATTGAGCCGGCGCCTTGGCGCAGCGCCTTGGCGTCGGCGTATTCCTGCGAGCGCGCGTAGCCGATCGCGGCTTCGTAGCTCGGGAACTCGATCACGACGTTGCGTGCGGTGCCATTGCCTTCGACGATTTCGCACTTGCCGCCGCGCACGATCGGCATGCCGCCATACTTGTCGAGCGCGATCTTGGATTTGGCAACGTACTGGCCCCACTTCTCCGGGTCGGTGACGGTGGCGTGGGCGATGACGTATCCCTTGGGCATGCTCTTTTGTCTCGTTTGCTTGTTTCGTTGCTCGTAGGTCGCGCTCTCCCCATGCATGTGCAGGGCACGCGAGATGGGATCAAGTGCTCAGTGCATCGCGGATATGATGCATGAAGGCAAGCGCGGTGGCGCGTGGGTCGTCGGCCTGGGTGATCGGACGGCCGACGACAATGTGATCCGCACCCGCCCTGATAGCGCGCTCCGGCGTCATGACGCGCTCCTGATCGTCCATGGCGCTACCTTCGAGCCTGATTCCGGGCGCCACGATCAAGAAGCCGGGGCCGATGGCGTCGCGGATGCGGCTTGCTTCCTGGCCCGACGCGATGACGCCGTCGCAGCCCGCCTCGTGGGCAAGCCGCGCGCGGTGCAGCACGAGATCGCCGGGCGACATGGTCGAGCCCTGCTGCTGCAGGTCTTCCGCCGAAAGGTTGGTCAGCACGGTGACCGCGAGCAGCTTCAGCGGGCTCGCTCCGCGGCCGGCGACGGCGGCACGCAGGGTCTTCAGGTCGTGGCCGTGGATGGTGAGAAAGTCGACGCCAAAGTCGGCCGCATTGGCGACCGCGCGCTCCACCGTGTTGCCGATGTCAAGCAGCTTCATGTCGAGGAAGACGCGCTTGCCCTGGGATTTGAGGTGCTGCGCGAAATCGAGCCCACCGGCGAATAACAGCTCGAGCCCGACCTTGTAGAAGTGCACGCCCTCGCCCAGCGAGGCAACGAGGCGCGCCGCCTCCTCCACGGTCGGCATGTCGAGAGCGACGATGAGGCGATCCTTGAGTGGGATTTCTGTCTTCATGATGCTAGCGAGCGTTGTCGGATCGGGTCGCCGCACATAAGCAGGCTTTGCTTCAGTTGAAAAGGTCAGGTCTGGGTGTGGTGTGCGTCTTCGGAGAGTTGTTGTCGGGTTCGCGTCTGCGGCCTAGTCTGTCATGGCTGGCGTTTTGGTTCCCCCGGAATTTTCCCGTTTTGGTCGTGCGGTTGCATTGAACGGAAGTGGAGGCCGCGTCATGTGGCGTTTCCTCGCGGTAGGCGTATGTATCGTGTTTTTCGCTGCCCCACTACGGGCGCAGATTTTCACCGACATCAAATTCCGCGTTCTCGACAACAACAGGATGTTTGAGGCCGGCGAGGCCAATCGCTACCAAGAGGACCTGCACTGGTACATGCGGTGCAGCGATAGCGCCAACAAGGATCCCGATAAGATTAGAAAGTGTCGCGATTACCTCGCAGCGGCAAAAAAGGACGGCGAAACCGTGCCAGAACTGCGTCGCGGCGACGAACCCTATGCGACACGCTACGACAAGGCGAAATCGGTCTACGCGCCCGGCTACGTACACGATCTCGCGCGAACCCTGCGTATTGAGCCGCACGGTCGAGCGGCGCAGCTGGCTGCGGAACCGGGGGCCGAGTGTCGCTGGACGCTGCGGCCGTCGTCGAAGCACGCGCCGCTCCGTAGAGCCGAGGGTTGCCGGCAGGCGGAATTTACAGTTGCATTGGAGCCCGAGGCGGGCAGAGGCATCTACGGTTTTCGGGCGGGTGTTACTCTTGAGATCGCCGCGCGAGGCCAGCCGCCACAACGCTTCGGGAGCGACGTCTACACGCGCGACTACCTGATCGTTGCACTGGGTGACTCGTTTACCGCCGGCGAGGGCAATCCCGAACGCAACATCGTCGAGGGCCGCATGCCGGGGCAATGGCTTGATTACCGATGCCACCGCTCGGTCTTCTCATACCCGGTCATTCTGGCCCAACAGCTCGCCACGGCAGACCCTCGCCATTCGGTCACGCTATTGCATTTCGCTTGCTCGGGGGCTCGTTCGACGATCGGTCTTCGCCAGCCTTACCGCGGCCTCCTGTCGCTCGCCGAGGCGCGCGCGCTCTGGTTTGGCAAGAATGGCAGGCGTTTGCCCGATCTGCCATCCGGTTGGGAAACGCATGGATCTGCGGGTGGCGCGGAACAACTGCCATCCCAGCTCGAGCAGGCCCGCCGCCACCTCATGAGCGAAGGAGGAAATCAACGCCGGCCCGATCTGGTCGTGATGTCTGCGGGCGTCAACGACATGGGATTGACGGCATTCCTGAAGCAAATTGCCACCTCCCAGTATTACTGGTTTACCTCCATCGAAGAGGAGTATGCGAGAAATGTCGGTGTCGGTCGCATCTGTCATCTCGACGAGCAGGAGCCCCCACCCGGCACGCCGGACGATGAACAGGAACACGCGACCGCAATCGACGAGCAGCGCCGCCTGAAACTGAGTTTCGCTTGTTTGGGCAGCCGGATTGACCGGCTGCAGAAAGAACTCGCGACCATTCTCGTGCCGCGCCGGGTTTTCCTGATGGAGTATCACGATCCGCTGCGTGACGAGCGGAAAAATATCTGCGGGTCAACGCCGAGCCATCGCCGACTGCTCGACGATTTTCTCGCGCGCAAGAAGTTCAGCGGCTTGGGGTACGCGTTAGGATATGGAGAGTTGAGCAAGGAAGAACTCGCATTTGCCCATGCCAAATTCTACACACCCCTCGTTGAAACGTTGGAGAAGAGCGCCAGTAGACCCGGCTGGGAATACGTCGAGTCGCGTGGCGAGGAGCGAACGCGAGGGTTTTGTGCTCGGCCGAGCTGGTATCACAACTACAAGGCTTCTCGGGCACGGCAAGGACTTACGCCCGGGGACGATGTCGTTTCGACCGGCACACTTCACCCCAACACATTTGGTCAATATTATTCAGCAATGCGCGCCTTGGTTCAGATCGCCAACGAGAAGACGTTTCCCGATCACAACATCAGCTGCCTGACCGGGCCAGCCCTGGCTCATTCGGGCAAGGGTCCCAATCTAGATGGCACGCGCGGTTTCGCCTGGTACATCTGGAACCAGGACCAGCCGACTGAAAAGCTTGAGGACCGCTATCATAGGTTCTTGCGTCTCGCCCCGAATTGCGGTGCGCTGCTGCCCTAAACCTGTGGTCAGACCGGCGCTCAGCCATGCAACACGTGGGCGGCGCGGGCAAGCTTCTGGATGACCACCTTCAGCGTTTCCTGAGACTCCTTGTTCTTCAGATGGCCGTTTTCGTCGAAGGCGTCCGCGGCGCGCGGTACGGCGAACTGCTCGGGCAGAACCAGTGCGCCAAGCCCCAGCTCCAGCACCGAGCGCACCGTGTTGAGGCCGCGCAGGCCGCCCATGCCGCCGGGCGATGCCGAGCCCAACGCGAAAACGCGCGTCTTGAACACCTCGTTGGGTTGCTCGTCGCCCTCGCGGACGCGGCTCACCCAATCGATCGCGTTCTTGAGTAATGGTGAGATCGAGGAGTTGTATTCCGGGCTGGCGATGAACACACCGGTGTGCAGGCCCATCATGTGCTTCAGCTTTTTCGCGTTCTCGGGTGGGCCTTCGGCGGCTTCCAGATCGCCGTCGTAGATCGGCATCGGATAGTCGCCAAGGTCGAGCAGCGTGGCGGGAATGCCGTTGGCGTCGGCGATGGAGGCGCCGAGCTTGGCAAGCCGCTTGTTGAAGGAGGCCTGCCGTGCCGAGCCGGAAACGAAAAGGAGTCGGGGGCTTGAGGTCATGTTCTCAACTTCTGCGATTTTTCCGGATGCCTGCATCGCATGACGAAGACCGGTTTGCAGTTTGCAGTGAGCGCCGCCAGGACGACGTTGCGAGTCTTGCACGCCGCACGGCCTCTTTCCAGTGGCAGCAACGTGTGGCGTCGTTGCCAAGTTTCAATCTAACCCGGACGTCCTTCGCGGTCACGGCACCGGCGGCGTCACAAAACAGAAGGCCCGGAGCCACCATGTCTCGGCGGTCCGGGCCTTTCAGTACGTCAGAGCGTGCCAATTGTGATCCACGGGTACGGGATCGGCGCTCTTGATTCTCGTTTGCCGCAACACGTGCGCCGAGCCGGCGACCACTCTTCAGGAGAAGGCGCAAGCGGCAAAGGCGTTGGAGTTACTTCAGACCCTTCAAGTAGGAGAGGATGAAGTCCTGCTCGTTGCGGTCGGTGATGCTCATGTGCTTCATGCGGGTGCCGGGCATCACTTCGGTGTTGTCGGCGATCCACTTGCGCAGCGCCGCCTCGTCCCAGACGATTCCCGATGCCTTCATCGCGTCCGAGTAGGCAAACCCTTCAACGCTGCCGGCCTTGCGACCGAAGACGCCGATGAGGCTCGGGCCATAGCTCTTCTTGGCCGGGTCGTCGGCGTGGCAGCTGCGGCAGCGATGCTCGAACATGACTTGTCCCGCCTTGTTCATCGCCTCTTCGCCGGCCGGCGTCATGGCAGCGACGGGGGCAGCAACAGGCACGAGAGCGAGGGCGCAGGCTGCAGCCGAGGCGGCTGCGGCGCATGCCGCTGTGAATTTGAGCTTCATGATCGGTGTCCTTTTCCTGCTGCGCTTGCGAGCGCGGGCCGACGCTCACGCTTCGCGGTGGCCAAAACCATGACGCAGGTCAAGCGCACTGTCATCCGACCGAAAGTACAAGGCAGTGCTGAATGATGTGCTGGGCAGTGCTGCTTTGGGAGGAGAACGCGCACCAATCCGGTGCTCGGCATGCGCCTGTACCGCAATGCCCAAGTTCAGCTCTTGCCTTCGAAGAACTCCTTGACGCGGGTGAAAAACCCGGCGCTCTGCGGAGAGGTCTCCTTGTGGCTTTCCTTTTCAAACTCCTCCAGCAACTCGCGCTGGCGCCGAGTCAGGTTCTTGGGCGTTTCCACCTCGACCTGGATGTACATGTCGCCCGTTACCTTCGAGCGCAGCACCGGCATGCCCTTGCCGCGCAGGCGGAATTGCTTGCCGGTCTCGGTGCCTTCAGGAACCTTGACGCGGGTGATCGAGCCATCGACCGTTGGCACGTCGATCTGGCCGCCCAATGCCGCAGTCGTCATCGCAATCTGCACCTTGCAGAAGATGTAGGCGCCGTCACGCTGGAAGAACTCGTGCGGATTGATGGAGAGGAAAATGTAAAGGTCGCCGGCTGGTCCACCGCGCAGGCCGGCC
>CAZLHQ010000126.1:0-9925 GCA_964559355.1 uncultured Hyphomicrobiaceae bacterium
ACGGCCAGGGCCGTTGCCTTGGCGGGCTGGTGCTGTGCTCAGCGCAGTTCTTGAAGGACCACCTGCAGGATTTCCTGCGCCAGACCGGGCCGGCCATCAGCCCCTTCAACGCCTGGGTCATGCTGAAGGGGCTCGAGACGCTGCCGATACGCGTCAAGGCGCAATGCGACAGTGCAGCCACCATCGCCGACGCTCTGGCCGCCAACCGGCGCATCGCCAAAGTGCTCTATCCCACGCGCGCCGATCACCCGCAGCACGAATTGGCCAAACGGCAAATGACAGGCGGCGGACAGATCGTCACGTTCGAGATCGACGGCGGCAAGCGCGAGGCATTCGCCTTCCTGAACGCGCTGCACATCGCCCGCATTTCCAACAACCTGGGCGACGCCAAGAGCCTCGTTACCCACCCTGCCACCACCACCCACCAGCGCCTGAAGCCGGAAGTACGCGCCGAACTCGGCATCGGCGATGGCATGATCCGCCTGTCTGTGGGGCTCGAAGCGGTCGAAGACCTGATTGCCGACCTCGACAAAGCCATCGCAACCGCCTACGCCTGAACCCGATCCCCGGCCGGGCTTATCGTCGGCCGGCCACAACGACTTGCAAAATTCGTCAGGCGAAAGCCAAAAGCTGGACATCGGTGGCAGAAACATCAAGTTGCAGCCGCACACCGCAGTCAGCCCAGGAATAATGCCTTAACCGTGTGACTTGACGCTCGCCCGCCGACACCTACACTCCACCCCGTTGGCCACAGCACCCTAGGAATTCGGCCCCATGTACGAAGCCGTCACCCGTGGCATCCGCGTTCGCGTCGAGCCACAGTACGTGGAAGAGCAGTCCTCGCCCGACGAAAGCCATTTCTTCTGGTCCTACACCGTCACCATCTCCAACGAAGGCGACGAGACGGTGCAATTGAAGTCGCGGCTGTGGCGCATCACCAATGCCATCGGCATGACGCAGGAGGTGCGCGGCCCTGGCGTCGTTGGCCTCACGCCGACGATCGCACCGGGTGAATCGTTCAGCTACACCTCCGGTTGCCCGCTGGAGACGGCCTCGGGCATCATGGTCGGCAGTTACCAGATGCAAGGCCGGGGCGGACACATGTTCGACATCGCCATTCCCGCCTTCTCGCTCGACAGCCCGTTTGCCCTGCGCAGCCTGAATTAGCTAGCGCTCGCACTTGCGGACTCCGCGCCGAACCACGATGCTGGTCGGCACTTGCGGTCCACGACACGAGCCGCACCGACCGGCTTTCCACGCGACCGTATCGCGCCCGCATCTCCGCGACCGATTGAGGATCAAGCGCCGACATGCAAGGTCCCACCTACAGCACCACAGAGCTTTTGGCGCGCTTGGTATCGTTCGACACCACCAGCCACAAGAGCAACATCGCACTTGTGCGTTTCGTCGAGGACTATCTCGCCCAGCACGGCATCGCATGCGAACTCGTTCCAAACGAGGATAGCGAGAAGGCGAGCTTGTTTGCAACCATCGGCCCTGCCGGGGTGCGCGGCATCGCCCTCTCGGGGCATACCGATGTGGTGCCGGTGACCGGGCAGGCGTGGGACAGCGACCCTTTCACGCTGACCGAAAGGGATGGACGGTTCTACGGCCGCGGCAGCACCGACATGAAGGGGTTTCTCGCCTGCGTGCTCGCCGCCGTGCCCGATTTCAAGCGCCGCCGTCTGGCAACTCCCATTCATATTGCCTTTTCCTACGACGAGGAGATCGGGTGCATTGGCGTGCGCCCGATGATCCGCCAGCTCGGCAACGCGCTGCCGAAACCGCGTCTCGTTATCGTCGGCGAGCCAACATCGATGACGGTGGTGGACGCCCACAAGGGCCCGGTGCGATGGCAGATCACAGTCTCGGGACGGGCCGCGCATTCGAGCATGGCGCCGCTCGGCGTCAACGCAATCCACTATGCGTCCTTGCTGATTGGCGAGCTGCAGCGCATCGAAGCCGACTTGCGGCGCCAACCGCGCGACGACCGTTTCGACCCGCCCTACGCCACGCTCCAAGTTACAGAGATCACAGGTGGCACCGCCTCCAACATCGTGCCCGTCTCCTGCCGGCTCGGCTTTGAAGTGCGCGCGGTGCCCGGCATCGACGTAGACGCCATCGAGCAGCGTTTGGAACGCTTCATCGCCGCGGACTGTCTGCCGCCCATGCGCGCTGTCGCGCCCGAGGCCGACATCTCGATCCATCGCACCAATTGGGTGCCTCCATTCGCGGCCGGTCGCAACTCGGATGTGGTGACATTGGCCTTGCAGCTCGCCCAGCAGAACGACACGCATGCCGTCTCGTATGCCACCGAGGCGGGATTGTTCCAGGACGCGGGAGCGCCTTCCGTGGTTTGCGGGCCCGGCGACATCGCGCAGGCACATACGGCCAACGAGTGGATCTCGCAAAGCGAGCTTGAGCGCTGCACAGCCTTCCTGGAGCGCCTTGCCGACTGGGCCGAAGGCTGACGTGCAAACATTGCTAGAGCCTGATCGTCTGAGATGGAAGCGCATGCGTTTCGATCGAAGACGTGAATCAGACTCTCATTCAAGGACTTAGAGCAGGCCACCATGGCACGAGGCGATTCCATTTAAGTTGAACCTGCGCTAGCGCTTTGCCGTCGCCAGATTCAACGCAGCCTCCAGACCGATCGCGCTCTCGAGGCCTTTGGCGCCCTTGAGGTTTGCGCCGGCAAAGTCGGCACCGGCCAGATCGGCGCCCGTGAAATCGGCCCCGGCGAAATCGGACTGCGTGAGATCGGCATTGCGCAGGCTGACGCCCGTGAGATTGGCATCGCGAAATTCGGCGAATTTGACGACGGCGCGGGAAAAATTTGCTTTCGTCAAGTTGGCGGCGTTGAACTTCGCATTCGACAACTCGTTGCGCGGCACCGTGGTGATGGTGCCTTCGCCCGCGCGATCCTCATAGGGGCTGAAGTCGGCATTCGAGAGATCGGCGTGTGAGAAGTCCGCACCGTCGAGCTTGGCCTGAATACGCACGCCGACCATGCTCGCCCCCTTGAAGGACGGCGCGTCCGCAAGGTTGAAGCGCATGTCGGCAAATGCGGTCGGGCGCAGAATTGAAGCACCGTCCAGCCTGGCGCCTGACAAGTCGGCGCGGATCAGCACGGCGCGATCCAGCCGCGTGTGCGAAAGGTTGGCGTTCGACAGATTGGCCGAGGTGAAGTCGGTGCCGTAAAGATCGGCATCGAACAAGTTGGCGCCCTTGAAATCGAGCGTCGACAAGTCGAGGTAGCTCAGGTCGAGGCCGGAGAAATCCGCAGGATCATTGCGGCTCGCCTTGACCAGTGCCTCCGTCACCTGGCGTGTCGCCATGTCGGCGGCCCGGGCTGTGAAAGCACCACCGGCGATCGACAATGCCATCAGGATCGAAAGAAGCCTGCCCATGCTTTCTCTGCACCGCGTTCATGCTGCACGGTTTCGCGCAGTCATGCATCATGCAGCCGGTGCCGGCGCTTGGCAACGATGACGCAAAACCTACCGGATGGCATCCGGCTCGAAAGCATAACGCGTCGAGCAGAACTCGCATGTCACCGAGATGGTGCCGTCCGCCTCACGCATGTCGGCCAGCTCGGCGGCACCAAACTGATGCAGGAAATCCAGCACGCGCTCGCGCGAGCATTTGCAGTATTCCGAGATCGGCCGCGCCACATCAACGCGCACCCCTTCCTCGTGAAACAGCCGATAGAGCAGGCGCTCGGGTGACAGCGATGGATCGACCAGCTCGTGATCCTCGACCGTTGCCGCCAGCAGGGTGACGCGCCGCCAATGGTCGTCGTCCTCTCCCAGCAGCGCGCCGCGCTCCTCTGCCGCCGCCAGTTCGTCGCTACTGCGGCCACCCTCGTGTGCGAGATGCTGCAACAGCAGCCCGCCGGCCCGCCACCGCCAGCCGTCCGCCACACGCTCGCGCGCAACCGCCAGTCGCACGAAGGTCGGCAACTGCTCGGACTGGCGGAAATATGTCATCGCCGCCTCGCTCAGCGTGTTCTCGTCAAGCGCGACGATACCCTGATAGCGGTCCATGTCGCGCCCCGGGTCGATCGTCAACGCGAGATGACCCTTGCCGAGCAGCCTGCCTTGATCGGCTTGCGCTGCTGCCTCCATGGCTTGTGCACGCGCAGCATCAAAGCTCGCATAGCCGCGCATGTTGCCTGGCGTCTCGAAATCGGCAACGAGGAAGTTGAGCGGACCATCGGTCTTGGTTTGCAGGATGAGACGGCCTTCGAACTTAAGGCCGGTGCCGAGCAGCGCCGTCAACAGCAGCGCCTCGCCCAGCGCCACACTGACGGCATGGGGATAATCATGCCGCGTTAGTATACGATCGAGCGTGCCTGACAGGCGCACGACGCGGCCAAACATGTGAGAGCGTACAGTCTGGAACGGCAGCACGGCATCATCGGCCACGGCCTGACCCGGAGTTCGCTGTTGCCCGTTGTCGTTCGCCGTCATCTAGTCAACCCCGAGACACCACGCCAGAATGGCCTTTTGCGCGTGCAGGCGGTTTTCCGCCTCGTCGAGCACCACCGAGGCCGGGCCGTCGATCACCGCTGCCGTCACCTCATGCCCGCGATAGGCCGGCAGGCAATGCATGAATATCGCCTTCTTGTCGGCGCGCTTCATCAGCGCATCATCGACCGCGTAAGGTTTCAAGAGCTTCTTGCGGCGCGCTGCGTCGCTCTGGCCCATCGATACCCAGGTATCGGTGACGACGCAATGCGCGCCCGCCACAGCCTTTTGCGCATCCGTGGTGATGGTCATCTCGCCACCGTTGCCACGCACCCAATCGATGACATCCTTTTCCGGCTTCAACTCGGCGGGACAACCGATGCGGATCTCGAAGCCGAATTGCACGGCGGCCTGCATCCACGACACCGCGACGTTGTTGCCGTCTCCCACCCATGCCACTGTCTTGCCGGCAATCGGCCCCAGATGCTCCTCGAAGGTCATGATGTCGGCCATCACCTGACAGGGGTGGCTCTTGTCGGTGAGGCCATTGATCACCGACACGCTGGCGTGCTCGGCCAGCACGGTCAGCGTGTCGTGCGCGTTGGCGCGGATCATGATCGCATCGACGTAGCGCGACAGCACGCGCGCCGTATCCGAGATCGACTCGCCGCGTCCAAGCTGCAGATCGGTATGGTTGAGCATGATCGTCTGGCCGCCGAGCTGGCGCATGGCGACATCGAAGGAAACCCGCGTGCGCGTCGACGGCTTCTCGAAGATCATGACGAGAACGGCATCGGCAATGTTCTTTGGCTTCAGTCGCGCGGGCGTGCGCTTACCGGCCTTCTTCAGCGCCAGCGCGTTATCGACGATGCGCCGCAGCGTCTTGGCTGGTATCAGGTCGAGATCGAGGAAGTGTCGCGGAGCCATCGGCTGGGCCTTCTTGGACGATAGATTCGAGATGCCGGGCCGGCACCCGGTGTGTCCTGCTGGATTGCAAAAGTTATTTGGTCGGGCGCGGCAGCTTTGAAAGCGCCTGCGAAAGCCGTTCGATGGCCTCGGCAATGTCGGCATCGGCAATATTGAGCGGCGGCAGCAGGCGCACCACGTTATCGCCCGCACCAACCGTCAACAGCTTCGAACCGAGCCCTGCCTTGACCACGTCGGCTGGCTGCAGTTCGGGCACGAGCCGGATACCCACCAACAGCCCGCGCCCACGCACCTCGGCGATGGCCTGGGGAAAGCGATCCTTGAGCCCCTCGAGCGCCTGCTTGAAGCGCAGCGCCTTGGTCTGCACTTGCGCCAGGAAGCCCGGCTCAGTCACCACGTCCAGCACCTCGCCAGCGACCGCCATGGCGAGCGGGTTGCCGCCGAAGGTGGAGCCGTGCGTTCCCGCCGTCATACCCTTGGCAACGGCCTCGGTGGTGAGGAAGGCGCCAACGGGAAAGCCGCCGCCAAGCCCCTTGGCAATCGCCATGATGTCGGGCGTGATGCCGGCCCATTCGTGGGCAAAGAGGCGCCCGGTGCGGCCCATGCCGGACTGCACTTCGTCCAGGATGAGTAGCAGCCCATGCTGATCGCAAAGATCGCGCAGCCCCTTGAGGCACTGGTCGGGCACGCAACGCACGCCACCCTCGCCCTGGACCGGCTCAATCATGATGGCCGCAGTCTGCGGGCCAACGATCCGCTCCAGCGCCTCGTGATCGCCGAAAGTGACGTGATCGAAGCCCTCTGCCTCAGGCCCGAAGCCTTCCAGGTATTTGGCGTTGCCGCCCGCCGCCAGCGTGGCAAGCGTACGGCCGTGGAAGGCGCCCGAGAAGGTGACGATGCGCGTGCGCTCCGGCGCGCCATTGACATAGTGATAGCGCCGCGCCGCCTTGATGGCGCCTTCGCAGGCCTCCGCGCCCGAGTTGCAAAAGAACACGCGGTGCGCGAACGTCAGCTCGACGAGGCGTTCGGCAACCTGCTCCTGGCCCGCGACGCGATAAAGGTTCGAGGTGTGCCACAACTTTTCCGCTTGCGCCGTGAGCGCTGCGACGAGGCGCGGATGGGCATGCCCCAGCGCATTGACGGCAACGCCCGAGGCAAGGTCGAGGTAGCGCTCACCCTGCGGCGTAATTAACCAAGATCCTTCGCCTCTGGCAAACACCAGATCCTGGCGCGCATACGTCGGCATGACAGCCGCAGACGGCCCGCTCGCGGGAGCAGCGCCCGGCGCTACCGCCGCTGCGTGTGCAACGGAGGCGGTTTCCTGCCGTGACTTGGGAACGGACGAGGTCATGTCCTCCCATCCCTGCCGGAAAGCAAAAAAGCCCGAAACCAAAAAAGCCGCCTTTTCCGGCGGCCGTGAAGGGCACGTTGATAAAGGGCATACGCTACTGTGTCAACGCGCCAGCACACCTCCACACAAAGCTGTGGGTCTTGATTCGCCGGGGGCCCCACCCCCCTTGAACTGACGCAAGCGCGAATCGATCTGTTGCGAGTGAGCCACGTCCGCCTGTCAACACCCCTGGAAAAGCATCGCCAAGCTTGTAGACGGGAAACAGGATATTGTACGTTCTAGGCATCCAACGACGAGATATCGGCCTTTGTAGAGGTTGATTGCGTCCAGGGGCGGCTTGAGACGATTGCAAATTTTGTCTCGGCGCATATGCACCTCAGTCATGCGTCCAAGTTGTCATGCGTGTGCGGCCTGCCATCGAGGGGCGGGCCGTGGTGATCGCGTTTCGATCCACTTGCATGATCGATCGTGACGTTCGTGACGGTGTCTCAGTCCTAGTCGTACCCGTTCTGTCCGCGTCCGAGGCCGCTGTTGCCGGTCTCGTCATGTACGCGTCTATTTTCGAGTGATCCCCCAGTAAGCGTCACCTTTTCGTATCCGGTCGGGCCCAGAGCCAGGCGGGTCGAGTGCGTCTAATCGCGCCACCGCCTCGTTCTAATCGCCACCGGGTGAGCATGGGATTTACGCCCGGCGCTTTGCGGGCTGGCTACGCGAGATGATGTCTATGGAAAGCACAATGGCCTGGACCGACGACCGTGTGGAGCTCCTCAAGAAGCTCTGGTCGGAGGGATTGAGCGCGAGCCAGATTGCCGGACGGATCGGCGGCGTTACGCGCAACGCAGTGATTGGCAAGGTGCACCGGCTTGGGCTTTCGGGCCGCGCCACCACCACACGCATGAAATCGCACCGCGCCCGGCCGCGCATGGCACAAGCCGCAGGCGCCAAGCAGCGCCCGCAACAACAAAAGCCGCGCTTCGCCCAGGTCGGCAATCCGGCATTGCGCGCGCTTTATCAGCCCGATGCCGAGCCATTCGTCCCGTCGCAGGAAGAGCTTGTCATTCCGCTGAAAGAACGCAAGACGATCCAGACGCTCACGGAGTGCAGCTGCCGCTGGCCGATTGGCGATCCGCAACACGCCGACTTCCACTTTTGCGGCAAAGACAAAGTTGCCGGCCTGCCTTATTGCGAGTTCCACGCCCGCCGCGCTTTCCAGCCACCGCAGGTGCGCCGCCGCGAGCAGAGCGACAACCGTATCACGGCAATCGCGGACGCATCCGACGCTATTCCTAAAGTCGACGCGTGATCGGCATCGTCCCGACAGGACGCTGCTGTCGTCCTAGTTGATTGCTTTTGCGCCGCGGCTTTGCCGCCGGCAGCGGGGGGAAGCCGGAGCCACCGGGGGGCGGCTCCGGCTTTTTTTATTCAGTCGCTGCGTTGACGGTCGCAAATAGAGCCTGATCGTCTGAGATGGAAACGCATGCGTTTCGATCGAGGACGTGAATCAGACTCTCAATCAAGGACTTAGAGCAGGCCACCACAGCCAAAGTGGTTCCACGTAAGTTGAACCTGCTCTAGCGATCAGCCGGGAGATCGCTCGCCGAGCACATAGCCGGCACCGCGCACGGTGCGGATCGGATCGCTCTCACGGCCGCGGATCAAGGCCTTGCGCAAGCGGCCGATGTGCACGTCGACGGTGCGCTCGTCGACATAGGCATCGCGCCCCCACACGCCATCCAGCAGCTGCCCGCGCGAAAGAACGCGCCCCGGCGCCTGCATCAAGAATTCGAGCAGCCTGTACTCGGTCGGCCCCAGACGCACCTCGCGTACACCGCGGGTGACGCGATGGGCTGCTCGGTCAAGCGAAATATCGCCGACGACCAGCTCCTCAGCGATCCGCGCGGGCGAAGAGCGCCGCAGCAGCGCTTTCACGCGCGCCATCAGCTCGGGCAACGAGAACGGCTTCACCACGTAATCGTCGGCGCCCGTCGCCAAGCCGCGTACGCGATCGGATTCCTCGCCTCGCGCCGTAAGCATGATGATGGGCAGATGGCGCGTTTCCTGGCGCGCCCGCAGTCGCCGGCAAATTTCGATGCCGGAGGCCGCCGGCAGCATCCAATCGAGCACGATCAGATCGGGCCGCTCCTCGGCAACCAGCATCTCGGCGTCCTCGCCGGTGAGCGCGTGCACAACCTTATAGCCGGCCGCTTCGAGATTGTAGCGCAGCAGCTCGGCCAGCGCCTCCTCGTCTTCCACCACCAGAACCTTGGCGGCAAGCACGCTCGGCACGATGTCAGCGCGTGCATCAATCATCGCGGCCAACCATCGTCGAGCTCGTGCGATCGTTCTTGGGGCGGTCGTCGGTAATCGCCTCGCCACGCACGAGATAATGCACGGTCTCGGCGATGTTGGTGGTGTGATCCCCCACACGCTCCAGGTTCTTGGCGCCGAACAGCAAGTGGGTGCTGATGGAGATATTGCGCGGATCTTCCATCATGTAGGTCAGCAGCTCGCGAAACAGAGAGTTGTACATGGCGTCAATCTGCTGATCGCCGCGCCAGACCTGCAGCGCGCGATCGGCATCACGCTCGGCAAAGGCATCGAGCACCGTCTTAAGCTGCCCGAGCGCCAGCTCGACCATGCTGCCAAGCCCCGAGATGACAGGTTTGGGATGGGGCTCTTCGGCAATCGCCGCTGCGCGTTTGGCGATGTTCTTGGCAAGGTCGCCGATGCGCTCCAGATCGCTGGTGATGCGAAGTGCTGCCATGACGTGGCGCAGATCGTCGGCCAGCGGCTGACGGCGCGCAATCATCTGCACCACCTGCTCTTCGATATCCTTCTCCAGCATATCGATGGAGCGATCGGCTGCGATTACCAGTTCCGCCTGACGCGGATCGCGCCGTTGCAGCGCATCGAACGCCTGACCGAGATTGTGCTCGGCCAATCCGCCCATCTGCGCGATCTTCTTGTCGAGCAACGCCAGCTCGCCTTCGTAGGCCTTGATCGTGTGCTGGTTCATCTCGTCAGTCTCCAAAACATCTCGATATCATCGATGTGCACCGCGGGCAGGCACTGCGCCCGTCAACCGAAGCGGCCGGTGATGTAGTCCTGCGTCTTGCGGTCTTTTGGGTTGGTGAAGATCTGAAGCGTTTCGCCATATTCGATGAGGCTGCCGAGGTGG
>CAZLHQ010000127.1:0-9898 GCA_964559355.1 uncultured Hyphomicrobiaceae bacterium
AACCGGCGGCACGGGGTTCACCGGCCGCGACGTCACGCCCGAGGCCGTCCGTCCATTATTCGAAAAAGAAATCGAGGGGTTCTCTGTCGTCTTTCACATGATCTCGTTCCAGAAGATCGAGACCTCGACGATCCAATCACGCGCCTGTGGCGGCGTTGCGCACGGAACCTACATCTTCTGCCTGCCCGGATCGCCCGGCGCATGCAAGGACGCCTGGCATGGCATTCTCAAATGGCAACTCGATAATCGCCACCGCCCGTGCAACTTCGTCGAGATCATGCCGCGGCTGGAGGAACATCGCCGCCCGGGCTGACGTCTCTCGTCGGACCTGCTTTGGAGCAGGTTCAACTAACATGGAATCGCCTCGTGCGATGGTCGACTGCTCTAAGCCATTGCTTGAGAGTCTGATTCACGACCTCGATGGAAACGCTTGGCGTCTCCATCTCAGACGATCAGGCTCTAGCTCAAAATTCTGCGCGCACGCGCATGATGGCCTTGACCTCGCGCATCGCATCGGCGTTGTCAAAAATCGCCAGCGACACTTGTCCGCCCAACACCAATGCCAAGCCGAACGCAAGGCTACCCGCGCCGATGACGAACCCACCCGCCACACCGAACACAGGTGCAGCAAGCGCTGTCGGAATGCCGACGAAGGCCAGAATGACGAGGGCGGCTCCACCTGCGGCGACGAACCAGCCGATCCAGGTAAACACAACCGCAATCAAGCGCGCGGCCCGATAGCGCGGCTCGAACCGCTCGGCAATCTCGGCCTCGGCCAGTTCGCGCGCACGCCGCGCCACCACATCCGGCAAGCGCATGGCATCGCCGTCGCCACCGTGAGCGAGCTGGCCATGCGCTTCTGCAGGGAGGCGCGCAGGTGGTGCCGAGGTGGACCGCCCAGCGAGGTTCATCCGCGATAAATCACCAAGCCGGATACGATTATCGCTAACTTGCTCGGCCGCCGGCTGCGTTCCCGCGCGGTTCGCAGAAGGGGGTTGAGTGCGAATTGGGCTTGAAGTCGTGCCGGCAGCCGGCGTGTTGTGTCGCCAGTCGGCGGCATTGGGTGCTTGCTGCGCGGGCACTCCGCCGCCGGTGCCCTGACGCACGGGCTCACGCCGCGACTCGACCGGCGCACCGCGGGCACCCAAACCCAGCCGCACCAGTCCGCCACGCGCGGCCTCGCCTTCGGGCGTTTCGGGGAAACTTTCTGCGAGGTAGACGTAGTACTGCGCAGCCCGGTCGGTCTCGCCTGCCATTTCGGCACGATAACCCGCCTCAAGATATTGGGCCGGACTGTAGGTCTGCTGGCTCGTGGGCATTACGTCAGCGCTCATTGATGCAAACGTCGCAACATCTTAGCATCACCGCGAGCACTTGTCCGGCTCGCGCGCCGCGTCTTATCACATCAACAGTTTTGATCCACGAGCTAAAGCGGCGGACATGAACTGATATTGGGCGCTGGCACTGATCCGATGCCAAGAGCAGCGCAGCAACGCGCTACCGGCATTCGGCGCATCGCTCATTGCTCAATGTACCTGACCCCACACACGGAGCGGAGTGCGGCCTAGCGGACCTGCTGCGGGCCAGCGGCGCCACGCGGCTTCAACGACACTTTGTCTTGCCGTTCAACGAGCTTGCCCCATTGTGCATCGTAGGGATGGATGCGATCGGTGCCACCTTGTACGTCGATAAGCCCGCGCGCTTCATTGTGCCAACGGAACACGCCGCCCTCCAAGTTGTAGACGCCTTTGACGCCACGTTCGCGCAACGCGTCGGCGACACGACTGGCGAGCCTGGAGCTGCGCACTCCGACCGAGCAATAAAAAACAACCGTCTTTCCCGCGAGATCGGCGCCATGTTCGTGCATGAACTGCCGGCCCGAAGCGCCCGGATCGACGCGCCGCGCGCCGGCAATGCGGCTGACTGCGAATTCGTTTTCCTCGCGCACATCGAAGATCACCACGTCGTCACTACGCGCCATCGCCGCTTCAAGCGCGGCCGCGGTGAGGTGAGCAATACCGGCATAATCCGCGTGGATCTGCGTCTCGACTTTTGCCAGGTCCCCCCTCTCCAGGGCGCGAACCGAAACGACCGCCACCAGCATCGCCACAGCCAAAGCCAGCACCGTCAAGATGGCTGTCACCGACACTCGCTTCCTCGCTGCCGAATTCTTCATTCCCGAACATTCCTGCAAGGGCTTTCCCCGCCACATCGGTTGTCCCATCAGTACCGTTTCGCGCTCGCTCCTGCGGGCGTTACACGAACCGCAAGAACGTCGTTCCTGTTCCATGCACCGATGTCGGCGTGTCGTGAGCAAAACCGGACAATCGGCCAATGAAGCAATCGACCAACTAAAAAGGGCGGAGTTACCTCCGCCCCTTGGCGACGCCCGATCGGCATCGCCTGGTCGTCGAGCCATCTTTCGCTGCATCAAGCGACTTTGCGATCGCTATGTCGAATCGACTGGGCCGGCGCGTCCATCCCATTACCCGTGCGCAGCTCAGGGAACGAGAGGTAGTCACGCAACGGCGCCGGCTGCGGAGCTGCCGACGACGGCAGCTGGAAGAATTGCCCCCACGCCGACATGACATGACGAGAGCACTCCGAATATTGTTCGAACGCCATTTGCCAGAAGCGCTGCTGCTCCTGCATCAGATCCTGCGGTGTGCGGCATTGCGACAAGCGGGTCGGCAATTCGAAATAAGCTTGCGCGCGGCGCGACATGAGGCTCTGCGCCTCGACTTGGCACCGGATCATGCCGCGCATCATCTGGTCGAAACCCTGCGGCATCAGACCGGCGGCATTGAAGTTCGGTTCATGAAACAGGCTCTGAAACGGTCCGAGCCCTGCAAAAAGCGTCTGGTTCGCAGAAGACATACCCAACTCCTCCTCCCTGGAACGCACATCGAGACATGCTGTTCTCAAGACACGTTGCGCATTGATGATTCGCGTGGCGGGTTACCCTTGAGGGCGTTTTTGTGACACGCGAACTTGACCGCCATGGCGGCCCATCGAAGTCTCACCTGTCGATCACTTGAGCCGGGAGGTGACCCGGCGCACCGATCCCCTAGCTGAGCTGCAGATAGGTGCTCAGAGGTGCCGAACAATATCCTGCGCGGATGTGTCGCGAAAGCCCTTAGCACATGCAAAACGGAAAAACGCAGTGCTGCCGCAGGTTCTCTGCAGGCGCGAATGAGCGGTGCGAAACCGCGCCATCAACCAATTGATTTACATGCGCCTCAGCACAACGACAAGGGAGTTGCACCGCAATACGCGGAACAACTAGCAGTTGAAATTGTTCGGAATACTACGCCCTTTGGATGTATTTTATCCACGTTAACCAATGTTTTATTGACCTCGACTGCTCATTGCCACGAATATCTGAACTCAACATGAGATTAATAATTGAACTGCGCTTTTTTGTCTTGCGGGTGCGTTCGTGTTTGCGTCGGCGTCGAGGCATGGCGGGTGCTCGACTTGGCGGAGCCGAGGGTGGCTCCTGGCGATTTTCGCTGCTTTGGCTGGCAGCCTCGCCGCCCCCGCCCCCACCATCGCTGAACCAGCGCCGAGCACGCCATTCTGGCGCGAGACATATGCCGGCGCCGACCTCACCAGTAATGTCTGGCTGCTCTACTCCGGCGTCACGCTCGCCCCTATGGGCGACATCCATTCAAATGGCCTCAGGCTGCGCGCATCAGGTGGATACGGCCAGTATGGCTACAGCGGCCGCCGCTCGGGCGATCCGATCAATTCTGAGCGTGAGTTCCGCGGCACGATCAAATTCGTCGAAGCACTGATCGGCTATCAGGCGCGCTTGGGAGATTTGACGGCCAAGGCGTTCGCCGGCATCGCTGCGATCGATCACGTCGTTTCGCCCGACGATCCCATTGCAAGCGGCGGTCTGCTTACGCAAGGGCTCGAATATGGCTTCAAGGGCGTGCTCGAACTTTGGCTCAACCTTGGTGCCGATGCCTGGACCTCGCTCGACGCCTCGTGGACGTCCGCGCATCAATCCTACGCTGGGCGATGGCGGCTCGGTTATCGGGTCTTGCCGACCATATCTTTGGGCGTCGAGACCTCGATCAACGGCAACCTGCTGAACGAGAGCCGCATTCTCGACGACGGCAGCCTGCGCGAGGAGCTACGGCCGCAAACGCGCCTTGGCCTGTTTGCGCGCTACGAGTGGTACACGGGGGAAATCTCTGTCTCGGGCGGCATCACATCCGACAACCTGGACTTTTCCGGCGGCAATGAGTTCGACCGTCTGTACGCGACCATCAACTGGCTTACGCGGTTTTGAGGATTGCGCCGCCGGTGCATTCCACGGCTCAGCGGGCTGTGATCAATGGCCGCCCCCCGAACGTGCTCAATCGCCAGCCCCCATTCGCCAGAGATGAGCATTCCTTGTAGCCTGCGTGCATGTTGTGCGGGCTCATGAATACCGCAATCTCACCGTAACCCTCACCCGATCGGCAAATTCCATGACTCGCATGCGTCAAGCACGCTTCCCAAGCCACGCAAGCGCCGTGGCGACACCGCTCTGCCGTCATTCAATGGCAGCAGGCGCAATCGTCGCCGCCGCAATCGCAGCCGCGCTCGCTAGCCCACCCTCCTCCGCCCTGGCCCAGCCAACCACCACTTGCGCGGCAAGCCCGGTCACGGCGCGCGGCGAGCCGTCACGCTACGAGTGGCTCGCAAAGACCAAGGCGCGTGCCAACTGGCGGCGACGGGTGCGCCTCAACTCGTTGCTGGGCCCTGCCTATTCCGACTGGAAGCTTGCCGCTGACATCGAGGAGAAATGCTTGAGTGGCGGCGCCGGCACCGTCTGCATCATGACCGGAACGCCCTGCCGCAAGTGATCCGCACTGACGCAATGCGCGCCGCGACCGCGCGATCAAACAGCCACCGCGAGATCACGCCGCCACCGCCATGCAGAGGCTGCATAACATATTAAAAATGCTTCGTTATTCTCGCATTTCCTCGGCTGATCCCGGCCGATCCCTGACAAATTTTAGGCCATTTTCCGAAATCAGATACACGCGGCTGGTGGCAATTTTCGCCTTGACGCTCGACCGCAACGGGAGCACCAATGCCTGGAAAACAAAACGAGCGTTCGTTTTGTTGAGGGTTGGAGATAACCGGACCGTTGCACGCAATCGACCGATCCGCTCCGACCTCGGCTACCGGGCAGGATGGCGATAACCGCGCATCATCCGCCAACGGCAACGAGGCGACGGCGCTGGATCACACTGCCGGCGCTCAGCACAGAGCTACAGACACAGAGCTACAGAACTGGACGAATTCGGAAGACAGAAGATCATGCCCAAGCTGAAACCCGATACCCAGCGCGCCCGCCGCGAGCACATTCTCGACTCAGCCGAGATTTGCTTTGCCCGCTCGGGGTTTCATCGCTGCACCATGCACGACATCTGCAAGCAGGCCAGCATCAGCCCTGGCGCTCTCTACGTCTATTTTTCGTCCAAGGAAGACCTGATCGCCGGGCTCGCCGAGCGCGATCGCGGAGAATTTCAAAACCGCTTCGCGAGCCTGCACAGCGCCACCGACATCCTCACAGCCCTGCAGGCCATTGGCGAACAGTATTTTGTCGAGGAGCCGGTCCATAAGCGCCTCATGTGCGTCGAGATCGGCCTTGAATCGACACGTAATGCCCAAGTCGGCGAGATCTTCCGCAGCGTCGATGTGCAGGTGGCCAACAGCTTCCGCCAGTTGTTCGAGCGTCTCGAAAGCGATGATCGCATTGCGGAAGGCTTCGACGGGCAAGCCGTCGCCGCCATCGTCAACGTGATCGGCGACGGCATGATGTGGCGCCGCGCTATTGATCCGAATTTCCGACCCGAGTCGCTACTGCCAACCGTAACGCGCTTGATTGGCATGCTGCTGAAGCCAGCCGCTGACGCCGGCGAGGCCGCACCACCGAAAGCCGTTGCCGATATTGCGCACGATGCACGCTGCGGCGCGGCCGCCAAGGAGGGCACGCGATGAAGATGCCCTCAAAATCCGTAATGGCGCTTGCCGCTGCAGCGCTCGTAACGGCAGCTCTCGGCTACGCAACTGGCTTTGACGGCGCTCGCCTGCGTTCGCTCGCTGGTCTGCCAGCACAAACGACGCCCGACACTGTGCGCACAAAAAACGCGACGCCACAGGTTCCTGCCGTCACCGTAGCGCGCGCCGAAATGACATCTCTCGAAGAGACGATCGTTGTCACGGGTACGCTGGTGGCGCGCGAGGAAATTCTGGTGGCACCCGAGGTCGAAGGTCTGCGGGTGATCGAAATGATGGTCGATGTCGGCGATCGCGTCACGCGCAATCAGGTGCTGGCAAAGCTCGAACGCACGCAGCTCGATGCGCAAATGGCGCAGAACACGGCGGCATTGGCGCGGACCGAAGCGGTCATCGCTCAGGCCAAGAGCCAGATTGCGCAAGCCGAGGCCGCCGCCGGCGAAGCTGCCGCCCAACTCGAGCGCGCCAAGCCACTGCGCAAATCAGGCTTCCTCTCCGAAACGGTTTACGATCAGCGCGAGGCCGCACAGCGCACGACCACCGCACAACTTGCCGCCGCACACGATGGCTTGAAGCTCGCCGAAGCCAGCAAGCTCGAAGCCGAAGCGCAGCGCAAGGAAATCGTCTGGCGGCTCGGCAATACCGAGGTCAAGGCGCCGCGGGCTGGCGTTGTCAGTCGCCGCACGGCGCGTATCGGTGCGCTCGCTGCAAACTCGGCGGAGCCGATGTTCCGTATCATTGCGGATGGAGAGATTGAACTGGACGCCGGCGTCATCGAGCCCGACATGGCCAAGCTCAAGACGGGCCAGCTTGCCAGTGTCGAGATTGCCGGATCGGGCAGCTTCGAGGGCCAGATCCGCCTGGTAGCGCCCGAGGTCGACCGCGCCACCCGCCTCGGCTCCATCAAGGTGTTCCTCGGCGACAAGCCCGGTCTGCGCATCGGCGCTTTCGGCCGCGGTCGCATCGTCACCGCCAAGAGCCGCGGCGTCGCAGTTCCAACCGCGGCCGTGCTTTACAACAAGGACGTGGCCAGCGTTCAGCGCGTCGTCGGCGACAAGATCGAAACGACGATGGTCAAGACCGGGCTCAGCGATGCAGGTCGGATAGAGATCGTGCAGGGGCTCTCCGAAGGCGACCTGGTCGTCGCCAAGGCCGGCACCTTCCTGCGCGACAAGGATATCATTCGTCCAATCCTGCCCGACTCCAAGGTCAGTGAGGCCCGGTGATGAATTTCAACATCTCCGCATGGTCAATCAAGCGCCCAGTCCCATCGCTCGTCTTGTTCATGGTGCTGCTGACCATTGGTGTGCTGAGCTTTCGAGTGCTGCCGATCACGCGGTTCCCCAATATCGACGTGCCGCTGATCCAGGCGCAGGTCACGCAGTCAGGTGCGGCCCCTGCCGAACTCGAGACGCAGGTGACCAAGAAAGTCGAGGATGCAATCGCCGGCATCAACGGCGTCAAGCACATGACCTCGACGATCACCGAAGGCGTCTCGATCACGGCTGTCGAGTTCCGGCTCGAAGTCGATGTCGACCGTGCTTTGAATGACGTCAAGGACGCCATCTCACGCGTCAGATCAGACCTGCCACGAACCATCGATGAGCCGATCGTGCAGCGCCTCGAAGTCGAGGGATTGCCGATCCTGTCTTATGCAGCGGAAGCGCTGGGCATGACGCCCGAACAACTTTCGTGGTTCGTGGACGACGTGGTGAAACGCCGCCTGCAAGGTGTCAAAGGCGTTTCTGCAATCGATCGCGTCGGCGGCGTGACACGCGAAATCCGCGTCGCGCTCGATCCCGACAGGCTGCTCGCGTATGGAATTACAGCAGGCGATGTCAACCGCCAGTTGCGCGCCACCAACGTCGACCTCGCCGGCGGGCGTGGCGAGATCGCCGGTCGCGAGCAGGCCATCCGCACGCTCGCAGGCAAGCTCACCGTCAGCGATCTGGCGCAAACGCGCATCGCGCTGCCGAACAATCGCAACGTGCGCCTCGATCAGCTGGGCTCCGTCACCGATACCGTCGAAGAACCGCGCACGTTTGCGCTCGCCGGCGGCAAGCCGGTGGTCGCCTTCGCCGTCAGCCGCGCCAAGGGGGCGAGCGACACCACAGTTGCCAAACAGGTCAGCGAGGAGATCGCGCGCATCGCCGCCGATCATCCCGACATTGCGCTTCGCCAAATCGACAACACCGTCGACTATACGATGCGCGCCTATAGTTCGACCATGAAGATGCTGCTCGAGGGCGCCGCACTGGCGATCCTCGTCGTGCTGATATTCCTGCGCGACCTGCGCGCCACCGTGATTGCGGCAATTGCCCTGCCGCTGTCGATCATTCCGGCCTTCTGGGCGATGGATGCGCTCGGCTTCTCACTCAATCTCGTCAGCCTGCTCGCCATCACCATCGTCATCGGCATCCTGGTGGACGACGCGATCGTCGAGATCGAGAACATCGTGCGCCACATCAGGCTCGGCAAGACGCCCTATCGAGCCGCCCTCGAAGCCGCCGATGAGATCGGTCTCGCCGTCATCGCCATCACGACGACCATTATCGCCGTGTTCGTGCCGGTGAGCTTCATGAGCGGCATCGCCGGGCAGTACTTCAAACAGTTCGGCTTGGTGGTTGCCTTCGCGGTGTTTTTCTCGCTGCTGGTCGCGCGGCTCATCACGCCACTGCTTGCCGCTTATTTCATGCGCCCCAGCCACCATGAGGACAAGGAAGGGTGGCTATTGCGAAAGTACACCCGTCTGGTCGACTGGTCCGTACATCACCGCATCGCGACCGTTCTTCTGGGCCTCGTCATTTTCGCAGGCTCGGTCGGCAGCTTCTTCCTGCTGCCGTCGGGCTTCCTGCCGGTGGAGGATTCCGGGCGCGCCTTGCTTGCCGTTGAGCTGCCACCCGGCTCGCGCATGGAGGAAACGGAAAAGCTCACCAGCAAACTCTCTCACGACATCGAGGCGCGCGATGATGTCGCCAGCGTGTTCGTGATCGGCGGGCAGATTCTCGGCTCAGGCAAAGAGGTGCGCAAGGCTACGCTCGTCATCACGCTCGAGCCGGGCGAGAAGCGCAAGCTGAAGCAGGCACCTATCCAGGAGGAGATCGGCCGTTCCATCGCCGGTGTGCCCGACATCCGCTACTGGTTCCTGCAGGACAATGGTCAGCGCCAGTTCCAGCTGGTGGTGGCCGGACGCGACGGCCACGCCGTCGACAACACGGCGGCGGCACTGACGAGCCAGGCCAAAGGCGTGTCGGGTCTCGTCAACGTCGTCTCCACCGCCGAGCTCGATAGGCCCGAGCTGCGCGTCTATCCCAGAGCCGACGTGGCGGCCGAGCTCGGCGTATCTACCGATGCGATCTCGGAAGCCGTGCGCATTGCCACCATCGGCGACATCGGCGCCAATCTCGCCAAGTTCAACGTCGGCGACCGCCAGGTGCCGATCCGCGTACAGTTGCAGGAGGATGCGCGCCAGCAGATCGACCTGATCCGCGCCTTGAAGGTGCAGACCGCATCCGGCCAGCCGGTGCCGCTGGCAGCCGTGGCGCGCTCCGAGTTCAACCAAGGGCCGACCTCGATCGACCGATACGATCGCGAACGGCGCGTGTTGATCGGCGCCGATCTCGTCGGCACGACGCCGCTCGGCAATGCTGTCGATGCGGTGCTGGCGCTGCCGGCGGCCAAGTCGCTGCCACAGGGCGTCACCATCCGCCAATTCGGCGATGCGGAAGTGATGAAGGAGGTGTTCGAGAGCTTCGGCCAAGCCATGGGCGCAGGCATCATGATGGTCTATGCCGTGCTGGTGCTGCTGTTCTCGAGCTTCTTGCAGCCGATCACCATTCTGTTCTCGCTGCCGCTGTCGATCGGCGGCGCCATCGTC
>CAZLHQ010000128.1:0-9825 GCA_964559355.1 uncultured Hyphomicrobiaceae bacterium
TCAAGGAAGGCCAGGAAGTCTACGTCAAGCTGCTCGGCTTCGACGATCGCGGCAAGGTGCGTCTGTCGATGAAGATCATCGACCAGGCGACCGGCAAGGAGATTCCTCGTGAGGAAGGTGCGCCTGATCCCGCCGAAGAATTCTCGCGCGAGCGCCCGCCGCGCCGTGACCGCGAGGGCGGCGGTGGCCGCGGCCGTGGTGGCCCGCGCCGTGATCGCGGTTGAGCGGCGAGGAGTTTCGCAACAACAGGAATGAGGAAGCCGCCGGGTGTCTGCCCGGCGGCTTTTTTTGCCTTGTGCAGCGTGATCAGTTCGCTCAAATCTTCTGGCGGTTGAGCCGTAGCGCATTGCCGATCACACTCACCGACGACAAGCTCATCGCCACCGCCGCCACGATCGGCGACAGCAGCAGCCCGAGCAGCGGATATAGAACGCCGGCTGCAATCGGAATGCCGAGCGCATTGTAGCCGAACGCAAAGACGAGGTTCTGCTGGATGTTCGACAGTGTTGCGCGCGCCAGGCCATGCGCGCGCACGATGCCTGCAATATCTCCCTTGGGCAGCGTGATGCCGGCACTCTCGATGGCGACGTCCGCACCTGACCCCATCGCAATACCGACGTCGGCTGTGGCAAGCGCGGGCGCGTCATTGATGCCGTCTCCGGCAAACGCCACCTTGCGGCCATGAGCCTTTAGCTCGGAGATGAGGCGCGATTTGTCCTGAGGCAGCACCTCGGCATGAACCTCCTCGATGCCAAGCTCTCGCGCCACCGTGCGCGCGGCAATCGCGTTGTCGCCGGTGGCCATGACGATGCGCAGTCCGCGCGAGCGCAATTCCGCCAATGCGTGTGCGGCACGCGGCTTGATGGTGTCGGCAACGACAATCAGCCCGGCATAGGCTCCATCGATGGCGACGACGAGCGCGGTCTGGGCGCTGCCGCCGAGCGCAGCGATGTCGCGATCGATCTGCGCCAATACGGTCTCGCCGAAGCTGTTGGCATAGCCCAGACGCCGCATCAGCGCGGGATTGCCGACGGCAACGTCGCGCGGGCCGACGCGACCCTTGATGCCGAGCCCGGTGATGGCTTCGAAATCGGTCGCCGGTGTTGTCGCGAGTCCGCGTTGGTGTGCGTCTTCGGTGATGGCAAGGGCGATCGGGTGCTCGGAGCCGATCTCGAGACTGGCGGCAAGGCCGAGCACATCGTTGGCATTATATCCGGCTGCGGCGCGCACGTCCGTCAGCTTGGGTTTGCCAAGTGTCAGTGTGCCGGTCTTGTCGAGCACGATGGTGTCGACGGCGGCCAGCGCTTCGAGTGCTGCGGCATCGCGCACCAGAACGCCCTCGCGTGCACCGCGCCCAGTCGCCACCATGATCGACATCGGTGTGGCGAGACCGAGCGCGCACGGACATGCGATGATGAGCACCGATACCGCGGCGACGATCGCATAAGCGAGCGCCGGCGATGGTCCCCACACCAGCCAGGCGAGAAATGCTGCGATGGCCACTGCGACTACGGCCGGTACGAAATAACGCGCGACGCGATCGGCAACAGATTGGATCGGCGCGCGGCTCCGCTGAGCGCTTGCAACCAACTCGACGATCTTGGCAAGCGTCGTCTCAGCGCCCACTTTGTCGGCGCGCATCAGGAATGATCCGGTCTTGTTGATGGTGCCGCCAGTTACGGTGTCGCCGACAGCCTTGTCGACGGGCAGCGGCTCGCCGGTCAGCAGCATCTCGTCGACCGCAGATCGTCCATCCAGTATGACGCCGTCAACCGGGATCGCCTCGCCGGGGCGCACGCGCACGGTGTCGCCCACCGCGATCTCGGCGAGCGGCACATCCGTTTCGCGTCCATCCTTGCCAACGCGGCGCGCCATCTTCGGCGCCAGATCCATAAGCGCGCGTATCGCATTGCCGGTCTTCTCTCGCGCCCTCAACTCGAGGATCTGCCCGACCAGCACGAGCACGATGATGACGGCGGCCGCCTCGTAATAAACGCCGACGGTGCCGCCATGCTGCTGGCGCAACGCCTCTGGAAACAGGAACGGGAAGACGGTCGCGACGACCGAATAAAGGAAGGCAGCGCCGACACCGATGGCGATCAGCGTCCACATATTGGGCGAACGGTACTTGATCGAGGCGATGCCGCGCTCGAAGAACGGCCAGCCCGAATAGATGACGACGGGAGCAGACAGCGCCAACTCGGCAAACTGTGCGCCGCGTGCACCAAGCCAATCGTGCACCGGCAAGCCGAGATGGCTGCCCATGGCGATCACGACCAGCGGAATGGTGAAGGGAAGTGCAATCTTCAGGCGGCGCGTGAAATCGATCAGCTCGGGATTGGGGCCGGCATCGGCGGGAGGCACGCCCATCGGCTCCAGCGCCATGCCGCAGATCGGGCAAGTGCCCGGATGGTCTTGGACGATCTCGGGATCCATCGGGCAGGTCCACAGCGTACCGGTTGGTACTGCTGCGGCTTCGGCGGCGGCTGCTGCGGCCTTCGCCGCCGGATCGAGATAGCGTTGCGGCTCGGCGGCAAAGCGCTCCTTGCAGCGCGGATTGCAGAAGTAATAGGTCGTGCCGTCGTGATCGTGCGTGTGCTTGGCCGTGGCGATGACCACGCTCATGCCGCACACCGGATCGATCGCAGTGCCAGTCGCACCGGTGGGAGCTGCGTCATGGCTGCCACCGCAGCAACTGCCAGCGGGTGAGGGATTGACCAGCGCGGAAGTTGGCCCGGCCTTGGCTGCCGGATCGAGATAGCGTTGCGGCTCGGCGGCAAAGCGCTCCTTGCAGCGCGGATTGCAGAAGTAATAGGTCGTGCCGTCGTGATCGTGCGTGTGCTTGGCCGTGGCGATGACCACGCTCATGCCGCACACCGGATCGATCGCAGTGCCAGTAGCACCGGTGGGAGCTGCGTCATGGCTGCCACCGCAGCAACTGCCAGCGGATGCAGGATTGTCCAGCGCGGTAGTCGGTCGGGCCGGCGCTGCCGTGCCGACGCGCTTTGGCTTGGTCGCAAACAATGGCGTGTCGTCGCTCATGGGCGGGCTCGCTGCAGTTCTTGCATCACGTTGAAGCGGGATGCGCACGCATTGCGTTACGCCAGGAAGGGCGCAAACGCACATCCGCGCGCTGTGCTCACCATCATAATATGGGAATTGTAGAAGCGCCGACATAGAGGCGTGCGCGTGGATGGTATAACGCGCGTCAGGTGGTCGCGTGCGCAAAGCTCGGCACCTGCGGCCAGAACACGCGGGCGCGGGCGCTGATTTCCTCGGCGTCGCCCGTCGTCAGGAGTTGCAGCCGGCCCGGCGTCGTGCACTCGGCATAATGTGGCCGGCGCTCGAGGTAATGCTCCAGACTGTCGGCGACGACGTCGGGTTGGGAGAGAATGCGCACGGATGGCGCGAGATGGCGGGCAAACAGATGCTCGACAAGCGGGAAATGCGTGCAGCCAAGGATGACGCGATGTGGCTCTTGCCCTTCGGTCTGCGAGCGTAATCCGGCGACGGCCTCGGCGACCAGGGCGTCGAGCTCGGCTTCGGGTGCTTCGTCCTCGATGGCGCCCGCGAGATTGGCCGCGACCTGCTGATAGACGCGCATGCGCGGGCAACGCTTGCGTATTTCCTCAGGGTAGACGCCCGAGGTCACGGTGCGCGTGGTGCCGAACACGGCGAGAATGTCGGTGATGTATTTCTGCGGATATTGCGGCGTCGTTACCGCCCAGGGCGTCTGTGTCGCTGCCTCCACTGTCGGTGCCACGATGCCGAGCACATTATGTCCGGGCCAGTTGGCATGTGGCAGCCAGATGCGTTGCAATTTGCGCGCGGCGACGGCGGTGGCGGTGTTGCACCCCAACAGCACGAGCTTGCAGCCACGCTCAAACAGCGTTTCGACCGCGCGGCGCGTCAGCTCCACCACTTCGTCGGAGGGGCGGTTGCCATAAGGCACGTTGGCATGATCGCCGAGGTAGACGAACTCCAAGTCCGGATAGCGGACCACCAGCGCACGAAGCACTGTGAGCCCGCCCAGTCCTGAATCGAATATCCCGATCATGCGCGCGTCATTTGCGCCTTGGCCCACACCGCGTCAAGAGCCAAACGTGGTCTGATGAAACATGGTGGCAAGACAGCACGCCATCGGGAGCCACAAGCGGATCGCTGTGGCTCCCGAAACGCAGCCTCGATTCGATTACAGGTACGCTACTGAAACTGACGCAGGTCAATCGCAATCGCGGTCGCAAACTCTCAGTGGGCCCACTCCGACGCAGTACGTGTCGCAGCGTGGACCGTGGTGCCAATAGCGCTTGCCGCGATGATGGTGGTGGCGCCGCCCCTCTGCGACACGGCGGCAGTTCGGGCCCACGTGGCGATGCCAGCCAGCGCCGCCCTTGCGCATGCTGCGGTGACAGCCGTGGACCTCGACGATTGTCGATTGGGCCGTACCTGCGGATTGAGGGCCGGCTCCCGACAACGGTGCAGCGGAGGCGCTGCCAACGCCAACCCATGCGAATGCAGCCGCGCACAAAGTGCGTGTCAAAACTCTGCTCATGTTCATCTCCTTGCGCTTTCGCTTCCCAGTGAATGTCGAGGCATAACGCTGCAGGCGTGGGAAAGTTCGATGCGCGCGAAAAAAGCCGGCTGAGCTTGTGCTCAACCGGCTATTAAAGGGCCTATCAATCGCTGCTCCACACACGAGAGAGCCGCAAACAGGCTACTCCGCGGCGGCCGACGGCTTTTTGCCGCCGCTGGCGGTGTGATCGGCATCGATCTCCTTCAGCGAGTCGAGGCTCGGCATCGAAATCGTATTGTAGCCGCAGTCGACGAAGTGCACTTCGCCCGTCACCGCACCCGAAAGGGGCGACAGCAGATAGAGAGCCGAGCCGCCCACCTCGTCGAGCGTGGGCGTGCGCTGCAGTGGCGCGTGCTCCTTTTGATAGTTGAAGATGACGCGCGCATCCGAGACGCCAGCGCCCGACAGTGTGCGCATGGGGCCAGCGGAGAGTGCATTGACGCGGATGTTCTGCGGGCCGAGATCTGAAGCCAGATAACGCACGGAAGCTTCCAACGCGGCCTTGGCGACACCCATCACGTTATAGGATGGCACCGAGCGAGTGGCGCCGCCGTAAGAGAGCGTCAGCAGCGAGCCGCCATTCGGCATCAATGCCGCGGCGCGCTTGGCGACCTCGGTGAAGGAGAAGCATGAGATCACCATGGTGTTGGTGAAGTTGTCGCGCGTGGTGTTCACGTAGCGACCAGCCAGCTCACGCGGATCGGAATAGGCGAGTGCATGCACCACGAAATCGAGCCCGCCCCACTCCTTCTCGATGCGCTCGAAGACGCGATCGACGCTCGCAATATCGAGCACATTGCACGGTTCGATGAAGTCGGAGCCGACCGAATTCGCCAGCGGCAGTGCGCGGCGCCCGAACGCCTCGTCCTGGTAGGTGAACGCAAGCTTTGCGCCGTGCCCAGCGACCGCGCGGGCGATGCCCCAGGCGATCGAGCGCTCATTGGCGACGCCCATGATGAGGCCGCGCTTACCGTCCATCAGTGGTCCAGGCTTAGTAAAATCGATATCGGCCATTGGAGCCCTCGTTCCCGCGCCATCGGCGCGCGCGTTTGTCTCGAACCAGCAACCGCCGTTCCGGTAAAACTTCATATCGTGACATCCTCAGGGAGCCAATCTGGCTCTCTCTAGTGCCGCGACATGACATTCGTTTTAACCATTGTAGCGGCGGAGCACGAGAGTTGCATTTGTCCCGCCGAAGCCGAAGCTATTCGACATGACACAGTTAAGCGAAGCATTGTCGATGCGTGTGCGAACAATCGGCATGTCTTCGAAAGCAGGATCGAGTTCTTGAATGTTGGCGCTTTCGCATATGAAATCATTATTCATCATGAGAAGCGAGAAGATCGCCTCCTGAACGCCGATGGCCCCTAAAGAATGACCCGTCAACGACTTGGTGGCGGAGATTTTGGGGACGTCTTTGCCGAATACCTCGCGGATCGCCTCGATCTCCTTGGCATCGCCGACAGGCGTCGCGGTGGCATGCGGATTGATGTAGTCGACGCGGCCGACGCCCTTTCCGTCCAGGCCCTTCATGGCCAGCTGCATGCAGCGTACTGCGCCCTCGCCCGACGGCGCCACCATGTCGAAACCGTCCGAGGTGGCGCCATAGCCAACGATCTCACCATAGATCTTGGCGCCGCGTGCTTTCGCCCGCTCCAATTCCTCCAGCACCAGCACACCAGCGCCGCCCGCGATGACGAAGCCGTCGCGGTTCTTGTCATAGGCGCGGCTGGCGGTGGCCGGCGTGTCGTTGTAGTGCGAGGACATGGCGCCCATGGCGTCGAACAGCACCGATAGCGTCCAGTCGAGCTCCTCGCAGCCGCCAGCGAACATCACGTCCTGCTTGCCCCACTGGATCAATTCGGCGGCGTTGCCGATGCAGTGGGCAGAGGTGGAGCACGCCGAGGAAATCGAATAGTTGGTGCCCTTGATGCGAAAGCTCGTCGCCAGTGCGGCGCTCGGTCCTGAGCACATCGCTTTGGGCACTTCGAACGGGCCGACTTTCTTCGGGTCCTTCTGGCGTGCGGTATCGGCTGCCCAGACGATGGCACGGGTCGACGGGCCGCCAGCGCCGACGATGATGCCGGTGCGCTCGTTGACGACGTCTTTTTCCTCAAGCCCCGAATCGCGGATGGCCTGATCCATGGCGAGGTAGTTCCAGCCCACGCCTTCTTCCATGAAACGCTTGGGCTTCCTCGGCACCTGTGCCGCCCAGTCGATCGTCGGTGCGCCGTGCACCTGACAACGAAAGCCCATCTCGGCGTATTTCTCGGCCTTGACGATGCCGGAGCGAGCTTCGCGCAGGGAAGCGATCACCTCCTGGCTCGAATTGCCGATCGAGGAAACGATCCCCATGCCGGTAACGACGACGCGCCTCATGAACTCACCCCTCTTGCCCGCCGCGATCCTTGGCGCGCGCGCCCAATCCAATTGGATCCCTTATATGTGGTGCCGGCCTTATCCGCCACGGCCACGGCACTGTCGATCGGCTCAAGCTTTTGCCGCAGCCTCCGGCTCGAACAGACCAACCCGCATATCGGTCGCCGTATAGATCGGCACGCCATCCGCCACCAGCGTACCGTCCGCGATGGCGAGTTTCAGCTTGCGCAAGATGACCCGCTTCATATCGACGACGTACTCGACCTTTTTGGTTGTCTTCAGCACCATGTTGGTGAACTTGACTTCGCCGACGCCAAGCGCGCGACCGCGTCCAGGCGCCCCGAGCCAGCCCAGGTAGAACCCAGTCAATTGCCACAGAGCGTCGAGGCCAAGGCAGCCCGGCATTACCGGGTCGCCTTCGAAATGGCAGTCGAAGAACCAATCCAGCCGCGAATTGCCGGCAACCGCCAGCTCGGCGATGATCTGGCCCTTGCCATGGGCGCCGCCCTCCTCGGAGACGTGGCTGATGCGGTCGAACATCAACATCGGGGGCAGCGGCAACTGGGCGTTGCCGGGACCAAACAAGCGGCCATGGCCGCATTCCAGAAGGTCCTCGAACTCATAGCTTGAGCGGCGTGCTGACATCGAAATTCCACTTGCCCCCGTGCAAAAGCGCAGTCCAGCACACCATGGCCATTTTTTGATCCGCAGGCGGAGCCTATAGCCCGGGCCAAACGAGCTCGGCCAAGGTAGGCGATGCTGTCGGAAAGGGGCGCGGCCGGCCTACGGTCCAGCCACCGCCAGCCCCCAAAAAAGACCCGGCGTGTTTGGGCTACTCTTCAAAAGGTAAAGACAGCCACCGTCAAGCTGGTTGTGGGCAGTTGAACAGGTGTATCCGCACGTTGCAGCACAATGCTGTCGCCGATATAGTGCTGGCAATCGCGTTCTGTCGGGTGCGCCGTTCACAGCTGGGGTTGTAAAGCCAGAGCATGTGGAGGTAGCGCCCGTCGAAGTTTGCGCATTTTGCCTATCTGGTGCGAACTGGCCGGAGCGAGCTGGCTTGGGAAATCGTGCTACAATTGATGATGGGCGACGGGAGCAAGGGTGATGGCGAACTGCTGGCGCCGTGCTCCGGGCAAAGACAGATCCGAATCTAGGGCAGAACCAGGCAACGGCAAGAAATTCAAAACACCGCCGATCACAAAGGATCGCAGAAGCAGCATGAGCCATTCGACAGACAGGGACGCCAACAGCGACTGTGCCCAAGATCGCCTGCAGTGTGAGGCAAGCGAGATCGAAGAGCGCCTGCGCCAAGCGGGGCTGCGGCCGACGCGCCAGCGTCTGGCTCTTGGCCAGCTGTTGTTCCTGCCGGGCGATCGTCATGTTTCGGCTGAGGTGCTGCACGCCGAAGCACTGGCTGCCGG
This sequence comes from uncultured Hyphomicrobiaceae bacterium, assembly GCA_964559355.1. Taxonomy (GTDB): domain Bacteria; phylum Pseudomonadota; class Alphaproteobacteria; order Rhizobiales; family Hyphomicrobiaceae; genus JAEUMD01. The sequence goes on from CAZLHQ010000128.1 coordinate 8,377, forward strand.
CGAGCAGGTGTCGCTCGCCACGGTCTATAACACGCTGCACCAGTTCAAGCGGGCGGGACTGCTGCGCGAGCTGGCGATCGATGGTTCGCGCGCCTATTTCGACACCAATACCTCCAATCACAACCACTTCTTCGTCGAAGAGGCCGGTGAGCTGATGGACATCGCCAGCGATGGCATCCGTGTCGATGGCCTGCCAGAGCCGCCGGCCGGCATGAAGATCTCGCACATCGACGTGGTGGTGCGGCTGGTGCGCGACGACTCGGCTGACCGCTGAGGCTGAGGCGCCGAGCGCTTATTTGATTTGCTCGCGCTGGTAGACCCCCCACAGCTTTGCCTGCTCCATGTAGCCGCGGAAGCTGTCGATGGTCACATAGCACCATGTGCCATCGCATTTCTGCACGTCGGCAATGACGCCGGCTTCGACCATCGCCACTGCGCCCGCGCGTTCGCTGTCGTTCTTGCGCAGCGTCACCTGTGGTGCGGCGGCGCCAGCCTTCAGCTCCCACGGCAGCACCAGCGCGGTGCGCCGGCCCGACAGCAGGGAGGAAAGAATCCAGCCCGTCGTGCCTTCCGCATCGCGCACTTTGCGCCAGGATTCGTATTCCTCGATCACCTCGACCGGCAATCCGGCGCGGCTGTAGATCCAGGCCGTCGGGTAGTCGGTGCCGGGCCCCTGGCGCAGGTTCACGCGGTCGGATTTGAGGCTGACGAAGCGTGGCAGCGGCAGGCCGCTCGCCCCGCTTTGGCTGGTGCGCTCGAGCGTGGGCGAAGCGGGCGGCGATCGCTGGGCCAGCGCCGGCCAGGCGACCGCGATTGCTGCCCATGCCGAAAGCACGAGACCAGCAGCGCCCGTCACAGCGATGCGCGGTGCTGAAGTGCACGCCATATCGATCAAAAAGCTCCCACTTTCACGCCGCCCGGTGGGCTGCTGCCGGACTAAACGCCTCCGCGGGCGATATCCAGTGCCGGACCAATCTATTCACCACTTTGTCATCGCCAAGGCCTTCTGTTAGACAACTGCGGACCCGCCCCCATAAACCACCTGTGGTTCGGGCCGCGATGCCCCACCTTCTAAATTGCTCCCTGATCGGAATTTCTCATGCCGCAACCCCAGAAGAAGCCCGTCGTGATCGTCACGCGCAAGTTGCCCGACGTCGTCGAGACGCGCATGCGTGAACTGTTCGACGCAAGGCTCAATGTCGATGATCACCCCATGACCCAGGCCGAGCTCGTCGCCGCCGCCAAAGTGGCCGACGTGCTGGTGCCGACCGTGACTGACCGCATCGACCGCGCCGTCATCAGCCAGGCGGGACCAGACCTGCGGTTGATCGCCAATTTCGGCACGGGCGTCGACAACATCGATCTCGACACCGCGAGAAATCGCAACATCACCGTCACCAACACGCCGGGCGTGCTGACCGAGGACACCGCCGATATGACCATGGCGTT
>CAZLHQ010000129.1:0-9771 GCA_964559355.1 uncultured Hyphomicrobiaceae bacterium
CGATCGCCTTCGTGCAGGCGAGCGTGTTCGAACCGTCGATGTTCATCGCGCACGATCCGCACACGCCTTCGCGGCACGAGCGGCGGAAGGTCAGCGTCGGATCGATCTCATTCTTGATCTTGATTACCGCGTCGAGAACCATGGGTCCGGTCTCGTCGAGGTTCAGCCAATAGGTATCGATGCGCGGATTTTGTCCGTCTTCAGGATCCCAGCGGTAGACGTTGAACTCTTTCCAGCGGCCGGCGCCCGCGGGCTTGTTCCACGTCTTGCCGGTCTTGTACGTCGAATTTTTCGGGAGCGTCAGCTGGACCATGTTTGAACCTGTCCGGTTGTCGCGCAGGGCCGCCTCCCTGCTGCGGTGCACATTGACTTGCCCCCAGACCGGGGAAGTGTCAACGCTACCAACGCATCAGGTGGGGTTCCCGCTGGGCACAAACCATGGCAGTCCGAAGGGACGGGAGTGAGCAGCAATGCGCGTTTTGACTGGCTTTGCCGCAATCTTCGCGATGCTGAGCCTTGTTTTCGCAGCCCGACCATCTGCCGCTGCCGAGCAGGCATCCCCTCTCATATCTCGCTGGTCCGTCACCATGCTGGCGGGTAAAGCGTCCCGGCCAGCCGGCGACGTGACCTTTGGCGAAGGTATCGTTTCGGGCGCCACCGCCTGCAATTTCTTTCGCGGCACCTATACCTTGAGCGGACCCGACGGACTTGCGATCAGCGTCGGTCAGATGACGCGGCGGGGCTGCAGCGGCATTGCCGCCGATTACGAGCGACTGTTTATCGAGGCCATGGCATCCACCCGCCGCTTTGCGATCAAGGGCGACGAGCTCAGCCTGTTCGACGCGGCGGGATCGCCAGCGGCTCAGCTTGCCCGCACCCCGGATGCGACTCTGGAAGGCCCGCGTCATAAGATCGTCTCCTATCTCAAGAGTGGGGGGCTCCACAGCGTACGGTCTGGGTCGGGCGCCTCGCTTCAGCTCAAAGACGGACGCATCGAGGGCTCGACGGGATGCCGTCCGTTTACCGGTCGCTACGCCATTGACGGCAAGGTGCTCAAAATTATCGAAATCGTGCCGGCGCAGACCCTAGCCCCGTGCGCGCCCGAACTGGCGGACCAGGACGAGGCGATCCTCGCCGCACTCCCCACCGCCCGCACCTTCGACACCAATCGCAATCTGGTGCGCCTGCTGGAGAGTGCGGAAGGCAACGCCGTGCTGTGGGTGACACCGGTCATCGACTGAATGACCAAGAGAGCCGTGAAAATCGAACGCTATGTTCGGAACCAATGTTGAAGCGCCGGGTGGGCACCGTCGGCAACATCGAAATCTACGCGTCATTTCATGGGACGGCTGGCGCTTCAGCATCATAAGAGAAGAGAGCCAAATTGAAAGGACGTGAACCCGTGAGGATCAAGCCCGTCGCTTCGCTTTTGTTCGTCGCTGCATTGCTGCCGATAGCCGGGCCGCTCAACGCCGCCGACCGTCCGGTCGCCACGATCATCGAGAGCCGCTGCGCGCTTTGCCACGGCCCCGAGGGCGAGAGCGCCAGCGCCATTTATCCGCGGCTGGCCGCCCAGCATCCCGAATACATGTCGAAGCAGCTCAAGGATTTCCGCGACGGCAAGCGCAAGAGCGAGGCGATGGGCGAGATGGTCAAGGACCTGACCGACGGCGAGATCATCGCGCTTGCCGCATTCTTCTCGGGCAAGCCCGCCAAGGCCCGCCGCACGCGCGACGCCGAACTCGCTGCCGTCGGCAAATACATCTACATCAACGGTAATCCTTATTCCGGTGTGCCGGCGTGTGCCAGTTGCCATGGCGAGGGTGCGCATGGAACCGTGCAGCTGCCGCGGCTGGCCGGCCAGCATCCCGCCTATATCGAAACGCAGCTCAAGGAGTTCAACAAGCGCGCGCGCACCAACGACAACGCCATCATGCACACGGTCGCCTCGAAGCTGACCGAGCTCGAGGCCGTTGCCGTCTCCACCTATCTCGGCGGGCTCGATTAGGCCCGCGGGACCAACGCGATCAGGGCGCGGCGATGCTGCGGGTGAAGCCGGCGTGAGAGTGAGAGGAATGGCTGCTTGGGGCCAATTGCGTCGCTTCGCCATCAAACGCGCTGAGGCTTGAACTTTGGCTGCTGATAGATAGGTTAGCAGACGTGCTGACGGAAGGACGAACTTTGACGCTGTAATGGAGGGCGTATGCGTTTCACAATTGCGTGTTTCTTATCGTTCACCATTTTGCTCAGCGCCTCCCCTGTGTCGGCCAAGGAGGGCATACAATGCAGAAGAGCAGGTGGTTACTATTTTTGCGCCCCGAATTGTAGCTATTGCCACGGCGAATACGGCTGTACTGACATCAAATGCACGATGCTGATTAGCAAGGACAAGGGCAAGAATCGTTCACCCGTGCCTCCGCGCAAGTAATTGGTCGAAAGTGATTGGAGAGCCTCCATGCTTCGCGCTTTGTGCTTCCTGCTGTGTGGCGCAATGATGTTTTGCATTTCAGTCCCAGCGAGTGGGCAAACTTGTGACCTATCTCAGTTCCATAGGGATCTCGCCTTTTGTACCACCAATGCACGTGGCCACATCCGCTGCGCCATGTGCCGCAGCGCCGACCGTGGGGAAGCTGGGCCCATGTGGAGTACTTTTAGGGAATGTCAGAAAGACGAAAAAAATGGCCAACAAATTATTGAGAATGGCGCTCAATGCGAGCGAGACGTAGCTGGGCGGATGCTGAGTTACGTGCAGGGCTTGTGTCGACGGATAACTCCGTGCTAGCTGACCAGCGAATTCAATTTTCAGCTTAAGATTTGGCGAGCCAAAATTTGTTGCGATGCCGACGAACGCCACGCTTCGGGCTCCGAGCTAAATATTTCTCCAGTTGATGGCCCGCAGCTTCCGCGCCACGTACTGACACAAACTGAATTAAGCGGACACGGTGACGCAGCGCTTGGTAGGCCTCGGCGACTTCCGCAGCGGGTCACGAGCAGACCTCACAACCCCCGTGCCCATGCCGGTCGCAACGGCGCGGCATCCGGTGATGCGATCGCCGCTTCCAGCTGCGCCAGAAGCCGTTCCTTGTCGGCGGCGAGCGTGCCTTTCAGGATCAGCCAGTTGGAGGCATGATCGGAGCGCAAGATGGTCCGCTTCAGCTCCAGGCGCGAGACCAACAGATGCATCTCCTGCATCAACTCGAGGATGCTGAGTTCCTGCCAGCCGTCGAAGCCCGCGCGAAAGCGCGCCTCGCCCTTCGGAAAGCTGACGACCAGCGTCGCCAGATACTCGGGTTGCGTCAAATTCATCAAACGCGCGGAATTCTCTGCGTGCTGGCGGGAAAGCGCGCGGCCGCCAAGCCCGTTCAGGATCATCACCGAACGCTTGATGCCGGCGTCGGCAAGTTTCACCAGCGCATCCCGCGTCGTTTCGAACGTCTCGCCTTTGTTCACTCGCGCCAGCACCTCGTCATCGCCCGACTCCGCCCCGACATAGACCATCGACAGCCCGAGATCGGCCAGCTCCTTCAGCTCGGCAACCGACTTGTTGCGGACATTGCGAGGCAGACAATAGCTAGTCACCCGCCGCACCGACGGCAACTCGCGGCGAATCAACTGCAGCACGCCGACAAGCCGGCGCGTCGAAAGCGTCAACGCATCCCCATCGGCAAGAAACACGCGCTTGACGTCGCTGCCATAGGCCTGTGCGCAACGGCGGACGCTGGCATCGATCTCCTCGGCGCTGCGCGGACGGAACCGCTTGTGCGCGTCGGTGTACATCTCACAGAATGTGCACTTGTTCCACGAGCAGCCGTCCGTCACCGGCAATATCAGCGATTGCGCTTCGCTGGGTGGCCGATAGACGGGCGGAACGTAGCGAACTGGCTCATCGTGCAGCAATGGCATTTGAGCCTTTCTCGACTCTTCGAAGTCGTCAAAGCAGCGCCATCACGATGCGCGCGCCACTGTCGGTCCCACAGCACGACGATAGATATGATACGTAGCGTGGCCAAGCACCGGCAGCGTGACAAACAGCGGCAGGAATCCGGCCAAGATCGAGATCAACATCAACGAAGCAATGATCGCCGCCCACAGCACCATGGGTCCGAAATTCTTGGTCACGGTGCGCACACTCGACACCATGGCGGTAACGAAATCGACGTCGCGATCATAGAGCATCGGAAACGACACCGCCGAGAACGAGAACACGAACAGCGCGATCACCGCGCCGACCGTGTTGCCGATCGCCAGGAAAAGAATGCCCTCCGTCGAGGTCACGATATCATGCACCAGCGTTGACAGATCTGACGTGGCAATCCCTTGACCGCCAAAGAACCCGAAGAACAAGAGAGCGGCAATATCCATCCAGATGATGAGCGTAAATGCCGTGACGAGCGCCATCCAGCCCATATCGCGACCGCTGGCCCCGCGCACGGAGGCCAATACGCCCGCCCAGCTCAGCGGCTCGCCGCGTTCCAGCTTGCGGCTGACATCGTAAAGGCCGGTCGCCACGAACGGCGCAATCAGCACGAAGCTCATGGCCAGCGGATAGACCAGGAACGGCAGATCGTAGAACATGAGCAGCACCGTAATGACGATGCCGCCAAGCGCATAGATGCCGCCGAAGAACAAACCGTATTTAGGAGCGGCGCGAAAATCCGCCATTCCCTTGCCGATGGCATCGACGATGTCGCCGACCGTCAGCTTGTTGATGTCGGGCCACTGTGATTTTGGCTTGGCGACTGGTGCGTCTTTGACGACATCATTGCTCATGCAGCCCGATCCTCTCATTCATTCCGAAATCCGGGAGCGATAATGGAGGACATGCAGTCGCAAGACAATCGCCACAATCGCAGCCGATTTTGCATTGCGGGATTTCAAAGAGACAGCCATTGCGCCGGTTCGGGCGATCACGACATTCGAGCAATCACGGCAAGGGTGTCACGCGCAGCACCTTGCCATCGTCATCATCGACCAGCAGATAGACGGCACCGTCTGGCCCGACGCGCACGTCGCGGATGCGCTCGCCGCGATCGGCCAGCAAATCCTCGTGCGCAATCACCCGGCCGCCATCCATCACAAGACGCACCAGCCGCGCGCCGGCGAGACCGCCAACCAGCAGGTTGCCCTTCCAGCCTTTGAACAGATCACCATCGTAAAGTGCGAGGCCGGACGTCGCGATCGAGGGATCCCAATAGTAAACCGGCTGTTCCATGCCCTCTTGCGCATTGCCGACTCCGATTGCGGTGCCGTCGTAGTTGCGGCCGTAACTGATGACGGGCCAGCCGTAGTTGCGGCCCGCTTGCGGTGCATTCAATTCATCGCCCCCGCGCGCCCCGTGCTCGACGGTCCACAACTGGCCGTTACCCGGATCGACAATCGCGCCTTGAATGTTGCGGTGGCCGATCGAGAACACCTCCGCGGCCCAGCCCGGCTTTCGCGGATTGTCCTTTGGCGCGCTGCCATCCCGATTGATGCGGATCACCTTGCCGATCGTCACGTCCGGCAGCTGCGCCGGACTGCCGAGCCCGCGATCGCCGGTGGTGATATAGAGCGTACCATCCTTTGCAGGCACGATACGCGAACCGTAGTGATGGCTGGTGCGTTGCGCCGGTTGCTGCTGGAAAATCGGCCGTACATCAACTAGGCGCGCGCCACCGCCCGAGGCCGCAAGCTCGAGCCGGGCGGAGATGACCGTCGTCGCGCTCGCACCCGACCCGCGCGGCTCCGAGTACGACAGATAGATTCCCCCGGTCGCGGCATGATCCGCTGCGAGACGCACATCCAGCAAACCACCCTGGCCGCGCGCATACACCGCCGGCACACCCTCGACTGGCGGCGACAAGCGGCCGTCCTTGCCGACGATTCGCAAGCGGCCCGGGCGCTCCGTCACCAGCATACGGCCATCGGGCAGAAATTGCAGACCCCACGGATTGACGAGGCCCGCCGCCACGGTCTCCACGCGCACAGGCGTCTGCGGTGCGGCGGGCGCATTGGTCTGAGCCGGGGCGGCAGCGCGCACGGCGGGCGCAACGGCAGACAGCGCCAGCACAGCCACCGCTGCGACGGCCGCAGACAGGAGAAACCGTGCCGGCTTACCGGACCACATGGCCATTCCTCCGCAGAATACGCGCAATACCAAATTCCAAGTGCGCTTAGCGCGATCACGCCACACTAAGTCAATGCTTCTTCTAGTGGCGGCGGCGCGTCGACCCAGGGATGCAGCCGCCCCACCGCTGCGATACGCTGCACAACGCGATGCGGTTCCATCAGCGTCCCATGCTCGTAGGCAATTGCAACCAGACAAGGGCGAACCGCTTCGAGCAGTTCCCCCGGCTGCAACAGAAAATCGGGATTGCGCGGCCGGCCATAGCGTTCGTTTCCTGAAGCAAAGGTCTCGTAGATCAGCACGCCATCCCCGGCGATGGCCGCCACGATCGCCGGCAGAAGCGGCCGCCACAGATAATTTGTTACGATGACTCCATCGCACGAGCCCGGGGGCACCGGAAATTCGGCTCCCGCCTCGAGGTCGGCCGCGATCAACTGGACATCGGCTGCACCGGCGAGGTCGGCCACGCCTGACAGGTCGCGGTCAATGCCGATCACCGCATAGCCCGCCGCCCGCGCGGCACGCAGATGCCGACCGCCACCGCAGGCGACGTCGAGCATCACCTGCCCGGGTGCGGCTGGCGCCAGAAAACGGCTCACCCAAGGCGATGGGCGACCCTTGCGCGCATGCCCGCAACCATCTGAACCTTGTGACCTTTCCTCGCCCATTGCGGTCCCCTGTGCCTGCCCACTGCCAAATCCGACTGGTTGCGAATTGTGTTTTACCTCGCCCTCGCCATATATGAGCGCATGACAGCCTCGCCCAGCACCATTCCGTTCGTGAAAATGAACGGCCTCGGCAACGATTTCGTCGTCGTCGATGGCCGCCGGCAGACCGTGCGCATCGAGGCGGAAGAAGCAACGCATCTGGCCAACCGCCGATCGGGGATCGGTTGCGACCAAGTGATCGTCCTCGAGCCTTCCCGACACGCCGACGTGCGCATGCGCATTCTCAATGCCGATGGCTCCGAGGTCGGCGCATGCGGCAACGCCACGCGCTGTGTCGCCTGGCTGTTGGCTGAGGAAACTGGCCGCAAGGACGTGACCATCGACACGCCGGCAGGCGATCTGCAGGCCAGCGTCGGCAGCATTGAGCACATAACGGTCGACATGGGCGTGCCGCGCTTCGGCTGGGCCGAGATCCCGCTGGCCGAGCCGTTTCACGATACCCGCGCCATCGAGCTGCAGGTCGGTCCGATCGACAGTCCCGTCATGCACTCCCCCTCGGTCGTCAACGTCGGCAATCCGCACGCGATTTTTTGGGTCGATGATATCGACGCGATCGACCTAGGCCGTGTCGGCCCGCTGCTCGAGAACCACCCGATCTTCCCCGAGCGCGCCAACATCTCGATTGCCAAGGTCTTGTCGCCCACACACCTGCGCATCCGCACCTGGGAACGCGGCGCCGGGTTGACGCGCGCGTGCGGCACCGCCGCGTGTGCAGCTGCCGTATGCGCCATGCGCAAGAAGCTGACCGAGCGCAAAGTGACCGTGTCGCTGCCCGGCGGCGATCTCGTCATCGAATGGACCGCCGACGATCGCATTCTGATGACAGGCCCGGCAGAACTCGAGTTTCGCGGCGCATTGCAGCGCGACGGACTCGTTCCGGTGCAGCGCTGACAAGCGAGCTATGTGATCTGAGGACGACGACGCACGCATGCACGAAACGACTGATATCGGTGCGCTTGACGAGGAGGCGTCTGCCAACGACGCCTGTTCCGCGTGCGACGCCAGCTTTGCCACCGATGGCAGCGCCCAGATCGTCACTCTTGGCTGCCGTCTCAATGCCTACGAATCCGAAGTCATGCGTCGGCATGTGGCCGCAGCGGGGCTCGAAAATACCGTCATCGTCAACACCTGCGCGGTGACGGGCGAAGCCGTGCGCCAAGCCCGCCAAACCATCCGCCGCTTGCGCAAGGAGCGACCCGACGCGCGCATCATCGTCACCGGTTGCGCCGCGCAGATCGAGCCCGAGACATTTGCCGCGCTCGATGAAGTCGACCATGTGATCGGCAATGCCGAGAAAACGCAGCTCGCCACTTTCCAGGCCCTCGCGCTCGACGGCAGCCCTCGCGTCGCCGTCAACGACATCATGAGCGTGACTGAAACCGCCGCGCACATGATCGACGGCTTCGGCAGCCGCGTGCGCGCCTATGTCCAGGTCCAGAACGGCTGCGACCATCGCTGCACGTTCTGCATCATTCCCTTTGGTCGCGGCCCCTCGCGGTCCGTACCTGCCGGCAGCGTCGTCGCCGAGATTCGCCGTCTCGTCGAGGCCGGTTTCGGCGAGGTGGTGCTGACCGGGGTCGACATCACCTCTTATGGCGCCGATTTGCCCGGCGACATGCGGCTGGGGCGGCTGGTGCGCACGATACTGAAGCTGGTGCCGGAGCTGCGGCGGCTGCGCCTGTCCTCCATCGATCAGGTCGAAGCCGATGACGATCTACTGCGGGCACTGGCCCAAGAGGATCGGTTGATGCCGCATCTCCACCTGTCGATGCAGGCCGGCCATGACATGATCCTGAAGCGCATGAAGCGCCGCCACACGCGCGCCGATGCCGTTCGCTTCAGCCGGGAGGCGCGGCGACTGCGTCCCGATTGCGTGTTGGGAGCCGATCTAATCGCCGGCTTCCCCACCGAAACCGACGAGATGTTCGCGGCCACCCGCGACATCGTCGCCGACTGCGGGCTCACCTATCTGCACGTTTTCCCGTTCTCGCCACGCAAGGGCACTCCAGCCGCGCGCATGCCGCAAGTCGGCCGGGCAACTATCAAGGAGCGTGCCTCGCTGCTGCGCCAACTTGGCCAAGACGCACTGGCTTCCTACCTGCAGGCCCAGCACGGAAAGGTATTCGAGATTCTCATGGAACGCCCGCAGCTCGGCCGCACACCGCATTTCGCCGAGGTTCAGTTGGATCACCCGCTCGAAGAAGGCGCTTTCGTGAAGGCCCGTATCTGCGGCCATGACGGCAAGCGCTTGACCGGCAAGGTGGTGAAATGAGCGAGCCGGCCAAGAAGAAGGGATTTTTCTCCCGCCTGTTTGCGCACGATGCGCCCCTGCCGCCCACCCCGGAGGCTGAAGCGCCGGCGCAGTCTGAGGCGGACAATTCACAGGCGCCCGATCTCGAGTTGCAGGAGCAGCCCCAGGCTGAGGACGCGCTGGCGATCGACGGCCCCGGCACGCCAGATATGCCAGGCGCGATGGACGTTTCGAAATCTCCTCGGCCGGTGGCGGACATTGAGAATGATACCTCGCACAACCGCTACGCCACACCGGCTGACCCCGACCAACACCCTGCACCCCCGGAGAAAAAGGCATCTTGGCTGACGCGCTTGAAGGCCGGCCTTACCAAGACCTCCTCCAAGCTGTCTGACGGAATTTCGGGCCTCTTCACAAAAAGGAAGCTCACGCCTGATACGCTGGATGATCTTGAAGACCTGCTTATCCAGTCGGACCTCGGGGTCGAAACGTCCATGCGTATCACCACCGCCCTGTCGCAAGGGCGATATCAAAAAGGGCTTTCCGCAGACGACGTGCGCCAAGTTCTGGCGGCCGAGGTCGAACGCGTTCTGCAACCCGTCGCGCAGCCGCTGCGTATTTCCTCCGCAAACAAACCGCACGTCATCTTGATGGTCGGCGTCAACGGCACCGGCAAGACCACGACG
>CAZLHQ010000130.1:0-9535 GCA_964559355.1 uncultured Hyphomicrobiaceae bacterium
TTCTTCAGCGCTGTAAAGTCGAGCTTCTTGAATTCCTCGGCATAGTCGAACGTCTCGCCCAGCGGATTACCGGCAGGTGCGTTCTGATGCAGGATTTTCAAGTTGAGCTGGTTGGGCCACCAGTCCTTGTTGGATTGGCGCGCGAACGTGACGTTCGCTGTAACGCCGTGCATCGGGCACTTGGCTATCTCATTCATGGGGACATTCCTTTCACCGCAACAGTTCTTCCAAACAGAGCCGAGAGGAGCCATTAACGCTAGGCGAAGGATAAGTTAAAGTATTGAATTCTTATGCTGGCGATAAATTTCAATTATGGCAAGCGAAGCAAACCATTTGATTGCACCCCTCCGATTGCGCCCCCACCGATTGCGCCAATGACCGGCTCAATCAAAAACCATCAGCTCAAACAAAAAGGGGCGAAGCCTGGTGGCTCCGCCCGAAGTGTCTGCTTGTCGTGTCCAGGACGCACTCAGATATCCAGGAGATCGTCGTCGCCACCGTCGCCACCGCCACCTCCGCCGCCCCCGAACAGGCCGTCGAAGAAGCCGCCGCCGCCACCCGATTCGGTGTTGCTGGCCTCAGTCGTCTCTGCAGCACCCGATTCGCCACCAGCACTTTCATGAGCAGCAGGTGTTTCGGCCGTCTTGGATGCATCCGCCGCATGAGCGGCGCTGGCATCGTCCTTGAACAAGCCGCGAATACCGTCTGCCAACAGCATGCCACCTGCAACGCCGGCCGCCGTCGTCATGGCGTTGCCGAGGAAACCGCCGCCGCGTGCGCCACGCTCGGGCGGTGGGGTGCGCGCTGCATTCCAGGGACTGGCGTCAGCGGCCTCGCGATTGATGCGCGACCCCGCGCCCGGGACACTTCCCATCGGCGATCGGCGGCTTTCAACGTCAGGGCGGGCCGGCGCGGCGTCCGCACCAGCGTCGCGACCACCACCGAAAATGCCGCCGAGAAACGTCCCGGAACTGCGCGCCGGCCGGCTGCTGGCAGCGCGAACTTCGTCTTCCAGATCGGCAATCTTCTGCTCGGCGCGTTCCAGCGCCATGTTCTGCACGATCACAGTCTGCACGAGCTGATACGCGGCATCCGGATTGGCGCGCATGGAACGGGTGATCAGCTGGGCAGCCTCTTCGTCGATCTCTGCCAGACCTTGCCGGCGCATGCGCTCGAACAGGTTGCTGATGAGATCGTTTTCCTCAGGTGTCATTGGGATCTCCCGGTATCGCTAGAGCATTTTCCGACCAAGTGTCCGCCGGTACGTCGTGGAAATTGCGACGAACCAACAATGCTAGAGCGGCAATCCGAATTCCATCGGATCGACAGGGGCTCTAGAAACTTCCCATCAAGTGGGGTGTCGGTGGTGGCTGACAAGGGATGCTGGCAAGGGATTGTGCCTGGCAGTGGGCAAGCAGTTGCAACGCTCCTGACGCTCACAATCGACAGAGGCGATCCACGAGGTTGCCCGCAGAAAGCCAAGCTCCCGTCAGAACCGCCGCAACAGCCGCTCGATGTAGTCGAGTTCGTTGGTGGGCCGTGTCTGCTCGCCAATGCGGCGGCGCAGCTCCTCAAGGATTTCGCGCGCACGCTGACGGTCGATCTCGTCGGGCACTTTGACGGACGTGCCGAGATCCGGCCCCTGTGAGCGCTGCGGCCGACCCAAGGGATCGCGTGGCGTATCGCCGTTCTGGCCGTAGCGTTGCGGCATGTTCTGCAGCATCTGCTTGGCCATCTGCTGGGCACCCTGGCGCATCTGATCGAGTGCGCGCGCCTGCTCCTCGGTGGCGGTTGCAAAGTCCTCCTCGCCGAGCGACTTCTCAGCATTCTCCATCGATTTGCGCGCCTGATCGAGCTGATCGGATTTGCCCATGCCAAGTCCGTCGAGGCCGCGCTGGAGTGCATCGAGCTCTCCTCGCAGCGCCCGTTGACGATCGCCGAGGCCACCCTGCTCGGCAGGGCCCTGGCCCCGCTCGCCTTGCTCGCCCTGGCCCTGCTGTCCTTGTTCGCCGCGTTCGCCCTGCTGGCCTTGCTGTCCCCGCTGACGCTGTTGCCCCTGCTGACCACGCTGGCCTTGCCGGCCCGGCTGCTGGCCTTGCTGCTGCTGATTGCGTCGCTGCTGACCTTGCTGACCCTGCTGGCCTGGACGCTGCTGGCCGCGCTGGCCCTGTTCGCCGCGCTCGCCGTCCTTGCGCATCTGCCCGAACGTCTCGTCCATCAGCTGCTGCTGCTTGCCGACCAGATTGCCGAGCTGGTCCATTTTCTCCATCATCTCGCGGCTGCGCTGCTGGTTCGCCTCCGCCTGCTTGGACGATTGCAGCCGGTCGAGCAGATCGCGCAGCTCCGACAGCATCTGCTGGGCCTGTTCGCGCGAGCCGTTCTTGGCCATGTCCTCGATGTTCTTCATCATGCGATCGAGATCCTGCGACGACAAGAACTGCTGATCCTTGTTCTGGCCGTCGACGAATTGGTCCTGGCGCTCCTGGTTCTGCTCGGCAAGCTCGCGCATGTATTCGTTGAGCGCCTCGCGCAGCTCCTTCATCGCCTCGGCGATCTCCTGGTCGGATGCGCCCTGCTCGAGTGCCTTCGACAACTTCTCCTGCGCTTCGCGCAATCGCCGCTCGGCCTCCGAGAGATCGCCGTCCTCGAGCCGCAACGCCACATGCCAAAGCTGCTCGATGACGCTGGTGCGCTCGGCGCGCGCATTGGAGCGCTTCAGTCGGTGATAGGCGGAGCGCAGGCCGAGGTAGGCTGGAATGTTGTCGAGAAAGCCTTCGGGTTGCGTGGTCAGCGCGTCGAGCGCGGTCAGAACGTCGCGGCGATGGCGCGGGTCTTCAACCAGCTTGCGCCGCTGCTCGATCACCGCCCGCGCTATCGGATTGTCGAACCGGCGCTGCGGCAGCAAGATTTCGATTTCGTCGCTGCGTCCGGTCTGGCCGGCAACGTCCTTGGCTTCGAGCCACATCTTGACTTTGAGGCCGGCCCAGGGATGCGTGCCAAACTCCAGATGAGTGAACGTCTCGGCCTCGGTGGCGCCCGTGCGCGGCAACTTCAGCGCCAACACCGGCGGACGCTCGTGTGGTGGGCGCGGGCCCTCGAGCTTCTTGCTGGCCCACGCACCGACCGTCTTTTCCTCGTCGCTCGCCTTGGGCGCGACCTTCACGACGCGAGCCTGTGCAGAAGCAACGCCGTAGTCATCCTTCACTTTGTACGTGAGCTTCAATGCGCCGCGCGCAGACCGCTCGGGTGGCTTCGTCAAAGAAATTTCAGGCGTCAGGTCGGGCGTCACATCGAATGTCCATGCCGCCATCTGCGAGCCGAGCGCCAACACCCGCACGCGCGCTGAGCGCGTCAGCTCGTAACGCAGCTCGGTGATCGTATCGCCGCTGGTCGTTGCCGCTGCCTGCGTGTTGGCGGAATTCGCCGGGGGCGAGGCCGTCACGACTTCGGGCGTTTCCCGCCCCAGCGTTTGGACTTCCAGAACCGGATCGAGATTGCGGGCGCCACTGGAGCGGACGATCAGAATGCTTTTGGTGGGGACTTGCAGCGCACCAAGAGCGGCCGGCAGCGGACCCGCAGCGGCATCGCGCGCACCATCCGCCAGCATGATCGGCGCTTTACCGGTATAGCCCGGTGGTGTGAGCCAGGCATCGAGGCGGGCGGCGGCAAGCACGCGTTGATCGGAGAAACGAAACGCGTCACGCAAGGCATTGGGCAGCTCGCGACCGGCCAATGTGGTGAGCAGCACGGCGCCAAGCACCAGCAACGAGCGCAGCGCGAACGGGTCGAAGCGATGTGTGTGCGGTTTGGGCGCGCCGACTTTCAGCTTTTGCATGGCGTGCGCCAGCCGCTCACGATGCGCCCGCCACAATTGCCGTGTGGCGCTGTCTCCCGACGCCATCGACAAGGTGTCGTCGTAGGATGATGCGGGCCGATGCGCGACACCCGAAACACGCTCAATGCGCCGCACGGCTTCTTCCCGCGTCGGCCATGGCGTGCGCATGACAAAAACCAGAGCGGCGATCAACGCCAGCGCAAATGCTGCAAGCAACGCCCAGTGCGCCACATCTCCCAGGTGCGGCCACACGCCGAACGTGGAGACGAGTGCGAATGCGGTCAACACGGTGGCCAGCAGCCACAGCCGCGGCCACAGGCGCTCCAACAGACCCGACCAGCGGCTCTTCTGCACCTTGCGCTCGAAGGCACGCTCGAGCACTGCGCGCGTCATCTCAGGCGATGTATCGTCGTGTTTCATGTCGCAAATCTATCATGAGCGCCGCGCCGTGCATTGCCCAATCGGCGCTGGCCGTTCACGATTGGTTGCGTGAAGATAACGGCGGCCGTGGGGCAGCAGATCATGCCGGAAAACCGCGAGAACGCCCTGCAAAATACCTGAAAATCGAGGCATCGCGTGGGCACTGCCGACGGCCGCACTCTAACCCTGAAGCCATGGTGGCAGGCGATCCAGATCGATTAAATCTTGGTAACTTGGCCGAGGCCGCACGACCGCGAACGATTCGCTGCGCACCAGCACCTCGGGCACCAGCCGGCGCGTGTTATAGGTCGACGACATCACCGCGCCGTAGGCACCCGCCGTCATCACCGCCATCAGGTCGCCGGGTTTGAACGGCGGCAGCGTGCGATCGATGGCGAGATAGTCGCCCGTTTCGCAAACCGGCCCGACCACGTCTTGCGACACCGGCGGCGCGCTCATCAGGTTTTCGTCGACGGGCCAGATGTCATGGTGCGCTTCATAGAGCGTTGGCCGAATGAGATCGTTCATCGCTGCATCGACGATGGTGAAGGTGCGATCGGCCCCCTCTTTGACGAACACCACCCGCGAAACCAGAATGCCGGCATTGCCGACAATCATGCGCCCCGGCTCGAGCACGATGCGCAGCCCGAGATCGCCCAGCACATCCTTCACCACGCGGGCATAGTCGTCGGGATGCGGGGGGAGCTCGCTTTGTCCGCGATATGGCACGCCAAGGCCGCCGCCGATGTCGAGGTGCTGCAGTTCGTGACCGGCCGCGCGCAGTTCCAGCGCCAGATCGCGCAACAGTCGGAAGGCATCGCGGAACGGCTGCAGGTCTGTGATCTGGCTGCCGATGTGCATGTGGATGCCGCTCGTCTCGATGCCGGGCAGCGCGCGTGCATGCGCATAGAGTGCGATAGCGTCGTTATAGGGAATGCCGAACTTGTTTTCGGATTTGCCAGTGGAGATCTTGGCGTGCGTGCGCGCATCGACATCGGGGTTGACGCGCAACGCGACGCGCGCGGTTTTGCCCATGCCGTGGGCGACGTCGCTCAACGCCCTGAGCTCGGGCTCGCTCTCGACGTTGAAGCCGTGGATTGCCTCGGCCAGCGCGTGTTCCATTTCCTCGCGTGTCTTGCCGACGCCGGCGAAAATGATGCGATCGGCGGGAACGCCGGCAGCGCGTGCGCGACGTAATTCACCCTCCGACACCACGTCCATGCCGGCGCCCAGCCGGGCCATGGTTGCCAGCACGGCCTGATTGGAGTTGGCCTTCATGGCATAGCAGATGAGTACGTTCTGACCGGCAAACGCCTCGCTCAAGACGCGATAGTGCCGCTCGAGCGTTGCCGTCGAATAGCAGTAGAACGGCGTGCCCACGGCCCGCGCGATAGCGTCGAGCGCGACGTCTTCGGCGTGCAGGACGCCGTTCCTGTAGGTGAAATGGTGCATGCAACTCCGCTTGCGGCCGGCCCGCGACGAGATCAGGTGCTTGAGCTAATAGAGTCTGGTCGACTGAGGTGGAAGCCCTTCAGCTTTCACCGAAGTCGTGAATCAGTCTCTCAGACAAAGACCTAGAACAGGTCGCACAGCAGGGAACAACTCCGCCAAGCCCTGACCTGTTCTAGAGCACGCGATGCAGCGTGTGAAGCTGTTCTCTGGCAAGCCGGCGCGGCCTTGGGTTAACGGTCGCGCCGGTGGCATCGCCGGGTCGCAGCAAAGACGTCTCGATATGCAAGGGCGCAAGAGCCGGAGTTGGCAGCAGTGACGAGGCAGCAAGGCCGGTCGAAGGCGGCGGAGGTGGTGGCGCGTCTAGGTGCGCTGCCACTGCATACGTTTGAGATCGTGGCGGGAGGCCGCCGGTGGTCGATCGAAGCGGTGCGCGATCAAGATGCCCTGTTGCAGTCAGCCGACCTGTTCGTTGCCTTCCCCTACGGCCTGCTGCTGTGGGACTCGGCCGTGGCACTCGCAGACGAGCTGGCCGGACTGGGCAGCCTCGCAGCGATCCGGGTGCTGGAGCTGGGTGCGGGTGTCGGCCTCGCCGGTCTTGCCGCGCGGGCGCAAGGGGCCGAGGTGGTGCAGACGGATCACGGCCCCGAGGCGCTGGAGCTGTGCCGGCGCAACGCCGCGCGCAATGGTCTCGATGGCATCATCACTCATATGGGAGACTGGGATCGGTGGGATGATGCGAGCCAGTATGACCTGATTATCGGCTCCGACATTCTCTACGATGTCGCGGCGCATGCGCCGGTGCTGGCGATCCTGAAGCGCAATCTGAAGCCGGGCGGTACAGCAATCCTCAGCGATCCCTGCCGGCCGCTGACGCCCGGATTCGTCACGCTGCTGGAAGCGTCACTGTTTGCCACCTCACAGCACACGCGCAGGGTGGCAGCGGTGCATCCCCTGCAGCCGGGTCATGCAGTCGATATTTCGATGATCTTCGTGCGCCGCCGCTCGGCGACTGCGGGTAGGGACGTCAGCGCAGCAGCGGATCGAGGATGAAGTCGCGATGTGGTTTGGGCGCGGCGGCGGAATTGGGCCCGGCATCGGCAGCTTCCGGCGAGGTTGCCTTGCCTTGCTGCTTGGCCCCGGCGGGGGCCTCCAGCGATCCGCGCACGCCGCAGCCAGCCAGCAGCAGCGGCAGAACGGCCATCAGCGCTACGGTGCGAGCGATTCTGGGCATCGACGAATTCAAACCCCCGTACTTTCGGTCCAGGCATGGTTGCGGCAAACCCGACTCCCCCGCCGTTGAACCTGCACCTCTTCTAGCCCGCCTCCAGCGCCTTTTCCAATCGCTTGAGCCAGCTTTTGGCCATTTTGACGACGTTCTGTGGCGCAGTTCCCCCATAGCTTTTCCGGCTGCGGACGGAATTTTCAACTGAAAGCACTGAGAAAACGTCGTTCGTGATGCGCTTTTCGATCCCCTGCATGGCGGCGAGAGGCAGCTCTGACAACGCAACTTTGCGTTTCTCCGCCTCCTTTACGATCGATCCGGTGACGTGGTGGGCCTCGCGGAACGGCATTTTCAACGTTCTGACCAGCCAATCGGCAAGGTCGGTCGCGGTCGAGTAGCCGCTGCCGGCCGCTGCCAGCATGCGCTCGGGCACCGGCTCGAGATCGGCGACCATGCCGGTCATGGCGGCCAGCGCCACCGAATAGCTGGCGATCGCGTCGAAGGTCGCCTCCTTATCCTCCTGCATGTCCTTGGAATAGGTCAGGGGCAGTCCCTTCATGACCATGGACAGGCCCTGGAATGCGGCTGCGATGCGGCCCACCTTGGCGCGGCATAATTCGGCCGCATCCGGGTTGCGCTTCTGCGGCATGATCGAAGACCCGGTGGTCCACTTGTCGGAAAGCGTGACAAAGCCGAATTGCGGCGTCATCCAGATGACGATTTCCTCCGACAGCCGCGACAAGTGCATGGCCGAGATCGCGGCTGCGGCGAGTGTTTCCAGCGCGAAATCGCGATCGGCGACGCTATCGAGCGAATTGGCCGTCGGCCGGTCGAAGCCGAGCGCGGCAGCGGTCATGTGCCGGTCGATGGGGAAGGACGTGCCGGCAAGCGCCGCCGCACCCAGCGGGCACTCGTTCATGCGCTTCCTGGCATCGGCAAAGCGCGCGCGGTCGCGGCCGAACATTTCGACATAGGCCAGCAGGTGATGGCCGAAGGTGACGGGCTGGGCCGGCTGGAGATGAGTGAAGCCGGGCATGATGGTGCCGGCATGCGCGAGCGCCTTTTGCACCAGCGCGGTCTGCAACGCCACCAGCGCCTGGTCGAACGCATCGAGCGCGTCGCGCACGTACATGCGGAAGTCGAGCGCCACCTGGTCGTTGCGCGAACGCGCCGTGTGCAGCCGCCCCGCCGCCGGGCCGATGATCTCGCTCAAGCGGCTCTCCACGTTCATGTGGATGTCTTCGAGCGCCTCGGAAAACTTGAACTTGCCGGAGGCGATCTCTCCAGCCACCTGATCAAGCCCCTTGCCGATCTCACGCGCATCTGATTTGGCGATGATGCCGGTTTCGGCGAGCATGGCCGCATGCGCCTTGGAGCCGCGAATGTCCTGGGGCGCCAGGGCCTTGTCGAACCCGATCGAGGCATTTATTCGCACCATCAGCTCGGCCGGTGACATCTCGAAGCGGCCACCCCACATCTTGTTGGCGGATTTGTCGGTCACGGGCTTTTGCTCCCTCAGCAGGCCAATTGGGGTAATTGACGGAAAGGTTTGGAATGCGCTTTTCACTGCCAATCGTGATTGCAGTTCTGGCAGCGGGTACTGCGGCTGCCGCGGTATACGTCAGCCGGAGCGGGCCTGACAACGCCGCTTCCCGCAATTCTTCCGCCATTGCTGCACCAGGCGGTCTTGCCGCTGCCCGGTCTTCCGGCGCGCCAGCTACCGGCAATTTGGACCGTCACAACACCGGCAAGGTTGCCGCCTTCGTCTACAAGCAGGCGCCCGAGCCGGTGCCGGATTTCCAGTTTTTCGACGCCGGCCAGCAGACGCGCACCATCGAGGCGTTCAAGGGCAAGGTGGTGCTGCTGAACCTGTGGGCGACATGGTGCAGCCCTTGCCGCGAGGAAATGCCATCTCTCGACCGGCTGCAGAAGGAGCTTGGCTCCGACAAGTTCGAGGTGGTCGCCGTCTCCGTGGACAAGAATGGATTTGAGGCCTCCAAGAAGTTTCTGGATGGGCTTGGCGTCAAGTCGCTCAATCACTATGCCGATCCCAGCGGTCGCGCCGCCAGTCACTTGAAGGCGCTCGGCATGCCGGCGACGCTGCTGGTCAGCAAGGACGGCCGCGAGATCGGCCGCTTGATGGGACCGGCCGAATGGGACAGCGCCGATGCCAAGCGCCTGATCGAAGCGGCACTGCGCTGAGCTGCGCGACGCTGGAACCCTGCCCATCCGCAGCCATCACGGTTCGTAGAACGGGGTCGGACTGTGTTCGGTGGGAACCCTTGCCCACCCATTACCGTCACCTTGGCGTTATGGTGCGCTTGCCGCCGCACCACCGATACGGACGCCGATGCCGCCAGCCACTTGATGCGCCGTCAGGGTCGTCGAGAAATTGCCGTAAACGGGTTTCTCGCCGCGCCACCAGCGCATGAACTGGCGCAGCAGATCACCCGGCATGTTGAAATTCTTCCAGCTCTCCTCGCCCGTCAACGCGCCGGCGATCGAGGCCCAGCTCAGTTTGTACTCGATGAAGTAGGACATGCGCCCCACCCGCAGCTCGAGCCCGGCGAAGGCCTGCGCGGCGGACCCTGCGAACTGGTATTCGT
>CAZLHQ010000131.1:0-9456 GCA_964559355.1 uncultured Hyphomicrobiaceae bacterium
GAGGTTGTTGGAGCGGAAGCCGGCCTTGTAGAGTTTGGAGGCCGCATAGCCTTCCCAGATCGTCCACTGGCCGGAGCCGAACATGCCGACGCCCGTCGGCCCGATGGACTTCAGCGCCGCCTTCCATTTCTCGGCCATGATCTTGAAGGCCTCGTCCCATGAGATCGGCGTGAAGTCGCCGTTCTTGTCGAACTGGCCGTTCTTCATACGCAGCAACGGCCGCGTGAGGCGGTCTTCGCCGTACATGATCTTGGATAGGAAGTAGCCCTTGATGCAGTTAAGGCCGCGGTTGACGGGGGCATCAGGGTCGCCCTGCGTGGCTACGACCTGGCCGTTCTTGGTGCCGACGAGCACGCCGCAACCAGTGCCGCAGAACCGGCATACGCCCTTGTCCCAGCGAATGCCGTCCTTGCCGCTTGCGGCTGCTTGTGCCGCAGCCTCGGTCGCGGGCAGACCAGCGGCCGCCATGGTGGCGGCGACGGCGCTGGCCTTGATCACCTCGCGACGGGAAAGGTCCGCAGGTCCGCCTTTGGAATTGCTGTCGCCGCTCATGGAGTACCTCCTGATCAAAGTGTCGTGCCGTCGGCACCGGGCTCGAATTGGTGGTAGGTCAGCGCCGCTGCCACGACGCCGTCGGTCTTGTGAATGGCTGTGAGCGCATCGAGCGCGCGCACGTTCTCGGTGTCCTCGACAGTGACGACGATGCGGCCGGCATCGGCGATACGGTGCACCTCGAGGCCCTCGATTTTGGTCAAGGCTTCAAGCACGCCATCGATGCGGCGTGGATCGGCATGCACCAGGACACCGCAGATATTCATGTGTTCACCATCACGGATCGATCCTTGCCGACGCTGATTGCGCCAACGGGGCAGCTGGCGACACAAGCGCCGCAGCCGGTGCAGCAATCCCCGTCGAGAAAGGGAGCAGAGCGTCCGCCCAATTGCGGCTTGAAGCGGATGGCGCTGGTCTCGCATGCGTCCTGGCAGACGCGACAGGCAACGCCTTTGGGTTCGAGGCAGCCATCGCCGATTGCGGCCTTGATCGACCACGCCGCGCGCCCTTCGGTAGTGTCGAAACAGCCATCCTTGCAGGCGGAGGCGCAGGCTCCGCAAAACGTGCAATGCGCCTTGCTGAAATCGACGATCGGGTAGCCGGCATGGCCGCGAACCACAACGCCCGTCGGACAGGCATCAAAGCAGTTTCCGCACTGCGAGCACCGCTCCGTGAATTCGGCTTCCGACGTGCTCCACGGCGGACGCAGTTGTGCCCCGCCGCCCCTGAGGCGTGCGAACAATGCGCGGCGTGACAGTTCGGCTGTCATTGATGAGCCGTGAGTTCGATTGCGGGGTGAAATCAAGCGCGAGGCGCGAGGAACTACGGCTGCCAACGCTCGATCTTCACGTTGGGGACAATGTGCCTTTAAGCTGGCCCCGCCACTTGATAGAAGTCAAGCCGAATTCGGGAAGGCAGATGTTTGCAGTGCAGCAGCGTCTGATCGCGGCTCATCTGTAAAGCGACTGCAAAAATGCGCGCTTTGTGCGCTGGCCTGTTGGCGTTTCGCCAAAGCATTTGGCACGGGCGCGGGAGCAGGGCCGTGACCTCGCTGTTCGTCACCCAGTGAAACATCACCTTCTTGAAGCGATCAGCCGGGTGTCTTGTCCAGCGCACGCCGCAACACCTTGCCGTTCGCCGTGCGCGGCAGCGATGCAACGAACACGATCTCTCGCGGGCATTTGTAGGGCGCGAGATGAGCCTGCGCGTGGGCAATGAGTGCGCTGGCGTCGGGCGGTGAGGCGGCATCTCGAGACACGACGTAGGCCGCGATCACCGACACGCCGGCGCGCACGCGCCGTTCCGCGCAGGCGACCTCCGCCACACCGGGGAACGTCGCCAGCACCGCTTCGACCTCCTGGGGCGCTACGCGATAGCCCAGCGCCTTCATGATATCGTTGGCGCGGCCCTTGTGCGCGACATAGCCGTCGCTATCGATCATGGCCAGATCGCCGCCGATGAACCAGTCGCCGCGCAGTACTTCGGCTTCTTCCTCGGGCCGCTTCCAATAGCCGAGCATCAGGCCGGGATCGGTGCGGTGCACCGCGAGCAGCCCCGTCTCGCCTGGTTGCAGCGGATCGGTGCCGCCGTCTGCCGGCAGGATTGCCACCGAGCGGCCTGGCTGCGGCTTGCCGATCGTGCCGGGTTTGCGCGGAGACGAAGGTGAGCACGAGATGTAGGTGGAGATTTCGCTCATGCCGAGTGCTTCATAAAGCGGCCGGCCGGTGGCGTCTTGCCATTCCTCGAACAAGCCTTCCGGCGGGGTCTCGCCGGCCATCAGGCCATGGCGCAGCGCGTGGAGCTGCTGCAAGTCGCTTACCGGCGCATACTTTAGAATTTGGCGGTAGAGCCCGGGCACGGTTGCAAACAGTGAGGCGTTGGTGCGCGCCATCAGCCGCGGCCAGATATCGGGCGCTTTCTCGCCGGTGAAGATGATCGATGTCGCGCCATTGGCCCACGGGTCGGTGAGGCCGGTGCCGAGCGTGTAGGTCCAGTTGAAGGCCCCCGCATGCAGCACGCGGTCGTCGGCCGTGATGCCATACCAGCCGCCATACATCGGCCGTCGTCCCCACGCGGCGCGCTGAGCGTGCACCACGCCTTTGGGTTTGGCCGTGGTGCCGGACGTGTAGACCATGTAGGCGGGATCGTCGGCCAGCGTTGCCGCATAGGGAGCGCGTGGCGCTGTGCGCAACATGGTGGCGATGTCGTCGGCAGAAATGATGTCGACACCGGCCGCAACTTCCCCGCGCGGAATGTGATCTGCAAGCGCCACGGCGCGCGCGCCGCAATCGCTGGTGAGAAACGCGGCTTCCTCTGCCGAAAGGTGCGTCGAGGTGGCGAGCGGCACCAGCCCCGCCGCGATAGCGCCAAAGAACGCCAGCGCGTAGTGCGAGGTGTTGTCGAGGCGGATCAAAATGCGATCGCCGCGCTCAAGGCCGCGCGCCTGCAGGCCTCCTGCGATCCGTAGCACGGCCTCATCGATGGCTCTGTAGGTCCAGACCTCGGCGGCAGGACCGTCGAGATGCTCATGAACGATGAGCGCCACCTTATCGGGCGTTGCGACGGCGGCGCGCGCAATCACGTAGGCCGCCATGTTGAAGCGTTCAGGCGGTCGCGGTCCGGTGAAGTCGAACGGGGGCTGGTTCATGGTTTCGAACTCTTTGGATGCGATCTCGTTGCGTGCAGCGCCTGCTTGCTGACGCTACTGCCGCCGCCTTGCGCACGGCCCCGGCATTCGACCCAATAACGCCGCCGAGCACAAGAGAAAGGCTGAGGAAAAGCCTCAATTGAGCCCGGCGAATCAGTCACCTCGGCGCTGAAGAAGTCCTTCCCACCGCGCGAATCAGACATGGTGCGCAGGACAGGCTTCAGAACATCTGCAGCTTGAGGCGACTACAGGAATGAAACTAGGTCATCGCTCAGCATTGATTACCGTTGCGATCGCGGCCGCCGGTGTCGGCGCCGCGGCGGTGCTCGTCATTGACCAGTTGCCTCAGGCCGCGGATCGGCACGCGGAAATCTCCTCGCGTGGCCCGGTCGTGGAAACGGGCTCGCTGCCGCGGGGCTCGATGTTCCCCGATACGCCGTCACAACGACAACCCGTGGCTGAGCCCGAGGTTTCATATCGCCAGAATGAAGGCGGGGAGCAGCCCGAGGGGGATCAGCAAGAGAACGGGCGGCTTGCGTTCGTGCCGCCGTCCTCGCAGCACTTCCTGCTTGGCCCAATGACTGCGGAGCAATGGGCCGCGGCCGTCATTCAGCAAGGCGACGTGATCCAGCATAACGACGAGGATGAGGCCGAAACCGTCCGCTCGTGGTCGACCGTGACAAGCGCCGCCAAGGCGGCGGGGTTCGAGGCGGCCAAGCGCGCCGGACTGGCCGTTCCCGATCGCAGCGCAGGTATCATTGGCCGGCCGGGCCAAGTTCCGCGCAACGGCAGTCTGCAAGCCCGATTGGTCGAGATTGCTCCCGCAGCCAGCGAGCGTATCGCCGAAAAATTCAAGGCTGCAAAAGCGCCATGGCCGCCTGCCGAGATCGCCCTTGTCGCCATCAAGGACGAAAAGGCGCTGGAGATGCACGCCCGTGCGCAAGGTGGGGCGTGGACCTTCGTGCATCGCTATAAGGTGATGGCCGCCAGCGGCGGCGCTGGGCCAAAGCTCGTGCGCGGCGACAAGCAGGTGCCCGAGGGCATCTACAACATTTCGTTTCTCAATCCCAACAGCCGTTATCACGTCTCGATGCGCGTCAATTACCCGAACGCCTTCGACCGGCGCATGGCAAAGCAGGATGGCCGAAAGGACCTGGGCTCCGATATCATGATCCACGGCAAGAAGTCGTCGGCGGGCTGTCTTGCGATGGGTGACGAGGCGGCCGAGGAACTGTTCGTGATTTCGGCCAGTATAGGTCTGCCGAACGTGAAGCTCGTGATTGCGCCGACCGATTTGCGCCGCCACCCGGTGCCCGCCGCCAAGCCTGGCCAGCCTGCCTGGGTGCCCAAGCTCTACACCGAGGTTGCCAGCGCCATGGCCACCTACAAGGCGCCGCCGGAAGCTACAGGCGGCAGTCTGCTTTCGCTGCTCGGGTTGTGAGCTTGGGCTGCATTCGCGAGGCGCGGACGTATCGAAACGCATGACGATGCGACGTCGCGTCGAGGGTGCACGCGCTTCAGCCTCGCCGCGCGCTATCTGCCTTCTGCCACCACAGATCGATGTTGTAGCCCGACTGCGGCGCCGGCTCGGGATGGGCAAGCTTGCTCCAATGGGCGACCCACTGTCGCGGCAGGTGGAACAGCGGGATGACATAGTTCCCCGACAGCAGCACGCGGTCGAGCGCGCGTGTTGCCGATATGAAATCGTCCTTCTCCTTGGCCTCCAGCATGGCTGCAATCATGGCGTCGGCCGCCTGATTGGCGACACCGGCCCAGTTGAATGTCCCGTCCTGCCCGGCCATGCGCGAGTGCCAGCGAAAGGTCTGCTCGTTGCCGGGCGATAGCGAGGCGGGCCATGTCGCCTGGATCATGTCGAAATCGTAGGTGGAGATCCGCTGCTGATATTGCGCGCTATCGACGACCCGCACGCGGGCTGCGATGCCGAGCCGTGCAAGCGTGGTGACATAGCCGCCCAGCAACCGCTCCTGGGCCTGTGACGTCGCCAGCATCTCGAACGCCAGGGGCTCGCGAGACTTGGCATCGACGAGCTGGCGACCGTCGAGCACGTAGCCCGCGCGCGTCAGCAAATCGAATGCAACACGCATGCTGGCGCGGTCCTGGCCGCTGCCGTCGGAAACCGGGAATGAATAGGTCCCGGCCATGAACTCGTTTCGCACCATACCTGGAAATGGCGCGAGCAATGAGGTTTCGCGCGCGTCTGCTGGCCGGCCGTGCGAAGACAGCATCGAGCGCTCGAAATAGCTCTGCGTGCGCTTGTAGAGCGAGTGATAGAGGTTGCGGTTGATCCACTCGAAATCGAACAGCGCGATCAGCGCGCCACGCACCAAGGGATCTGCGAATACCTTGCGGCGCGTATTGAATGCGAGCGCCGTCATGCCCGCCGGCAGGCCGATATCGAACTCTTTCTTGACGATGCGGCCATCCTTGACGGCTGGTATGTCGTAGCCGCTAGCCCAGCGCGCGGGATCCTCCTCGTTCCAGAAGTCGATGTCGCCGCTCTTGAATGCCTCGAACATGGCAACGCCGTCGCGATAGTACTCGAAGCGTACCTCGTCGAAATTGAAGCGGCCCTTGTTGACCGGCAGGTCGCGACCCCAATAGTTGGCATCGCGCTGGTAGAGGATCGAGCGGCCAGGATCGACGCGAGTGATTTTGTAGGGGCCCGAGCCCAGAGGAGCCTCGAGTGTCGTCTGGTCGAAGGTTTCTGGATTGGTGGCGTGTCGCGGCAGCACCGGCATCAATCCGAGGATCAGCGGCATCTCGCGATCCTCCCCCTCCATGACGAAGTGCACGCGCGACGCCGAGAGGCGTTCGGCCTTGGCCACCTTGGCGTAATAGCTGCGGTGGTTGGGGCGGCCCTTGTCGCGCAACAATTGCCAGGAGAACAAAACGTCGTCGGCGGTGATTGGTGTGCCGTCGGAGAAGCGCGCCTTGGGATTGAGATTGAAGGTGATCTCACTGCGATCGTCGGGCATTTCAACGCTCTCGGCGAGGAGGCCATAGAGTGAAAATGGCTCGTCCAACCCTCGCGTCAGCAAGGTCTCGTAGACATATTCGCGCATACCCGCCGCCGGACTGCCTTTGACGATCAGCGGATTGATGCTGTCGTAGGAGCCCGGCATGCCGATCGTGATGCGCCCACCCTTGGGGGCGGCAGGGTTGACGTAGCTGAAGTGGGTGAAGCCAGCCGCTTCCTTGGGCGCACCGTGCATGGCAATGGCGTGGCGAGTCTCGCCAGCTGCTGCGGACGCGGCGAACGATCCGGCGAGGGAGAGCCCAAGCGCGATTGAGCGAAATGCGCAACCCAGTCGAGACCGCCGGCGCACACGGGAGGAATCATCAGGCCGGGTGCCGCGTGCAATGGTCAGTTGGCGCATGCGTCGGTCCATGGCGCCAAGCCCGGGAAAGGCTGCGATCAAAACCGTGGCACAACATCTCATCATGCAGATATTCCACAACATATTGAGGCAGACTTGGAATGCGCCGGGATTGGCGCTGCGACCGCACGTTGCGTGATTGCCACGTCGATATGGCATCGCTGTGGGGATTCCTCCAAGTCTGGAAATTTGGCCACGGGATTGCCGCAATCCGAGACTTACTGCGGCGACAGAGGCAGCCGAGAGGCGGCTGGGCCCGTGCGCTCGAGGGCGGCGCGGCACGTATTCGTGGGGCTGAGCCGTCGCGGACGGCTCTTAGAGGAGAGGTCCAGAAATTCATGGCTATTCAAAGTCGCCGTATTATGGAAGCGCCGATCGGCGGGCGCGCTCTGCTGACCGTTTCGGCGGCCTTGGCGTTCTCACTTGCAGCACTCGGTGCCGCGGGACCGGCTTTTGCCCAGAAGAAGGGTGAGGCCAAGAAGGAAGCAGCGCCGGCACCAGCTGCGGCAGCTGCTCCGGCGGAAAAGCAGAGCGCTTGGGTCAAGCTGTGCGAAACCGCACGCATGACCAAGAAGGACGCCGAGGGCAAGGATGTTCCCGACGACAAGAAAATCTGCCTGACCCATCATGAGCGCCTCGATGGCAACACCGGCATGGTGCTGGTGTCTGCCGCCATTCGTGAGGTCGAGGGACAAGACAAGAAGAGCCTGATGGTGATGGTGCCGCTTGGCATGGCAATCCCGCCTGGGGTGCGCGCCGCCGTCTACACGGCCGACCAGTGGGCAAAGGCTGCCAAAAACGAAAAGATCGACGAGGCGGCGCTGAAGCCGATCAACCTGAAGTATTCGCTGTGCCATCCGGCCGGCTGCACCGCCGAAATCGAGGCCGAGGCTGCCTTCATTGACCAGATGAAGGCTGGAGGCGGCATTATGATCCTGGCGCTCAACGCAGCCGCCCAGCCGATCGGCTTCCCCGTTCCGCTCGACGGCTTTACCGCCGCATTCGATGGTCCTCCGATCGACAATGAGAAGTATTCCAAGGCGCGCGGTGAACTGATGGGTCAGATCCGCCAGCGTCAGGCGCAGATGGTCGAGAAGATGAAGGAAGAGCAGAAGGCGAAGGCCGACGCGGCCAAGCTGCTCGACCCGCCTCCGGGTGGCGCACCGGCAGCCGGTGCGGCTCCCGCACCAGCGGAGAAGCCCGCCGAGAAAAAGAAGAAGTAAGGTCGACCGCGCTTTACACCCCAATCAACGAAACGGCCGTGGATGGCATCATCCGCGGCCTTTTCGTTGCCTGCTCGGGTTGCTGGCGAGCATGACCAGCACGGTCGAACGGCAAACGTCATGCGGACACGTTCGGTCACGTCATGACGCGGCGGGCGCCAGCAATCATTGGAGAACGCTATCAGTGCGGGTTGATGAAGACGGCGCGATAGTGGCCGTCATCGTCGAGGGCGAACATTTCGCTCACTTTGGGATGCCGGATCGGCAAGCCGCTGTCGTCTGGCAGCAGGTTCTGCTCGGAAACATAGGCGATGTATTCCGTTTCCGCGTTCTCAGCCAGCAGGTGATAGAACGGCTGGTCCTTGGCGGGCCTGATTTCCTCCGGGATCGACAGCCACCATTCCTCGGTGTTGTCGAACACCGGATCAATGTCGAACACCACGCCCCGGAATGGGTAAAGACGGTGACGCACGACATCGCCCACCGCGAATTTCGCCTGCCGCATCCGACGTCGCCTCGCCATTCCCGCTCGACCAGCGGTACCAGCCGGGGGCAATTGCCGCCCTCTATGGACATTCGACTGAAGCGGCTGGCGGCTGTCAATAGTTAGCCGGGATGATGCGTGCGCGTGGTGAATTCACGCGGTATCTGGAAGCTCATTGCGTCTTGTGCCTCAAAGGCCGTAGGCGGCGGCCATGGCGGCATCGCGCGCAGCAACCACCTTGGCCAGATCGACGATCACCTTGGCCTGCTTCCAGGTGGCGTCGTCCTGCATCTTGCCGTCGATCATCACAGCACCGGTGCCATCCGGCATGGCGTCGAGGATGCGCTTGGCGAACAGCACTTCCTTGACGTCGGGCGAGAATACCCGCTTGGCGATCTCGATCTGGCTCGGATGTAGCGACCAGGCGCCGAGGCATCCCTGCAGGAAGGCGTTGCGGAATTGGCTTTCGCACGCTGCGCTGTCGGAAAAATCACCGAATGGGCCGTAGAACGGCTTCAAACCGTAGGCTAGGCAGGCGTCGACCATCTTGCCGACGGTGTAGTGCCACAAATCTTGCTGATAGCGCGCGCGTGGCTTGTCGCCATCGGCATCGGCCAAGACCTGATAGTCGGGGTGGCCGCCGCCGACGCGGGTCGTCTTCATGCCGCGTGAGGCGGCCAGATCGGCGGGGCCAAGACTCATGCCGTGCATGCGCGGGGAGGCAACCGCGATCGCCTCGACGTTCTTGACGCCTTCCGCCGTCTCCAGGATGGCGTGGATGAGGATCGGCTTCTTGACGCCATGGCGCGCCTCGAGCTGGGCCAGGAGCTGATCGAGATAGTGGATGTCCCAGGGCCCCTCGACCTTCGGCAGCATCATTACGTCGAGCTTGTCGCCGGCTTCCGCGACCAGCGTCGTGATGTCGTCCAGCGCCCACGGGCTGTTGAGGCAGTTGATGCGGGTCCAAAGGCCGGTCTGGCCGAAATCGTGCTCCTTGGCCATCGAGACGAAGCCTAGGCGTGCGGCCTCCTTCTCGGTCGCCGGAATGGCATCCTCGAGGTTGCCGAGCACGACGTCGACCTGCTTGATCGTGTCTTTCAGCTTGGCGCGGATCTTCTCGTTGTGCGGCGGGATGAAGTGGATCATGCGCTC
>CAZLHQ010000132.1:0-9233 GCA_964559355.1 uncultured Hyphomicrobiaceae bacterium
GGCATCGATCCCGACAAGTATCAAGGCTTTGCCTTCGGCATGGGCATCGACCGCATGGCGATGCTGAAATACGCGATCCCCGACCTGCGAGCCTTCTTCGGCGCCGACATGCGCTGGCTGAAGCACTATGGCTTTTCGGTTCTCGACGTGCCGGGCCTGGCGGGCGGTCTTTCGGGTTGAAAGCAACACTGCATCCGTGCAGTGCCTTTCAGAAAAAGGGATTTGCCGATGACGACAACCACACGGTCAACGATTGCCTATGCAGCGATGGCGATCCTCGTTGCTGCCGGCATCGCCATGGCAGACGAGAAGCCGGCGCCACAAGCTGGCGGCCAGCACGATCACGCCGCGCATGCAGACCATTCCTCGCCAGACGCATCCGGCAACAAGCCCCTGCAGCCGGGCGACGACCGCACCCCGGTGCAGCTGACGGCCGGCGAGCGCGATTTCGTCCTGCATGAAATGCGCGGGTTCCTCGTCAGCGTTCAGGGCATTGTAAGTGCGCTTGCCGATGACAAGCCGGCCGAGGTCGCAAAACACGCCAAGGCGTCCGGCATGGCAACCACGCACAATGTGCCGCGCGAGATGATGCGCAAGATGCCGGCCGAGTGGCGCACGCTCGGCATGGACACGCACAGCCGCTTTGACGCGCTGGCGCAGGAAGCTGCCAGCATGGGTGACGCCAAGCAGATGATGGCAAAGCTTTCCGCCATTCTTGCAAACTGCACCGGCTGCCATGCCGCCTATCGGCTGGTTGCAGAATAGGAGGGCGCCGGCGACGGCGTCGTGAGGCACAACGCATCATGCTGCTGCTGATCGACAACATCTCTGTGCCGGTGATGCTGGCGATCGGCCTCAGCCTCGCCATGACGCTGATGGCGTTCTGGACGTGGTTCTTCCACGACAGCAAGCACCGCGATCTCGACAGCTGGATTGAATACGGCTTCTCGCGGGATACTCTGCGTCACGTTCTCATTTACTACCGCTCGATGGGCGTCTCGATGCTCGTCTTCTACATCTTGTTCGTTCTGAGCTGCCTTCTGTTGCAGACCGAAGGTCGCGCAATCTTCGTCAATATCCGCAACGAGCCGATTACGGCCGGCCCCATCAGCGTCGCCTTCTTCGCGCTCGATCTCGTACTTCGCGGCGGCTTCTTCGACATCATGGAGCACTTCGAGCTGTCGGTGAGCGCCGTCTTCATGAACCGGGCAATGCGCTGGTTCGTCTGGTACTGCTTCGTCTTCCGCATCTACTACGGCTTGACGCTGATCCGCATCGTCGTCTCCTTCGCCTGGATCTGGGCCAAGGTGCATGCCGTCAAGCGACAGCATCGGGCTGACGGCACCAACGGATAGACATTGAATTGAAACACAACCGGACCGGCGCCGCCTCGACGCCAGCCCACAGCAAGGACCCGACGCGAGATGAAGTTCACGCTCTCCTGGCTCAAGGACCACCTCGACACCGGCGCATCGTTGGATGAGATCGCAACCACGCTTTCAGCCATCGGTCTCGAGGTGGAGCAAATCGAGGATCCTGCCGCCGCGCTTGCCGCGTTCACGATTGCTCGTGTCGTCGAGGCCAAGCAGCACCCCAATGCCGACCGCCTGCGCGTTCTGCAGGTGGAAATCGAAACGGGCAAACCGCTGATGGAAGTGGTGTGCGGCGCTCCGAACGCGCGGGCCGGCATGCTCGGCGTATTCGCACCGCTCGGCACCTACATTCCAGGCTCCGGCATCACGCTCGAGAAGAAACCGGTGCGCGGCGTCGTCTCCAACGGCATGATGTGCTCGGCCGCCGAGCTGCAGCTTTCCAGCGAAAGCGAAGGCATCATCGAGGTTGGCGCCGCCCACGCAGGCAAGGTGGGCGCGCGCTATGTCTCGGTGTTGGGGCTCGATGATCCCGTGATCGAGGTGAAGCTGACGCCCAACCGGCCCGACTGCACCGGCGTGCGTGGCATTGCCCGCGATCTGGCTGCGGCCGGGCTTGGTACGCTGAAGCCGCCACGGGCGCTGCCCAAGGTCGAGGGCAAGGACGCATCCCCCATCGACATCTTGCTCGAGTTCTCGCCCGAGACCGCCGACGCCTGCCCGGTGTTTGCCGGCCGCTACGTAAAGGGTGTCAAGAACGGGCCGTCACCGGCCTGGATGCAGGCGCGACTTAAAGCTGTCGGCCTGCGCCCGATCAACGCGCTTGTCGATGTCACCAACTACATCTCCAACGATCTCGGGCGCCCGTTGCACGTCTATGACGCCGACAAGCTCTCGGGTTACATCCGCGCACGACTCGGCAAGAACGGCGAAAGCTTTCTCGGCCTCGATGGCAAGACCTACGATGTCGACGAGACGATGTGCGTCATCGCCGACGACAAGGGTCCGCTTGGGCTCGGCGGCATCATGGGCGGGGAGGCATCGGGCTGCACGGAAGCAACCACCAACGTGCTGATCGAAAGCGCCTGGTTCGATCCCGTCCGCACCGCAATCACCGGCCGCAAGACCGGACTTGTCACCGATGCCCGCTACCGCTTCGAGCGCGGCGTCGATCCGCAATCGGTGGTGCCTGGGCTCGATCTGGCAACCGCCATGATTCTCGAAATGTGCGGCGGCACGTCGTCGAAAATGAAACTGGCGGGCAGTGTCCCTGATCCCAAACGCAGCATCGTCTTCGAAACGGCGCGCGTCGCCAAATTGTCCGGCCTCACGATCGCCGACGACGCCATCAAGTCGACGCTGACGGCGCTCGGCTTCGTGCTCACGGCAAAAGGCGGCACTGTGGAGGTTACGGTTCCGAGCTGGCGTCCCGATGTTCATGGTTCCGCCGATCTCGTCGAGGAAATCGTGCGCATTGCCGGTCTCGACAAAGTGCCGTCCACACCGCTGCCGCGGCAACCTGGTGTTGCCCGTGCCGTACTGACCGAGTTGCAGCGGCGCATCCGCAAGGCACGCCGCACGCTTGCCGCTCGCGGTCTCGTCGAAGCCGTGACGTGGTCGTTCCTGCCGAAGTCGGAGGCCACGTTGTTCGGCGGCGGCGATGGGGCACTCGACCTTTCGAACCCGATCTCCGTCGACATGGCGTCGATGCGGCCGAGCCTGCTTGCCGGTCTCATTACGGCTGCGCGGCGCAACCGCAATCGCGGCCTTGCCGATGTAGCGCTGTTCGAAATCGGCCAGTCCTACCGCGGCACATCCCCTGAGCAGCAATTCATCTCCGCTGCTGGCGTGCGTTCGGGAACGGCCGCGATTGCCGGCTCGGGGCGCCATTGGTCTGGTGCAGCGGCAGCCATCGATGCCTTCGACGCCAAGGCCGACGCGGCTGCCGTGCTGGCCGCACTCGGCATCGATCCTGCCAAGGCGCAGATCACACGCGATGCACCGGGCTATTACCACCCGGGCCGTGCGGCCAGCCTGCGGCTTGGCCCCAAGGTGGTGCTGGCACATTTCGGCGAGGTACATCCCAAAGCGCTTGCTGCACTCGACATGCAAGGCCCGCTGGTGGCGTTCGAAGTATTCATCGACGCACTGCCGCCCGAGAAGAAGAAGTCGCGCGCCAAGCCGCCGCTGGCCGAAAGCGACTTGATGGCGCTGTCGCGCGACTTTGCATTTGTGCTCGATAGCTCCGTTGCAGCCGGTGACGTCGTGCGTGCTGCTGCTGGCGCCGACAAGTCACTGATCCGCGATGTCGCCGTGTTCGATCTGTTCGAGGGCGGAAAGCTCGCCGAAGAAGGCAAGAAGTCGCTTGCCATCGCCGTCACGCTGCAGCCGAGCGAGCAGACACTCACCGAGAAGGACATCGAGGCCGTGTCGCAGAAAATCATCGCAGCCGTCAGCAAGGCGACAGGCGGCGAAATCCGCAGCTGAAGAAGCACATTGTGCGGTCCAATATTACGTCGCCCGGTCAATGGTCGCCGGGCGACCGAAAGTGCTATTTCAGGAGAGGCCTTGATGCGGAAGGCTCGGCCGAGCGGCAACAACCGTACAACAACGACAAAGAAAGACCGCCAATGTCTCAATCCACCAAGCGCCCCGATCCCGCGTTGCCGCCCATATCCGATCCCACCCTGCATCAGATCGTCGTGGTCGGCGGCGGTGCGGGCGGCCTGGAGCTGGCGACCCAGCTCGGCAAGAAGCTCGGTCGCCGCAACAAGGCCGGCGTCACCCTGATCGACAAGGCGCGCACGCATATCTGGAAGCCGCTGCTGCACGAGATCGCTGCCGGCAGCATGGACATCGGCCGCCACGAGATCGACTATCTCGCGCAGGCCCATTGGCACGGCTTTCGCTATCGCTACGGCGAGCTGGTGGGCCTGGACCGCAAGGATAAGCTCGTGCATCTGGCCGCCACATTCGACGAGGAAGGCCGCCCCATCACGCCGCAACGCTCGCTGCGCTACGACACGCTCGTGATTGCAGTCGGCAGCGTGTCGAACGATTTCGGCACACCGGGCGTGCAGCAGAACGCCATCATGCTCGATACGCCCGAGCAGGCCGAGCGCTTCAATCGCCGTCTCATCAATGCTTGCATTCGCGCACATGCGCAGGCCGAGCCAATCCGCCCCGGTCAGCTGCACGTGACGATCATCGGCGCAGGCGCGACCGGTACCGAGCTGTCCGCCGAGCTGCACCGCACCGTGCGCGGCGTCGTCGCCTATGGCCTCGATCGCATCAACATCGAAAAGGACATCAAGATCACGTTGATCGAAGCGGCGCCGCGCATCGTGCCGGCGTTGCCCGAGCGATTGTCGCAATCGACCGCCAAGATCCTCACCGACCTCGGTGTCGACATTCGCACGGGCGCGCGCGTGACCGAGGTGACGCCCGAGGGCGTCAAGCTCGCCTCGGGCGAGTTCATCGCCTCCGAGCTGGTGGTATGGGCGGCGGGCGTCAAAGGTCCCGAAGTGCTTGCCCATCTCGACGGCCTCGAAGTCAGCCGTTCGAACCAGCTCGTGGTCAAGCCGACGCTGCAGACGACGCGTGACGACGCCATCTTCGCGCTTGGCGACTGCGCCTATCTGGTGCCTGCGGGATCGAGCAGCGCAATCCCACCGCGTGCCCAGGCCGCCCACCAGGAGGCGACGCACCTGATCGGCAACATCCAGCGAAGGATGAAAGGCGAGCCGCTGACGGACTTCACCTATCGCGATTTCGGCTCACTCGTCTCGCTGGGCCACTACTCGACCGTCGGCAGCCTGATGGGCTTCGTCTCCGGCCGCTCGATGATGATCGAGGGCCTGTTCGCCAAACTCATGTATCGCTCGCTCTACAAGATGCACGAGGTTGCCCTGCATGGCTTCACCAAGGTTGGCCTGGATACGCTGTCACGCATGCTGACACGTCGCACCGAGCCGCATGTGAAGTTGCACTGACCTGGCGAAGAAAAGCAGACGCTCATGCGAACGCGTAGCGCGTCACCAGGATTGCGGCAGGGATAGTAATAAAGCTCGCCAGCGTCTGCAGCGTGACAATGGCCGCGGCCAGCGGCGCGTCGCCCCCCATCTGCCGCGCCAGAGCATACGACGACGTTGCCGTCGCACACGAGCCATAGATCATCGCCACGCTGGCGGGAACCTCGGCAAGCCCCATCCAGCGGGCGGTTATGAAAACCGCCAGCGGAAAGACCAGCATCTTCCCCACGGTCGCGACAGCGATCGGCGTCAGCGATGCGTTGAAGCCATCGGGCCTGATGCTGGCGCCGATCGACAGCAGCACGAGCGGCAGCGCGGCGCGGCCGAGCAGGTCTGTCATGGCATGCAGGACCGGAAGTTTTCCCGCACCGGCAACGTTGAAGATGAAGCCGGCAGCGACCGCGATCAGCAGCGGATTGCGCACGATATCGCGAGCGATGGCGCGCGCCACACCGGTGGTCTGCCGGCCGCCGCGATGCAGCAGCACGATCGCAATGACGACCGAGATGTTGGTGATGGGAATGAGGATCGAGGAGGCCAGATAGGCGCTCGCCTGCCCGGCGGCTCCCAACAGACCTTCCACCACGGCCAGCGCGATGAACGTGTTGTGGCGCGCAGCCCCCTGCACCACCGAGCTGGCGACCGGCCCGGGGAAGGCGAACACGCGTGAGGCAACGATCGCGAAGACGAAAGCGGCGACGAAGCCAGCGTTTATTACGAGCGCAAACGGTCCGATGAACTCGGCCGACACCTGCATGGTCGAGATCTTGTTGAACAACAGCGACGGCAGCAGCACCCAATAAGCGATACGGTCGGCGCCCGCCCAGAAATCCGCCTCGCCAACCACCGTGCGGCGCACGACATGTCCCGCGAGGATGAGCGCAAAGACCGGAGCTATGGCGCTGAAGATTGCGGACAGTGGCCCGACCCCCGTCTCGTGGCGCTGCACCGGGCGGCAGCTTCGGTCATCCTATATCGCTTTTGCAAGCCACGGTATCGTATCGGCGCACCTGGATCGCGGCACGTCACATCACTTGCGACGAACCGGTAGCGATACGCTCAGGTACTCGCTTCAGCCCCCGCGCAGCATCGTCAGCAGCTCTGGCGTTGGATAGCTGTCGGCCGGCAGCTTGAACTTGAGCTGCATTTGCTTCACCGCCAAACGCGTCTTTTCGCCAACCAGTCCGTCGATGGTGCCGACATCGAAGCCCCGCTTGGCAAGCAGGCGCTGCAGCTCCTTGGTCTGCTCGCCGTCAAGGTCGGGAATGCCGTCACGCCCCGGGCTCATCACCGGCGCGCCGGCAATGCGTGTGGCCAGATAGGCCGCCGTCGTTGCATAGTTGAGCGACTGGTTCCATTGCAGATAGATGCCGAAGTTCTCGTAGGCCAGGAACGCTGGCCCCATCCGCCCCATCGGCAACAGCAAAGACGCGGGCATCTTGTCGCCTGGAAGGGCTGCACCGCCGCGGCGCTTCACGCCCCACTTCGCCCACTGCGAGCGCGGATGCTTGACGGCGAGATCGGCCTCCTGCCAGGGCAGGTCGGCGGTCAACGCCACCTCCTCGATCCATGGCTCGCCCGCGCGCCAGCCCAACTGCTTCATATAGTTCGCTGTCGAGCCGATGATGTCGGCGTCGGAACGGAACAGGTTGGCATGCTTGTCGCCATCATAGTCGATGGCATAGTCGAGATAACGGGTGGGCAGGAACTGCGTCTGGCCCAGCTCGCCCGCCCACGACCCGATCATCTCGGCGGGCTCCAGATCGCCGCGATCGATGATCTTCAAGGCCGCCTTCAGCTCGGCGCGGAACATCTCGCCGCGGCGGCAGTCATAAGCGAGCGTGACCAGCGAACGCAGTACCGGCAGATCGCCCATACCCTTGCCGAAATCGCTTTCAAGCGCCCAGAAACCCGTGATGACCTCGGCGGGTACGCCGAACTCTTTCGTGGCGCGATCGAACGCGGCCTTGTTGGCGGCAATCTTTTTGCGCCCGTTGGTGACGCGGAAATCGGTCGCGAGACGCTTCTGGAACGACAGAAAGCTCTGCGCGAAAAAGCCCTGGCGGCGATCGCGCTTGATGACACCTGGGTCGACATCGAGCCCGCCGATCGCCCGCTCGAGGGTGCTGCTGGAAATTCCTTCAGCAATGACTTCCTTTTTGAAGCCTGCCATCCAGGCGGGGAAGCTCTGCGTGTTCTGACAGTCGCGCGGGTTCTCTTTGAAGCCACCGGGCGCCACTGCCCGCGCGGCAGATGTCATAAGCGCAAGCGTGGTCAGGACCGCCAATCCAACGGCCGAAAGGGTGCGCATCAATACCTCGTCTACAGGGGGCGGTTGTTGGCGAAATTCAGTTGGGGCATGCACGCTGCTGCCGCGTGGCATCCCCTGGCCCGGTATGTTGACGCCGTTCAGGGCTCAATTTTGGCAATGCTTGGAACAACGCAAGGAAGTCGGTGTGAGCGATGCCGCGCTCAATTATTCCACAACCGCAAGGTCCGCACCAAATGCGAACCGCCGCAAGGGCTTGCCCCCTGCGGCGGCGTCGATGAGGTCAGCGACCCATATTGAAAGCTCAGCGCCCGCCCATATCGCGGCGCATCTGCTCCATCATTTCGGTGAGACCCGACGGGCCCTTCATCCAGAACGACATCGCCGAAGCCCAGTTCTTCTGCCACATCTCGGCGGCATTCATCCAGAACTGGAACGGCGCCATCGACATGCCGCCCAGGCTCCCCATGTCACCCAAGCCCTTGGTGAAATCCGGCATCCCCGGAATACCCGGCATCATGCCGGACGGCATCTGGAAGCCCGCGCCCGGATTGCGCAGCTGGCCCTTCCACGCATCCATCACCTGATCCATCATCTGCAGCTGCATGCGCGAGGCATTCTGTAGCTGCTGCCTTGTGGCATTGACGACCTCGTCGGGCCAGCCCATCGCCCGCGTCGCCGTCGACATCTGGTCGAAAACCTTGGAGGAATAGCGTTCGCTGGCCGAGGCCATATCGTTGCGCCAATCGTTCAACGCGTCGAACGCCGCATTGACCGCCCGCCGCGCCTCGTCGTTCAGCTCTTTCATTTGGTGAGCCCCATAATCGGCAGCCATGGTGACGATCTCCTGTGTTGCGCATGTGACGCTGTCAACTGCTCGTATGGGCCATAGGTTCCCGTGGCGTCAAGCAAATTGACCCGAAAACAATCTTCCGGATCGTGCTACGTTCGCCTAAGTGCGAACCTTCCCGTTGCCGTGGACGTCAAGGGATTGAGACGACTTCGGACAAAGCTGCTCGACTTCCGCCAACACCCAGATGCGGCCCGATTGCACGGGGGCGCCGCGCCCCTTCCGCTGCCCTGCGGCCAATGCTAATGAGCCGCGCATGACCGATACATCGCTGATCCGCAACTTCTCCATCATCGCCCACATCGATCACGGCAAGTCCACCTTGTCGGACCGGCTGATCCAATTGTGCGGCAACGTCTCCGACCGCGAGATGAAGGACCAGATTCTTGACTCGATGGATATCGAGCGGGAGC
Organism: uncultured Hyphomicrobiaceae bacterium; assembly: GCA_964559355.1. Classification (GTDB taxonomy): domain Bacteria; phylum Pseudomonadota; class Alphaproteobacteria; order Rhizobiales; family Hyphomicrobiaceae; genus JAEUMD01. The sequence goes on from CAZLHQ010000132.1 coordinate 8,934, forward strand.
GCGGCATCACCATCAAGGCGCAGACCGTGCGGCTCGATTACAAGGCCGAGGACGGCAAGACCTATCAGTTGAACCTGATGGACACGCCGGGCCACGTCGATTTCGCCTACGAGGTATCGCGCAGCCTTGCCGCCTGCGAAGGCGCGATCCTCGTGGTCGATGCGTCCCAGGGCGTGGAGGCGCAGACGCTCGCCAACGTCTATACCGCGCTCGACAACGAACTCGAGATCCTTCCCGTTCTGAACAAAGTCGATCTGCCGGCCGCCGACGTCGAGCGCGTCAAGCAGCAGATCGAGGACG
>CAZLHQ010000133.1:0-9171 GCA_964559355.1 uncultured Hyphomicrobiaceae bacterium
CACGTCGTCACCACCACCACGCACAAGACGCTGCGTGGCCCGCGCGGCGGCATGATCCTGACCAACGACGAGGACATCGCCAAGAAGATCAACTCGGCGATCTTCCCCGGCATTCAGGGCGGTCCGCTGATGCATGTGATCGCCGGCAAGGCGGTGGCGTTCGGCGAAGCGCTGCAGCCGGAGTTCAAGATCTACGCGAAGAACGTGATGGAGAATGCCCGCGCCATGGGCGAGGTGCTGGTGCAAGCCGGCTTCGCGCTGGTTTCGGGCGGTACTGATAGCCACCTGATCCTCGTCGATCTGCGGCCGAAGAACCTGACCGGCAACATCTCCGAAAAGGCGCTCGGCCGCGCCAACATCACCGTCAACAAGAACGGCGTGCCGTTCGATCCGGCCAAGCCGATGGTGACGAGCGGCATTCGTCTGGGCTCTCCTGCCGGCACCACGCGCGGCTTTGGCGTTGCCGAATTCCAGGAGATCGGCCGCATGATCGCGGAAGTTCTCGATGGTCTCGCCAAGAACGGCGAGGAAGGCAATGGCGCGGTCGAGGAGAAGGTCAAGAAGCAGGCCATCGCGCTATGCAATCGCTTCCCGATCTACGCCTGATCAACGCTTGATCGCGCGAGCCTAGTAGGCTCTAACAAGGCGCCGGCCGGGCTTGCTCCCGCCGGCGCTTCGTCATTTCGCGGAGAGCAAGGTGGATGCGCTGCCCTTATTGCGCGGGTGAAAATACGCAGGTCAAAGACAGCCGCCCGACGGAGGAAAATGCCGTAATCCGCCGTCGCCGCGTGTGTCCCGATTGCGGTGGACGCTTCACTACGTTCGAGCGCGTGCAGTTGCGCGAGCTTGTCGTCGTCAAGCGCTCGGGCCGCAAGGTGCCGTTCGACCGCGATAAGCTCGCCGCTTCCGTCACCATCGCGTTGCGAAAGCGCCAGATCGACCAGGATCGCGTCGAGCGCATGATCTCGGGCATTGTGCGACAGCTCGAAAGCCTCGGCGAGGTCGAAGTTCCCTCGGCCGCCATCGGCGAACTGGTGATGGAAGGTTTGCGCGGGCTCGACCCCGTCGCTTATGTGCGCTTTGCGTCCGTCTATCGCGATTTCCGCGAGGCGTCCGATTTCGCTCAGGTGCTGGGTGAGATTGCGCGCGTGCCAGGAGAGCCGGCGGAGCGTTCCGGCGTCGGCACGCTCGCCAGCACCAACCGCGGCGACAAGGGTAGCGACGACGATAGCTGGCCTGCCGCCATGCCGCCTGCCGCCAAGAAGTATTGATGGCATGCCGCAAACTGCGCCAAGCGCCTTCGACACCGAGATGATGCGCATCGCACTACGCATGGCGCGGCGGGGGCTTGGCACCACCTCTCCCAATCCCGCGGTCGGCGCGGTCATCGCCAACGAGGGCACGGGCGAGATCATCGCGCGCGGATGGACGCAGCCTGGGGGGCGGCCGCATGCCGAGCCGGTGGCGATTGCACAAGCGGGAGCGCGTGCGCGCGGCATGACCATGTACGTTACGCTGGAGCCATGCTCGCACCACGGCAAGACGCCGCCTTGCTCGGATGCGGTCATAGCGGCAGGGTTGCAGCGCGTCGTGGTGGCGCTGACCGATCCCGATCCGCGTGTGTCCGGGCGCGGGCTGGAGCAATTGCGGCGCGCCGGCATCGAGGTCGTGCGCGGGGTCTGCTCGGAGGAGGCGCACTGGCTGACGCGCGGGCACATCGTGCGCATCACCGAGCGGCGCCCGTTCGTGCAGTTGAAGATTGCGGTCGGCGCCGATGGCGCGGTGCCACGCGGCAGCGCCGGCGCGCCGGTGTTCGTGACCGGAGTGGAGGCGCGTGCACACGGTCATCTGCTGCGCGCGGAAGCCGACGCCATCCTGGTTGGACGCGGTACGGTGCGCGACGATGATCCGGAGCTGACTTGCCGGCTGCCGGGGCTTGCCGCGCGCTCTCCGATCCGCGTCGTCCTGTCGTCCAGCGCCGGCGCTCTCGACGGCACGAAATTGCTGGCGAGTGCCCGCCAGGTGCCAGTGCATCTGGTGACGGCGGATGCGGTCAAGGCAGGGGATGCCAGCGCACTCGACCGGCTGCGCGAAGTGGGCGTCATCGTGCATACCGTGCGCTGCGTCGGCGGCCGCATCTGGTTGCCGTCGATGCTGGAGACGCTGGCCTCGATCGGCGTCACACGGCTGCTTGTGGAAGGTGGCCCCAGTGTGTGGACCGCGTTCGCCCGACACGGGTTGTTCGACGAAGTGGTGCTGTTTCACGCCTGGCCCAACGGCATGCAGGGCATCGACGAGGATACGGCGCGGCGCACTCTTGGCGCGCTCATCGGCCTCGACAATCTTTCGCTCGCCGCGCATCGTCGTCTGGCGGGTGACGACATGCTGGTGTTTCGCCAGCGCCTGGGGCAACGCGCCCGCGCGGGCATCCCCGCAACGCTCGACAGCCAACGATAGGGATAGAAGCATCCATGTTCACAGGGCTTATTTCGGATGTCGGACGGGTGGTGGCGCGCGAAGGTGGCCGCTTCACGTTGGAGACCGCCTACGATCCGGCGACGATTGCCCTTGGTGCGTCGATTGCGTGCGATGGCGTGTGCCTGACGGTGACGTCATTGACGCCCGCAGGCTCGGGGTGCCGGTTCACCGTCGACGTGTCGAACGAGACGCTCGGCAAATCGTGTCTGGATCAATGGCAGCCGGGCCGCGAGATCAATCTGGAGCGATCGCTGCGGGCCGGCGATGAGCTTGGTGGACATATCGTCTCGGGGCATGTCGACGGACGTGCACGGATCGTGTCGCTGAGTGCGGATGGGGAGAGCCGCCGTTTCCTGTTCGAGGCCCCCGAGCATTTGGCGGTTTTCATCGCTCCAAAGGGCTCGGTAGCGCTCGATGGCACCTCGCTTACGGTGAACGAGGTGGCGGGTTCACGCTTTGGCGTCAACCTCATCCCCCACACCTTGACCCGGACGACCTGGGGGCGCAAAAAGCCGGGCGACGAGGTCAACCTCGAAGTCGATCTGTTCGCGCGCTACGTGGCGCGCCTCATGGAGTTCCGCCAGTGAGTGATGCGCGACAAAAGCGGTCGGCCAAAAAGCCGGCGCCCGGCCGGCCCACTGCCGAGAAGGCTGCCGCCGACAAGCCGGCGACGACACTGGCATCGACGCCCGAGATCATCGAGGAACTGCGCAATGGGCGCATGGTGATCCTGGTCGATGCCGCCGACCGCGAGAACGAGGGCGACCTCATCATTCCTGCGCAGATGGCGACGCCGGACGCCATCAACTTCATGGCCAAGCACGGCCGCGGCCTCATTTGCCTTGCGTTGACACAACGCCGCGCCACCGAATTGCAGCTCGCTGCGATGGTGCAGCACAACGCCTCGCGCAACCGCACCGCCTTCACGGTCTCCATCGAGGCCAAGGAAGGCATCTCGACGGGCATCTCCGCGCATGATCGCGCCCGCACCATCGCCACCGCGATCGATCCCGAAAAGTCAGCCGGAGACATCGTTTCGCCGGGCCATGTGTTCCCGCTCGTCGCCCGCGATGGCGGCGTGCTGATCCGCGCCGGCCATACCGAGGCGAGCGTCGATCTCTCCCGCCTTGCCGGGCTTTCACCTGCCGCCGTCATTTGCGAGATCATGAACGACGACGGCACCATGGCGCGCATGGCTGATCTTGGTGTGTTCGCCAAGAAGCACGGCTTGAAGATTGGCTCCATCGAGGATCTCATAGCCTATAGGTTGCGCAACGACACCATCGTGCGGCGCATTGCGTGCAAGCCCGTCAAAAGCAATTTTGGCGGCGAGTTTGATTTGTGTGTCTATGAAACGGCGGTGGAGCCGGGCGAGCATATCGCGCTCGTCAAGGGCGACGTCGCCGACGGCCAGCCGGTTCTGGTGCGCGTGCATGCCGTCGATCCGATGATTGATCTGGTCGGCGTCGGCAACGCCTCGCAGTCGGGCTCGATCGAGAAATCGATGTGCGCGATCGACAAGGAGGGTCGCGGCGTCATCGTCGTTTTGCGCGACCTCGATCCCAAGACGTTTTCCGACCGCCTCTACGACAACGAGCGGCGCGGCATGGCTCGGCGGGGCGAACGCCGTCAGGTCGAGATCGGATTCGGCTCGCAGATCCTGCGGGACCTGGGCGTGCATGACATGATCCTTCTCACCAATTCGCCCGAGCACAAATACGTTGGCATCGAAGCGTTCGGGTTGAGAATCGTCTCAACGAGAAAGATCGGATAGATCGGCAATGGTACAGCAGACATCAAAGCCCATGCCCGGACACAACAATCACGACGTGCCGCACCGTTGTGCGCATTGCCGGATCCTGATCATCCAGGCGCGCTTCTACAACGACATCGCCGATGAGCTGTTCGAAGGCGCAATTGCCGAGGTAACAGCGCAGGGTGCGACCTACGAGACTGTCGTCGTGCCCGGCGCGCTCGAGATTCCCCAGGTGCTGGCGAGTGCTATCGCGGCAGGAGGGTTCGAGGCCGTTGAGCATGGGTATCATGGCGCCGTGGCGCTGGGCTGTGTCATTCGCGGCGAGACTTCGCACTACGATGTGGTTGTGGGCAATGCCAATCATTGGTTGATGGACGTTGCTTTGCGTCATGGCATTGCGGTGGGCAACGGCATATTGACGGTGGATACCAAGGAACAGGCGCATGCCCGCTCTCGTGGTGGCCGGGCCGGCAAGGGCGCGGATGCGGTGCGTGCTTGTTTTGCGCTGATCGATGCTGCGCGCAAATTCCAGGAACAGGGCGTATGAGCGCGAAAGCGAGACCGAACACGGGACGCGGCGCGCGATCGGTAGCGCGCATGGCGGCCGTGCAGGCGCTTTATCAGATGGATATGGCCGGTACCGATCTCAACGACGTCATACACGAGTTCGAGACACTGCGCTTTTCGGGTGCAGACAAGGATGCCGTGCTGGCGCAGGCCGACGTTCAGTTCTTTGCCGATATCTTGCGTGGTGTCGTGCGCCGCCAGCGTGACATCGATCCCGCGGTCGACGAGCAGCTGGCAACCGGCTGGAGGCTGGTGCGCGTCGATTCGATCCTGCGCGCCATCCTGCGTGCAGGTGTGTTCGAGCTGCTGGAGCGGCGTGATGTTCCCGCGCGCGTCGTCATCAACGAGTATATCGAGGTCGCGCACGCCTTTTTCGATGGCGACGAGCCCAAGGTCGTCAACGGCCTGCTTGATCGCCTGGCGAAGAGGCTACGGCCCAAGGAGTTCGAGACCAAAGAGGCCGGCACCGCCGAGGAGTGAGGCCGCGCCCCTCGCACCACCGTGCCTCGTGGAGCGCGTCGATGAGTGCTGATGAGCTGATCACAGGGGAAGAACGCATCATTGCCGAGTTTCTGGCTCCCTTGACCATGGGGGATGCAGGTGCGCTTGAGCTCAAGGACGATTGCGCGGTGATGATGCCACCGCCGGGGCATGAACTCGTCCTGACGACCGATTCACTTATCGAGGGGGTGCACTTCCTGCCCGGTGAAATTCCGGCATTCAAGGCGCTTGCCGTCAACGTCTCCGATCTGGTGGCCAAGGGCGCGACGCCGCGCGCGTATCTGTTGACGCTGGCGCTACCGGCCACGCCCACGCGCGCTTTCATGCAGCAGCTGGCAGGTGAACTCAGGAAAGCGCAAGCGGCATTCGGTTGCCATCTCATCGGCGGCGATACCGACCGAACGCCAGGTCCGTTCACGCTCACGATCGCCGCTGTTGGTGTCGTGCTGCAGGGTCATTCGGTGCGGCGCAATGGTGCCCGGGAAGGCGATCTTGTGTTCGTCACCGGTTCGATCGGCGATGCGTCGCTCGGGCTGAGACTTCTTTGCGAGCCCGAATTGGCGGATTTGGCCAGGCTCGATGCGGCTGAGCGCGACTACCTGTTGGAGCGATTTTCGCGACCGACCCCACTGCTGGCCGCGGCCTTGCTGGTACGGCGCTACGCGCGTGCTGCGATGGACGTCTCCGATGGTCTCGTCAAGGATCTCGGCCGGTTGGCGGCAGCCTCGCAGGTGAAGGTGATGGCCGATGTCGAGCGCGTGCCGTTGTCCGTCCCGGCGTCTCGAATGGTGGTGGCGGGGATGGCGGCGCGAGAGAAACTCATAACAGGCGGGGAAGACTACGAAGTTCTGTTCACGGTTGCGCCCGAGCAGGTGGAGGCGATGAACAAGTTTGCTGCCAGGAACGCGATCAGCGTCACCCAGTTCGGCGAAGTTGTCACTGGCGAGGGTTGCGAGTGGCGTAACAAAAGCGGCGACAGGATCGAATTTGATGTCGACGGGTGGGAACACTTCTGAGCTCGTGAGCTTTTCCTCATGCCTGGTTGCGGCTGCGGTGCCAATCCGCCACATGGCGGGGAGGCCGAGAATCCCCGAAATGCGCCTTTCCCCTGCTGCGCGCAGGCCCGCTTTGCCCTATGTGCGGGAGTCGGCTGCATGTGCTGGGATGCTGCTTTGCGGCAACGTGGTCTATGCATTCAAAGAAAAGTGGCTTGGAATGGCCTTGGTGAGACGTCTTTGTTTGGCCATATGGGTTCGGCCTAGGTACAAGCAAAGGCAGGCTTGATGAGGCTGCAAATGGCGCAAAACCGTTTGTGGCTTCTGATCTGCAGCAGGATTGTTGGGATGATGCGCATGCGCAGTGGGGATGGCGGCCGCGTGGCCGGAGGGCCGTTGCGGTCGGGTGGGCTGATTGCGCTTGCGGTCGGCCTGTTCGCCATGGGGTGTGCAATTCCAGCGGCGACAGCGCAAGGCGCGGAGTGGTGGGAGCAGATACCCGGGTTTGGCTCACCGAAATATTCAAATAACCAAAAGCACCGCGAGCGTGAGAGCGGCGCCACCGAGGTCAAGTCCGAGCAGCCGTCGTTCGAGGATGTGCGCCAGAACGCAACCCCCTGGCTTAGCGACGACATGCTGCGCGCTATCGACCACGCGATCGAGCGCTACAGCCAGATCGCGCAACGCGGCAATTGGCGCCAGATTCCGACCGGGCGCACCATTCGTCCCGGCGACGATGATGATCGTGTGCCGGCCATCAAGCAGCGGTTGCGGGCAACGGGCGAGTTGCCGCGCTCGCAGGACTATTTCGAATCCTTGACGCTTGATGAGAACGTCGAACGCGCTCTGCGCAGTTTCCAGCGCCGCAACGGTTTGCGTGTGTCGGGGCGTGCCGATCGCGCCACCATCGAGGCGCTGAATGTCTCGGCTGAGGATCGGCTCAATCAGTTGCGCCTGAACCGCCAGCGCATTGCCAGTCTGATGCAGCCGCGCGTCGAGGACCGCTACGTTCTCGTCAACGTCCCGGCGTTCGAGCTCGAGGCGGTGGAGCGTTTCGAGGTTGCGCAGCGACACCGCGTCATTGTCGGCCGCGAGGGGCGCGAGACGCCGGAGTTGAAGGGTTCTATACGCGCCCTCAATTTCTTCCCCTACTGGCGCGTGCCGACCAGCGTGGCGACGCTCGACCTCATTCCGAGACTCCAGAAGGAGCCCGAATATCTGACGCAGGAGGGCATCCGCGTCTACGATGGCAGCTATGACGGTCCTGAAATTCCGCAGACGCAGATCAATTGGTCGGCGGTCGATCAATCGCGCATCCGTTTCAAACAGGATCCGGGTGATCGCAATGCGCTGGGTCTGATCCGGCTCGACATGTCCAATGAGCACGGCGTCTACATGCACGACACGCCGATGAAGAACTTGTTCCAGCAGCGCGGTCGCGCCTTCAGTGCCGGCTGCGTTCGCGTACAGGGCGTGACCGAGCTCGCCGATTGGTTGACCCGTTATGAAGCGGGATGGGACCAGCGTGGCCGCGTGCGCTCCGTGCTCGATGCCGGCCAGCCGCTAGACCTGCAATTATCGCGACCCGTGCCGGTGATCTTCGCCTATATCACGGCCTGGGCCGAGCCCGATGGAGAGGTGCAATTCAGGCCCGACCTCTATCATCGCGATGGTGCGCGTACGCTGGCGAACGGACGGCCGGACAATGATCCCGACGCGCCGCCGCCACCGTCAGGCGGCATCACGCCGTAGTATCTGATCGTCCGGAAAATCTGGCGGGTGGTTCCCCCGAACGGCACGAAGCGGTGAGGCTCCAAAGTTTTCTGCTGTGTTCATTGCGGCAGATTCGCATTGTATCGATTGGCGAACGGCATAACGATCGATCGCGTAAAAAATTGCTGCACTGCACGCATTGAATTTCGGGTTTGTTCACGCCAGATTCTGATCGCGGTCAGCGAAACGACACATTCACTGTGCCGGAATGTCGTCAAGACTTGGCTCATTCAAACGTACTATAATTAGCGACGATGATCATCGCGGCGCGGGCCTGCGGCAAGAGCGGGTGTTTGGTCGTTAGAGCGTTCGCGTAAGTGGTCGCATCCGCGTATTCGCATGCGCGACCCGGAGGTCTGATGAGCACTACAACTCAGCCGACGACAGCCACACAGCTGCGCGTCGCCACGCCCGTTCAATACGATGGCGTCGAGCGGCTTGCGATTGCGTTCGAGAAAAGCGCCAAGCGATGGGAGATGGTCGCTTATCCGGCGATGGTCCTGTTCACGCTGCTTGCGGTGTTTGGCTTCTACAAGATCTATTCGGTGTCGGAAAACATGCGCATCATGGCCGAGCGTCTGCAGCCGCAGATGGGCGAGCACATGGACAAGCTCACCAACTCGATGGAATCGCTCACCGCCAACATCTCGCAGATGTCGCGCAATATCGACACCATGCAGCAACGCATGGTGACAATGTCGAACGACACCAACGCGATCGCGCAGCAGATGCGGGTGATGGTGACGATGGACCAAAATATCGCGCAAATGAATCAATCGGTGCAGGCGATGACCGCCCATACCGACATGATGCGATGGAACATCGCGACCATGAATCGGAGCATTCAGCGGCCGATGAACTTCATGAACACGTTCATGCCCTGGTAATGGCCCTGGTAATGGCATGCCGCGGTGAAGGCGCGGGTCGCGCATCGGCAATGGCCTGATTGAGAGCCAACGTGCCGTTCAAAGCCCTTGATTGAGAGTCTGCTTCACGCCCTCGATGGAAACGCATGCGTTTCCATCTCAGACCGATCAGGCTGTAGGGCCGTTCCGGTTTTGATGGAATCGCGGAACGGCTCTAGACCTTTGTTTTGTCGTG
>CAZLHQ010000134.1:0-9107 GCA_964559355.1 uncultured Hyphomicrobiaceae bacterium
CAATTTCGCTGCGCACGAACTCGGGAGTGATGTGCAGGGGGATTTCCGCGCCGAAGCTCTCGCCATCAGCCACGGCTTGTTTGGCACGCTCCAACGCCGCCGCGCGGCCGAGGTTCTCGCGATGCGCGACGTAGATCATCTCCTTGGTGATGATGCCGGCGCGAGCGAATTCGTATTGCGTGACGGGCTCGTGGCCGATGCCGCGCAAGGGTTGCGCCTTGTTGGGGAAGTCGCGCGCCAGCGCCTTGCCGGAGACGTTGCCGTTGTCTTCAGGCTGGATGTCGCGTCCCTGATACGCTTCGACGCCGCCGCGCTCTTTGATCCAGGCCTCGCGTATGCGAGGCATGCCCTTCTCGACGTCGATCACCGCGTTCGGGTCGGTGTAGGGGCCTGACGAATCGTAAACGCGGAAGGTTGGCATTTCGGGATCGCTGAGCGCGATCTGGCGGAATGGCACGCGCACATCGGGGTACGCCTCGGGGGCGGAATAGACCTTGCTGGAGCCGGAAATCGCACCCGTCGTCACTTTGGGCACCATGAGGTCTTCAGGACGTGTGATCTTGTTCATGACGTGGCTCCCTTGCGTGATGTCGCGCGTGCGGCCCGAGGCTTAGCCTTGGGGTTGGCGGCTGCTTTGCGTATGGTCGCTGATTGCGGCTTCGGTGACGTCGACTGTTTCGATGCGATTGCAGAAGTCTGCTTGCCTTTGGCCTTTGCCTTCGACTTCACGTCATTTGCCGTGGTGGAAAAGCCCAACTCCTGCTGCGCGCGCTTCGGCAGACCTTGGATCACCAGGTCATAGCTGGCGCGCAGGTAGTCCTTGAGGCCAAGGTCGTCGAGTGCCTCCGCCGAGGTGCGCTGTATCCACGTCATCCCGCGCGAGGCGAGATAGGGTGCCGGACGGCAGCTCGGCATCTCGCGCAGCATGTCGTAGCTCATCGGCGAGCACTTGAAGGTGACGTGCAGCTCATGTTCCTCGGTTTCGCGCGCGATCGCGAACACCTTCCCGCCGACCTTCCAAACGTGCGCGCCTTCCCACTGCACGACAGTCGTCGTTGCAGCGAGCGCGCGGCAGAAGCGGTTGTACTCGTTGAGCGTCACGCGCGGTCCTCGCATACCGGCGCAACCTGCCGGCAGAACGATACATGCGGATCGGACGGTGCGGGGAACGGCTTATTGAACGATGCGGTCCGTCCCTTCGCCGGCATGACCCGGATCAGGTTCAAAGGGTGCTCGGACATTTGCTGGGGTCAACCTGCGTAAACTTGGTTGAGCCGTGCCTAGGTCAACCTGCGTAGACTTGGTTGAGCCGTGCTTAGGTCCAACCTGCGTAGACTTGGTTGAGCCGGCCATACACGGACAACCGTGCGCGCCGTCAGCAAATTCAGTCCGATCTCAGCCGGTATCCCGGCGCCCCTCGGTTGAAAGAATGTGACCGCTCGCCATTGCGATTGCAAGACGTGCGTGGGGCCGACCGGTTCGGTCCAACGGGCGCGGCATCGCGACGGCTCCGTCAGGGGGCTGAAGGTGGCTAGAATAACCTGCAACTTTAGGGACACATCTATTTTTATTAATGCACGTAAAGGTTGTTATTTGGTAAGGAATCGATGAGATTGTCGGAGTCGCGAATGAACTTCAATTCGAGGCTTTAGGCTCATGACGATACGACTGACCGTCCTCATTGCGACAATGACCAGCGTCCTGGCATTCACTCCGGCCAAGGCCGTGACCTCCAATGTACCCTTCACCTCCGCGGTCGCCTCGGCCTGCGTGCTGACCGTCGGCACGCCCGGTGTGATGGCGCCTGATGCCGGCTATTCCACGCTCGATAGCCAAGAGGCCGGCGGCACGTCGAGCATCGTGACGGTCGTGTCAACCGGCGCGACCTTCTCTGTCTCAGCCGAAGCGCCGACCGCCTTCAGCGCTGCACCGTCAGGCGGCAACGACAACCTCACATTCGAGGCCAAATATCAGGCCAGCGGTGCGACCACGATCGGAGAGACGTTGGGGAACGTTGTGACACCGCTTTCGCTTGGCCTGACGACGCTGACGCTCGACCTCAAGGCGACCAAATCGACCGGCGTATTCCCGCAGGGGCTCTATACAACCGACGTCGTCGTCAGGTGCGAATGATGCGGTGGGGGCACCAAAAACATGCGCATGCCGTCCGTGGTGCTCTCGCGACGCTGTTGTTGGGGATCATGGGCTGCGGTGACACCGCCGCAGCCCAGTCCCTGATGCCGATGCGGGGTGAGGTCGTCAGCACGACCGAGAATTTCGCCCTGCGTCTGTTTGCGGGCAACCCTTACGCACACAGGATGCGCGTCGAAATTCGCGTTTACGATGCAGATTTCGCGCCCATCGCCGCCGACGTGCGTCCGCCGGTGAGAACTCTGGGCGGCGGCACCAAGGCCAACGTCATGGTCATCGTTCCTTTCGGGGGTGCCAACGAGCGTCGCGTTCGCGTTTGTGCAGAAAGTATTCCCTTTCCTCATCAAACGACGAGAATTCGGACGCAGATATGCGGAAAATATTTGGCGCGGCGAGCGGGTTGATGGCAGCCTGTGTCGGCCTGATGTCGCTGACGACAAGGGGACTTGCCGATCCTTCGACGTACTACAACGCGACCGCCCAGCAGGGCATATTCCTGCCGCCGATGCCGGCCCAGACCGGCTTTGACGAGGTGCGCGGCGCCGACGGAACGGCCTGCCGGTCGAGCATGGGAAACAACGGCGCATTCCTGGATGCGGGGGCTATTGCCAACGACAGTCCGGAGGGCAATTCCGCCGGTGGAATGATCTATGGGCGTATCATCGTGCCATTGGGCGAGCGCACCAGGCGGATCGATTGCACGCGGCTCTACGAACTCGAGATCAAACGTCTGCAACACGAGTTGCAACTGGTGAGGATGGGCGGCAACGTCAAGGGAACGACCCAGGCCGAGAACGTCGCCGCTCCAAAATGGCAGATCGATGGCTGGACCACGAAAGCACGTCGCGTCGACGGCGCTGAGGTGCTGCCCGATCAGGCGCTCACCACCGAACCGCAGAAAAAATAACGCACTGTTCGGCACCAATGGTGAAGCGCCGGCTTCGTCACACGGAAGCGAGAACACGCTCCAGCCGCGCGCGAACATCAGCCGCGATGGCGTCGAGTTCCTTGTTGCCGATCATCTTCATCGCGCCGACCGGATCCATCGCCGAAACCTCGACGCGACCGCCCGCGTGTTCTTGCACGACGACGTTGCAGGGCAGCAGCACACCGATTTGGTTCTCGGCGGTCAGCGCCTTGTGGGCGAGCTTGGGATTGCACGCGCCCAAGATGATGTAGCGCGGCACGTCGACGTCGATCTTCTTCTTCAGCGTCGCGGCAACATCGATCTCGGTCAGAATACCGAAACCTTCACCCTTCAGCGCCTCGGTGACGTCGGTGATGGCCTGCTCGTAGGTCTTGGCAACAGTCTTGGCGAGAAAATAGGACATCGCAGCTCCTCCGGCGGCATGGCGCTTACCGGCAAGTGGCATTTCACAGTTGAATTATCAAGTATCATCGCTTTGTTCGGCCGCATCAGCAAACAGTGCCAGCTTCACGGCCAGAGCGTCATGGTGCCCAAGCGCGAAACGGCAGCGCCTCAGCGGCTGGCGGAAATGAGCCGCTCAAATGCCTTCACGGTGCGCGCTTCAGCAGCCCGATCCTTCATGTACCAATGGAAGAAGTGGTGGCTGAGATAGAGACCATAAAGCTCGAAAACGATCTGGTCAGCGTCGAGATCCGCACGAAACTGGCGCGCCTGCTTGCCATTTCCGATGGCCTCGATCAACACCACCGACCAGCCGTCGAGAACCTCCTTCAGCCGCACGCGCACCGGCTCGGTCAGCTCGCTCGACTGGCGGCTGGCATGCACGAATGGGCAACCGCCCTTCAGCATCGGTGCGCGCGACCAGGCTATCCATTTGCCGAATAGAGCGCGCAACCGCATCTCGCCCGGTTCGATCTTGGCGGTGGCGTCGATGACATTGCGCAGGAAGAGTTGGGCAGCCTGTTCGAGCACGCCGAGCTGTAGGCTTTCCTGATCTGCGAAATGGCTGGCAAGGCCACTGCGCGGCAACTCGAGGTCGTGCGCCAGCGTGCCCGTCGAGAGTGCGGTGAAGCCCTGCTGGCTGGCGATGCTGAGGCCGTGATTCAGGATGCGGTCGCGAATGGCGGATGGTGCAGACATGACGTCTCCCCGATTGTTCCGGTGCGGCTCTTCCCCGTTTGGAAGCGATTCTATACGCTCGCCAATTGCATGCCGGACTTGGGAGATTGTGCGGCCAAGTGAAGGCAATGCCGTGGCTGTGAGAACCTGTGACCGTTCTGCTTCAGCCGCGGTCTTCCTCAGGCAATTGATCGCAAAACGGGCAATCGAGAGATTCGCCAATGCGCGATTGCCGGCCCTCCTGCGTCAGCACCCATGGCCGCTCCACCATCGGTGGCTTATGGCGCACATGCTGCTCATGGCCGCATTCCAGCATTGCGACAAAGTGACCTTCGATATCCTCATAAAATCCCATAATGCGCCGCTTCATGGCGAGGCTCAGGCGGCGCGCACGGCAGCGGCACTCTCTATCCAACCCTTGATGCGTTCGATATCCGGCGTCTCGCCATCACGCAGGATGCGCTGGCCATCGCTCGTGGCCGCAAATCGCAACAGGGCTGCCGATAGCGTGCCTGCATCTGCATCGCCGATTGCATCCGCCGTGCGGTATCCGGCGCCAACCAGCAGCTGCGCATGCGTGCCCCTCAATCCCGGCACCGCCATCACCAATCGCGCTTGATCCTTCCAATCGGTGATCGTCGATGCCGTGATATGGCGCGCATCGATAAGCTCGGCGGCGGTCTCGGCGTCGGTTGCGAGGAGGTCTGCGACGGTATGGATACCAAGCGCATAAAACCGCTCGGCAGTCTTGGCGCCGATCGAGGGTGCTGCTTCGATATCGTCGGCCGCCGACAGATATATGCGCGGCGCTCGGCTGGCAGAGGAGCGTGCCACCTGCGGGACGAGGTTGGGTAGAGGCGGCGGCGCGGCGGCCCGTTCCGGCGCGGGCTCGGGCGTTGTCTCAGCCTTGGGTGCAACGGCTGGCGCGGGCCCCGTAGGTTCGGCTTCGGCTTGTGCTGGGAATGCCAGCCGCTTCATGCGCTCGCTCAGCGTGCCGGCAACAGGAACCGATGTTGACGTCGCCGGTCCTGCAAGGGCTGCGGCATAGCGCTGGCGCGGGTCATCCACCGGTTGCGGCGCGCGCGGCTGCGGAATCGGCGGCGGCACCGCAGACGGTGAGCGCATTTGCGGTGTGGCGCCGGCGGCAGAGGCGGCGGGAGCGACCACCGCAAGCAGCGATGGACGCGCGGCGGGCGCTTGAGGCAGGCGGCGATCTCGAACCTCGTTGCGTGCCTGCTCGCGCTTGGCGAGCACCTCACGCGCATAAAGATCGCGCACCACGCGGTCGTCCTCCGGCAAGGCCTTCTCGACCCGTCCCGTCGCCATCAACTCGTCGTACATGGCTTCCACGATGCGACGATCCTCGGCATCGGCAAGCTTCTTCTGCACCGTCTTCAGCGGGATCTTGAGGGTGGCGAGCAGCGTTTCCAGCGATAGCGAGACCCGCGGCGGGGTGGCTTCAGCTTCGGCAATGGCACGTTCCAGCACACGGGCAAACCCATCGGCGGCGTAGACGATAAGGTCACCGACGAGTTCGCGCGCCAGCGCATCAAGACCCGCAGGCGGATCGACGACGCCGACGTTGATATCGTAATGCGCAATCAGCTTTTCATACTGGGCATTGGATTTCTCAGCCCCGCGGCAGACGAAGTCCTTGAGCCAGAGCGGTCCTGTGGGCGCTTCGATCAGCTCGCCGCGATGCGCGACTTCTGCTTCACGCTTCAAGCTGTCATAGCCGCGGTTGATGCTCCACTCGACGGCGCGGTGGATGTTGTTTTCCGCCTCCGACTGCGCGGTGTGGAAGGGGTGGATGGGATCTGTGTAGTAGTGGCTCAATACGCCTGCGCACCACGCCGCTTCCGACCAGTTCGCCTCGCGCAGCGCGGTGACGAGATGCTGATACCAGCTCGCAACCTTTTCCGGCGCGCCCCCCCAATAGTCGTCGCGCACATGCAAAACGTGGTTCTTGAAGTCCTTGAACTCGTTGTCGGGCGCCTTGGAGCCCTGCAAGTAGAGTTCGACGTGCTTCAGGAACAGGCGTTGCCAAGCATCTGCGTCTGCGCGCGTCAGCCGTTGCAGGGCGTCGAGCGCCAGCTTGTGATGGGTGCCGTTGGCGTGCGTCGCATAGATCACACGGAATAGGAGGCTCATGGGGCGCTGGCTCCGCTGCGGCTAGGGCAATTTGTGTATTGGGCGCAACGCTCGGCCGAGTCGCCGCCGCGGCGCAAATCCGCAGGCGCTCAAGCGCAGCCTTTCAACAGCTTTCGCAAGAAATTGGCGATGCAACTAATGCGGTGAGTGGCCAGCGTCCGCTCACCCTTCGGCGGTGGCAAGTGCCGCGAAATGGCGAACCAGGATGCTCTCGTCGCCACCCGCGTTGGCATCCAAGGCGTCGCTCAGCATGTCGCGCGCGAAGGCAACGCACTCTCCGCTGACGCCGATTCGCTCGCTGAAGGCCACCGCGTCGGCGACCGAGCGGCTGGTACTGGCAAGATCGAGGGAGCCCGCGGCTCGCGCCATGTCGCCAGCGATGCTTTTGCACTGCGGGCCGACGGCGATCGGTCCGTCGAAGACGCGAGCGAGCGTCTCGGGGGCAATGCCCGCATGGCGGCCGATCAACAAGGCTTCACTCAGCGCGATGAGGCGGGCGGCGCGCACGTAGCTGCGCAGTGATGCGAGCCCAGTGGCGGTGCCGGTGTCGCCAATCCGCGTCATTTGTCCGAGCGGGCGAAGAGCGTCGCTGATACGCGCGACGTGATCGCCATAGCCGCCAGCCAGCATCTCCAGACGGCCGGTGGCAACGGCGGCGGGCTCGGCGCAGGTCAGGGCATCGACGAGGCCAATGCCGGCTGCGCCGAGTTGGCCGGTCAGGCGCAAGACGTCACGGTAAGGCCCGGCGCCGAAGTGCACCACCAGCGCTCCGGCCGGCAGTGCGGCGGCAAAGCCTGGCTGATCGCCATCCCCGATAGCGGCCTTGCGCAAGGCGGCGATATCGTCGAGGGCACTCAGCACGATCTCGCAACCGGCGCCGAAATCGGCGAGGTTGCCCGCCGTTTCCGCGAATTGGCGTGGCAGCGACACGGCGCGCCTGAGTTCGGCATCGGTATCGAAGACGACCACTCTCTGACCGCTTGCCACCAGGCGCTGCGCCAGTGCCGCGCCAAAGTCGCCAAGTCCGATGATGCCGATTGGTCGGGCAGGGTCCATTTTTCGCCTCCACGCTTTGCTTGCGGGTTGGCGCACTTTCTACGTTGCGGGCGCGCGCGACAAGCGCCAACGGTGGGGTAGTAACCGAACTTTGAGAAATTTCGCAATGCAGCAGGGGTGGATCTGGCTAACCGTGCTCGCCGCATTGATGCAGGCGGTGCGGACAGCGGCGCAAAAGGTGCTCGCCGAACGCATCTCGACGATGTCGGCGACCTATGTGCGCGCGCTGTTGGGGTTGCCGGTGATGCTGGTCTACCTGGCGGTCGTGACCGAGTTTCCAGCGCATGCGGTGTCGCCGGTGGGTTGGGATTTTCTCGGGTCGTGTCTGGTTGCGGCGGCGACGCAGAATTTAGGCACGGCGGCACTGCTGCATCTCTACAAGCTGCGCAATTTTGCCGTTGCCAATCAGCTTGCGCGGACCAACCTCGTATTCACGGCTGTTTTGGGCTCTGCCTTCTTCTCCGAGGTGATTTCGCCGCTCGGCTGGGTTGCGATCGGCCTTACTCTGTCGGGTGCGGTCGCCTTGACCTTTGAGCGGCAGGGGCTCGGGCTGGCGCACGCCCGCGCTGGGAGCTGGCGTGACCTCTTCGATTGGCCCTCCGTACGCACCGGGCTTTTCATCGGCCTCATGTTCGGCGTGTGCAATTTGGCAATCCGGGAAGCCACCTTGTCGCTTCACACCGACGATGCCCTGGTTCGCGGCGCCGTCACGGTGACAACCGTCACGGTGTTGCAGGTGGCCTCGCTTGGTCTTTGGCTGGTCTTGAGAGAACCGGGCTTTATTGCCGGCATTCGCAACAACCTCGCGCTATCGAGCTTCGTCGGCCTCACCAGCGCCTTGGGCTCGATCGGCTGGTTTGCCGCCTTTGCGATGACCAATGCATCGTATGTGATGGCGGTCGGTCAGATCGAGGTCGTGTTTGGATTGCTGATCTCGGTGCTCTATTTCAAAGAGCGTTTGACGAACCTGGATTTCGTCGGCATCGCCATCGTCGTCAGTGGCATCATGTTGTTTCGCATGGCGGCATGATGCGCATTCGGGCGTGCGAAATATATTGAGACTGAGAAGGTGAGACGCGGAAAAGGTGAGGCAGGGCGCTTCGCTGGCTTTCCGGCTATTTGCCCTCGCGCCACCAGGCGAGCGCCATCAGGGCCAGCAGCGCTGCGAGCGCGGCAAGGCCGGTGAACATCGGCGTCAGCTTGACACCGCGTGTCACATGGGCGGCACGGTCCTTGAGGCCCATCCAGCCGTTGCCCGCCATGACGCGACCACCCGACATCAAAGAAATGCGCGGCACTGAAACGTCGCTTGCCGCAGCCTTGCCGAGCAGGCTCGCGGTGCGCGTCCAAAACACGCCGCCGCCGGTCTGCGATGTCAGCGGCTCGAGCTTGTCGCGCGTCGCCGTCACCTCGCTCATCTCGCGCACATCTTCCACGCCGGCATGGGCAATCGCCGTGAGCTCGCCCTGGCTCATCTTGTAAAGGCCCGGGCGCTCCACATCCTGGCTGGCGCGGAACAGGCCCGGCGCAACCTTCTCCAGAATGACGTCGTGCCTTTTGCCCTGCGGGGAGCGCACGGAAACAGGAGGAACATTGTCCTCCATCGTCCGCCGTTCGATCGTCAACCGCAGCCCCTTGGCGTGAGCGTAAAGGCGCTCTTCCTCCAGGTCGGGCTCCTTCATCAGCCAATGCGAGAGGCGGC
>CAZLHQ010000135.1:0-9012 GCA_964559355.1 uncultured Hyphomicrobiaceae bacterium
GCTCATCGAGCGGGCGATGTCGTCGGCCAGGCCAATCACGCGCGATGACTTGGTGCCGCGCGCCGGCTCGAGCTCGAACAGCGTGACGACGGGACCGGGACGGATGTCGCGCACCTCGCCCTTGACGCCGAAGTCGGCCAGCACATCTTCGAGCAGCCGCGCATTGCCACGCAGTACGGTCTGTGTGAACTCCGGGCCTGCTTTGTTGGGAAGCGGCTTCTTGAGAAGCGTCAATGGCGGCAGCTTTTGCGCCGACTCGCCCTGATGGCGGAATTGCAGGCCACCAAACAGCGCGTTGCGCGCGGTCGGCCTCGCACCGGGTTGCGGGGCCGCTGCGATGGGCTTGTGCGTGTCGGCAGCAGCGCTAGCAGCAACAGCGGACGGCAAGACGGATGCGGGGCCATGTGCTGGATCTTGCTGATGGGGCAGTGGCTGGACGTGGCCATCGCTATCATATGCGGCGGCAGGCGGCGCAAACCGGCGCGCAATGGCGCGGCTTGCCTCTTCAGTCGTCACATCGAAAGCGTCATCGCGCATCGCTATTTCATCGCCGTTCGGCAGCACTTGCGCGGCGGGTCCACGCATCGGCGCGCGATAGCCGTAGACCGGCGGATGCGGCGGCATGTACTGAGGCGGATGGGCGCCGTGCTCGTGACCGGCGTAGGCCGATCCCGGCCCACCATAGGAGCGCGCTTCGGCGTTGGCCGCGGAAGGCCGGCGATTGGCGCCGTGATGCATGTGGCGGGGCGCATTGGCCGGATTCGCAGCAGGCGCGGAGGTCGCCATGGGCGCAACCGGCGGCAACTGCTGTGCAAGACGTGCTCGCCACTGCTGCGCCCGCTGCTGCAGCATGCTTGCTCCATGCGCGGCGGCCTGACGGACCGAAAAGAACGCACGGCTCATCTGTTGAGTAGGAACGCCCGCGTGAGCGCTCACGCTGCCCTGCGGCTGCGCATGTGGCGTAACAAACTCGGGCGGCAAGCCATGCAACTGCGGCTCGTAACGACCGAATGCGTCTGGTTGCGCGGAATAGACCTGCGCGCTCGTCGCACGCGGCTCGGTGCCGTGCAATTGCTGGAAGGCTTCAACAATCGTTTCAACGCGAAGGCCGATGGCGCGCAGCGTCGTCACCGCTGCAAGAGTTACAAGTACCAGACCGGATGCAAGTCCCGCGCGGCTGGCATTGATGAGGCCGAACACCTTCGCACCGAGCGCAAAAACGGTATCGCCCAGAATGCCGCCGAAGCCATGATGCAACGGCCAGCCGACAGCAACCGGCAATGCCGCAAGCGCGCCCGCGGCGAGAAACGCGGCAATCGGATAAAACATCAGCTGCGAGCGGCTCATGCGCGTCGCGCCCGCGACCATGCGGATGGCCCAGAACATCGGCACCACCAGAATGACAATGGCGGCGAGGCCAAACGTCTGCAGCATCAAGTCCGATACGATGGCGCCGAGCGCACCCATCAGGTTGCGCGTTGCGCCGCTGGTCGAATGGGTCAGGCTTGGATCTGTCACCGACCACGTCAGCAGGCTCAGCCATAAAGCGGCGATCGCAGCCAGCAGGACGCCACCTGCGAGACGGCCTGCAGCCGACAACAGCCGCTGCTCCACGGCGATGGGCGCGGCACGGGATTGCGAGAAATCGGACGGTTGAAACTGCATTGGCGGCAACTTCTTACGCGAGGACTGAGACGATGCGACCGAGCGCCTCCCTGATCGTCCCCGTGTCCGCCACCAACGCCACGCGCACATAGTCTGCGCCTGGGTTGTTGCCGTCGCGTCCGGGCTGCGCCAGGTAGGCACCCGGTATCACCCTGACACCGCAGCGTTTCCATATGGTTACCGCTGCCTCAACGCCGCCGCCAAATTGGCTCATGTCGAGCCAAAGAAAAAAGCCGCCGGCCGGCCGCGCATACCCAAAGCGGGTGCCCAGCACCGCGTCGCACACATCGAATTTTGCCTGATAGGCCATGCGGTTGATCGAAACGTGCTGGTCCTCGCTCCAGGCCGCGGCGGAGGCGTGTTGTATCGGCCCCGGCATGGTCGGGCCGACCAGGTTTCGCACCTCCATCAATGTTTCGAGAAATTCAGCATCACCCGCGCAAAAGCCGGACCGCAAGCCTGGCAGGTTCGATCGCTTCGACAGCGAGTTGAAAACGACGATGTTCGCATAGCGTTGCGGCGTTGCGGCCGCGACCTCCAGGCCGCCGACGGGTGGAGCGCCCGAATAGAGCTCCGAATAGCACTCGTCAAAAAACAGCATGAAGTCGTAGCGGCGCGCCAGTTCCAGCGCGCGAGCGACATATGCGGGCGAAGCGACCGCGCCTTGCGGATTGGCCGGCGAGCACAAATAGAACGCCACCGTGCGCCGCAGCAGCGCGTCATCACTGGCAATCTCCTCGAGGTCGGGGAGGTGCCCGGTCGCAGCCGTTGCATTGAGAAACACCGGCTCGGCCGAGGTGGCGAGCGCCGCGCCATAATAGGCTTGGTAGTAAGGATTGCAGATGAGGATTGCCGGGCGGCCATCGACAACCTTGCGCCCGACCGCAGGCACGGCCGCGTAGTAGAGGCCTTCGCGTGAGCCGTTGCTGGGCAAGACCTCGCGCTCGGCATCGATCGCCGCCTCACCGGAAAGTCGATAGCGGCGGTCGAGCCAATCGGCGATCGCGCGGCGTAATTCAGGGCTGCCCTTGATGGGCGGGTATTTTCCAAACAGCGCTTCGGCGTCCCGGATCTTGTCGGTGATGAACCCGGGCATCGTCTCGCGCGGATCCCCGAGCGTAAGATCGATCGCAGGCTCGTGCCCACACGCGATATCCTCGAGCAGCTTGCGCAACCGCGTGAACGGCGACAGCACCGCACCGGTGGCGAGCGCGCGCAAGCCCTCCTCAGTCGTCGTCATGTGTGTTCCGTGACCCTTCACCAGCCTGCCGCAGCGCAGTCGCCGCAACGGTTTAACCGCATGCCGGGCGAGCGTCGAGTGCTGCTGTGAGACGAACGCGACGGCCGGCTTCTTGCGCGAAGTGTTCCGGGCGGAACAGCGACCCCACGACGTCCATGACACTCCTGTCGACCACATCGAGGTCATCATCGAGGAGTCTAACGCCATGCCCCCCATCCTCACTACCCTGAAGGGGTCCGCACGCGCCGCGGCGGTCCTTACCACGCTTGCCGCAACCACACCTGCCTTTGCCGCCGGCAGTCCCACCGGCGTCTGGATCGACGACAGCGGTCGCGGCGCCATCGAGATCAGCAGTTGCGGCAAAGCGCTGTGCGGCAAGGTCGTGTGGGTGAAGTCGGCCCGCGACAAGAGCGGCTGCGGAGAATCCATCCTGGGCGGCGTGCGCGATCAGGGCGGTGGCCGATGGGATGGCGGCTGGATCTACAGCCCCGAACACGGCCGCAAGTTCGATGTCGAGCTGACGCCAGTCGGTGCCGATAAATTGCGCGTCTTGGGCTACGCCGGCATCAAGATGTTCGGCGAAACGCACACGTGGAAGCGCGCGCCTGCCAACCTGGAGCGCTGCGACGGCAAGGAGATCGCCAAGGATGCGCCCCCCGCCGGCTCTGCGCCAACCAGCGCTGCTCCCGCCAACGGTCAACCCGTCAAGCAGGCAGCAGTCGAACCCGCGCCCGTACCAAGCGTTGCGCAAACAGCAGCATCCCAACCCGAGGCGAAAAGCCCAGTCGACGGCGCGGACCCGGCGGCTGCCAAGCCAAAGCCTGCTGCCGCGCCCGATGCCTCGTCCCAGGCGAAAGATCCCGGCGTGACCGACGCTATTGCCTCCGACACCAAACTGGATGGCGAGCCCGATACGGCACGCGCATCTTCCGGCAGTGGCTCAGGCCGACTCTCGATCGACAAGGTCTTGAAGAAGACAGCCAACGGCCGCTGCAAGCTCGATCTGCCATGGGCCAAGTTCACGTTCGACTGCAAGGAGCTGTAAGGCCATACAAAGCGACCAACGCACATGGCAAGGCCCCGGCTCTCCGAGCCGGGGCCTTGCTGCATGACACGCGCGCGAAACCAGCGATCACAGCCGGCCCATGCGCACGTCCTCTTCCGGATTGGCGCTGATCTTGTGGAACGTCTGATCGGCGCCCGCGCGCTGATCGTGGTCGCTCATTCGCAAACCGATGAGCTTGTCGGCAAGGAAATAGACCACAGTGCCGGCGAGAAGCCCGAAGCCCGCACCCATCAAGCTGCCGACCAATTGCGAGGCGAAGGATACGTCGCCCATCCCGCCCAATGCCGTCAACCCGAAGATCCCAGCAGCGATGCCGCCCCAAAGCCCGCACAACCCGTGCAGTGGCCATACGCCGAGCACGTCGTCGATTTTCCACTTGTTGCTCATCACCTGGAACATCTGCACGAAGATGACGCCGGCGACGCCGCCTGTCACGAACGAGCCGATCGGGTGCATGATGTCGGAACCAGCGCACACCGCGACGAGACCAGCGAGCGCACCGTTGTGAACGAAGCCGGGATCGTTCTTGCCGGCGATCAGCGCTGCCAGAATGCCACCCACCATCGCCATCAGCGAATTCATGGCAACGAGGCCTGAGATGCCTGTGATCGACTGCGAGCTCATGACGTTGAATCCGAACCAGCCCACGCACAGCATCCACGAGCCCATGGCAAGCCACGGAATCGACGAGGGCGGAATGCCGGCGATGCCGCCACGGTCATAACGGCCAAAACGCGGGCCGAGCCGCAACACGGCGCCGAGCGCTACCCAACCGCCGAACGCATGCACGACGATCGAGCCGGCAAAGTCGCGGAAGGCGCCGCCGAGCATGCCTTTGAAGAGCGTCTCCTGGATGCCGAAGTTGGAGTTCCACACCGTGCCTTCGATCAGCGGATAGGCAAGCCCGACGATCAGCGCGGTGGCCAGCATCTGCGCATTGAAATTGGCCCGCTCGGCAATGCCGCCCGAAACGATGGCGGGGATGGCGGCCGCGAACGTGCACAGGAAGAAGAACTTCACGAGGCTGAAGCCGTTGGGCAGAAAGCCTTCCACCCCTCCGGTCAATCCCTGGGCCGAGACGAAGAAGGTCACGCCGTAGGCGATCCAGTAGCCGACGAAGAAATAGACGCTGGTCGAAACAGCGAAATCGACCAGGATTTTGACCAGCGCGTTGACCTGATTCTTGTGTCGCACCGTGCCGACCTCGAGAAACGCGAAGCCGCCGTGCATGGCGAACACCAAAATCGCGCCCATGAGGAGAAAAAAGACGTTCGTGCCGTTCTGTAGCTGCTCCATGCGCGCTCCCCCAGCGTCATCTTGATCGTTTGGCGGGCAGCCGCTCGCCTGTTGGGCGGGCTGCTCGGCTCGGGGGCGCGGAACTCAAGGACCGTGCCAGACCGTAGCTATCGCGCAACGTCTTGTACTCTCTTGGAAAAGAGATGTAGAGCCGATCCACAAGCGGAATTTGTTGCCCAATCATTAATCGCAGCAACATCAATTTCTGCCCACGCTTTAGGCAATAGGAGCCGCGGCCGATCAGAAGGCGGCGGCTTTTTTTCTCCCCCACCCGTACCGAGTTCAGCCTCACCGCACCCGGCGCGGGTTCATGTAGAGGTCGGTTTCCTGGCGCTCGATGGTCGCTTCGACGCGGCCGTCGCGGATGTCGCGGTAGAGCGCCTTGATGTGGCGGCGACACGAGCCGTTGAACAGGATCATGCCGGCGAGCAGCTTCATCACGTTGAGCAGCCGCTTGTCGGCGATGTCTTCTTTCAGATAGCCGCTCCAGTAGCCGCCGAGTGTCAGGATGCGGCCATCGAGATGGCCGACGATCTCATCCTTCTGATTGTAGAGCGTGTAATCGCCGCCGATGTTGATGACGTCGCGGCGCAGAATATAAAAATCCGGATTGCCGCCCTGATCGATCAGGAAAAAGGAGAAATATTCCGGCAGCAGCGGCCACTTGTTGGCTGAGCGCTCGACGTAGACGACATAGTTGTCGTCATCCGTGTTGATCGAATAGGTGGTGACGGGAAGCCCGCGCGCGCCGAACGTCTGGGCGAGCGAGCGCGCCAGCATCAGGTCCATCGTCGCGCGCCAGTTCAAGTTCTCCGAGAACAGTTTCATGACGAGGCGCTTGTCGGTGCCTTCCTTGTCCTTCCACAGATCCTCGCGATACG
Organism: uncultured Hyphomicrobiaceae bacterium; assembly: GCA_964559355.1. Lineage (GTDB taxonomy): Bacteria > Pseudomonadota > Alphaproteobacteria > Rhizobiales > Hyphomicrobiaceae > JAEUMD01. The sequence goes on from CAZLHQ010000135.1 coordinate 6,149, forward strand.
ACAGCAACCCGGTGCGCTCGCCATTCTCGATGATCTCGCCGAAGACATCCATGTCCTTGGTGAACTGGCGCGACTTCGCCCGGTTGCGCGAGTGCTTGTAGATGCCGAATTCAACCGAGTTGAGGTTCGTGATCCAGATATTGACGACGAAGCGCAACCAGCCGTCGCCCGATTGCGAGGCTTTCGCCATGCGCTTGTCCTTGCGCGTCGGCTTGGCTTGCGCCTTGGGCTCCTCGACGCCGGCGCGCTCGTAGACCTCAGCGCGGGCATCGCGCGCGGCCTCGTTGGCGGCGGCGTCGGCTTCACGGGCAAGGGCGGTAGCGCTGGCCATGACGGTCTCCTCGGGGTCGTGCGTTTTGGGCTGACGCGGACGGCGAACGAGACGCTTAGAGACTTTCGGGAGAAAAACGCTGCGGGCGAGGTGATACGCGTGGCCCCCGAATCACCGTCGAGGGTAGCACCCGGCGGCCTGTGGCCGAGGCGGCGGGCGCGGGATTGCGTGTGGAAAACTCCGATGTGCCGGGCTGGGTTCCGACCATGCTGAACGCTTGCTGATCGCTGTCGCGACTTGACGTCGAGCGTATTGACATTGTCCATACATGACACTATGTTGTGTGTGCATTGTCAATACGTTGGAGACCCTTGCCCGTGACAAAGACGTCAGCGCAATCGAGCCCGATAAACCTGCGCATCGATGCCGAAACCCGCGCGCTGATCGACCGGGCGGCGGCGGTCGCCGGGCAGACGCGGACTGATTTCATGCTGCAAAGCGCGCGTGCGCAGGCGGAACTCGTGCTGCTCGACAAGGTCTATTTTGCGCTTGGCGACAAGGATTGGAATGCGCTTGGCAAGGCGCTCGAGAACCCTGCGCCGGCCAATGCTGCGCTAAAGGCCGCGCTCAAATCGAAGCCGGCTTGGAACCGGGAATGAGCCCGGCTCTTGACGGTCTTTCGCGGCCGGAGCCGATCAACGTTACGCATGATCTGACTGGGTTCGACTGCGGCGCGCGCTCGCTCAATCTCTGGCTGCGGCAGCATGCGCTGGCGGCGGCCGCACGCCGGACCGCCAACACGTTCGTTGTTTGCCGCGGGGCGCGCATCGTTGGGTATTATTCGCTGGCGAACGGTGCGGTGGCGCACGATGGCGCGTCAGCGAAGGTACGGCGCAACACGCCCGATCCGATCCCAGCGACGATTCTCGCGCGGCTGGCAGTCGATGAGAGCGAAAAGGGGCGCGGACTCGGTCGCGATCTGTTGGTCGATGCGTTTCGCAAAACGCTGATCGGCGCGCGTTTAACGGCGACGCGGCTGCTGATCGTGCATCCGCTCGATGACGGTGCGGCGGCGTTCTACGCCAAGTTTGGCTTTCGCCCGCTCGGCGGCGCGACGACGGCGCTCTATCTGCCAATCGCGACGCTGGCCGATGGGATTTGAATGATTTCATTCGAACATTTGAACTGGCAACGAGGATGTCGTTTGCGCCGAATTGTGCGCTGCCTCCATGCATTCTGCGATCACACAACCACCGTCATGCCGACGAAGGCCGGCACCCACACAAGCCGCTGCGGGTGCTCTGCCAGTGAAGGCGATGCGAGCGCAGCAGACCGCAGCGATGACACGGCATGCGACTGGTTCGCGAAAGCTGGCGGGGGCCCCGACCTGCGCGCCAAGACGTCTGCGTTCATCGGTCCTCTCCCGGGACGGGAGAGAATGCCGGCAGGCAGGTGAGGGACTTGAAGCGAGAGCGAACGCAAGCAGTTTGGTTCGCCCCTCATCCACCCTTCGGGCACCTTCTCCCAAGGGAGAAGGCAGTGTTCGCTACCCCCGTCCCCCAAAAATCGCGCTCCCCACGCGGACATGGCTGGCGCCGAACTCGACTGCCGTCTCGAAGTCATCGGACATGCCCATCGACAGGCCGGCAACGCCTGCCTCCTTCGCCAGCTTGCGCAGAAAAGCGAAATGCACGGCCGGCTCCTCGTCGACGGGCGGAATGCACATCAGACCAGAAATTTCGAGCCCCAATTCCTCCCGGCACATTTTCACGAATGCCACCGCCTCGCGCGGCATGACGCCGGCTTTCTGCGGCTCCTCGCCGGTGTTGACCTGGACGAAGAGTTGCAGATGCCGCGCCTGCTTTTTCATCTCGTCGGCGACCGCGCGGGCAATTTTCTCCCTGTCGATCGAATGAATGGCGTCGAACAGCTCGACCGCCTCTTTCGCCTTGTTGGACTGCAGGGGGCCAATTAAATGGAGGATAATTCCGGGGGTCTCGGCCCGCAGTGCCGGCCATTTTCCCTTCGCCTCCTGCACGCGGTTCTCGCCGAAATGACGCTGGCCCGCCGCGATCACGGGGCGGATCGCCTCGGCCTCGAAGGTTTTCGACACCGCAATCAGCGTCACCGCCGCGGCATCGCGCCTCTGCCCGTGTGCGACGGCGACGATCCGCGCCTTGATGTCCGCAAGCCGTTCTGCCGCACCCGCCTCTGACCAACCCTCACCACCCATGCCGAAGCCCGCCTTGACCCGTCCTGACCTTTGGGGCTCATTACGCCGCCTGAACCCACCCCACAAGCCCCGCTGGGCTCCACGCACTGAAACGAGCACCCATGGCCATCGAACGATACAACGCACCGGCCCGCGAAAAGCATTGGCAAGCGCAGTGGGACGCGGGCGCGATTTTCCGCGCTGGCGACACCGGCACGGGCCCCAAATGCTACGTGCTGGAGATGTTTCCCTATCCGTCCGGTCGCATCCACATGGGCCATGTGCGCAACTACACCATGGGCGACGTGTTCGCCCGCTACAAGCGCGCCAAGGGCTTCAACGTGCTGCATCCGATGGGCTGGGACGCCTTCGGCATGCCGG
>CAZLHQ010000136.1:0-8952 GCA_964559355.1 uncultured Hyphomicrobiaceae bacterium
AAACAAAGGTCTAGAGCCGTTCCGCGATTCCATCAAAACCGGAACGGCTCTAGAGTGCTTTCGGAAAAGTGGGAACCGGTTTTCCGATAAGAAGCACGACAAAACAAAGGTCTAGAGCCGTTCCGCGATTCCATCAAAACCGGAACGGCTCTAGAGTGCTTTCGGAAAAGTGGGAACCGGTTTTCCGATAAGGAGCACGACAAAACAAAGGTCTAGAGCCGTTCCGCGATTCCATCAAAACCGGAACGGCTCTAGAGTGCTTTCGGAAAAGTGGGAACCGGTTTTCCGATAAGAAGCACGACAAAACAAAGGTCTAGAGCCGTTCCGCGATTCCATCAAAACCGGAAGCACTCTAGGCTGCGTACTCATAAAGGATTCCCAAATCAGCGGGAACGTGATTCAAGCTCTACAAAGGAGATTGGATCATGGCCAGATACGACCTCACCGACTTCGAGTGGCGCGTCATCAAGCCGTTGCTGCCCAACAAGCCGCGCGGCGTTGCGCGCGTCGACGACCGGCGGGTTCTCAACGGCATCTTCTGGATCCTGCGTTCCGGTTCGCCCTGGCGCGATCTTCCCGAACGCTACGGCCCTTACACGACGGCCTACAATCGCTTCAATCGCTGGCGAAAGGCGGGCGTGTGGGACAAGCTGATGGACGCCATCATCGCGGCCCACGACGGCAAGGTGCAGATGATCGACAGCTCCGTCGTGCGCGTGCACAGCCAAGCCGCCGCGCAAAGAAACAGGCTGGAGGAGCTTGTATCGGTCGAAGTCGTGGAGGACTGACGACCAAGATGCACCTGCGGGTCGTCGGCAATGGTTTGCCTGTGCAGATCGAACTTTCGGCGGGCGAAGCCAACGACGCGCCAATGGCCGAACTGCTGCTCGCGAACCTGCCAGCGGGCGCGCATGTGCTGGCCGACAGGGGCTATGATGCCGACTGGATCAGGGACCTCATCGAGGATCAGGACTGCACGCCGCACATCCCGCCGCGACGCCACCGCTACGACGGCATCACCTACTCGAAAAAGCGCTACAGACAGCGCAATCTCATCGAGCGGTGCTTCAACAAGCTCAAGCAGTTCCGGCACATCGCCATGCGCTTCGACCGCAATCCCTTGAACTATCTGGCGATGATCAAGCTCGCCTCGACACGCCTATGGCTCAGGGTTTATGAGTCCGCAGCCTAGAAACGGATCGTCTGAGATGGAAACACGTGCGTTTCCATTGAGGGCGTGAATCAGACTCTCAATCAAGGACTTGGAGCCTGTCCTGGGAGAACGCGGGACGTTGGCGGTTTAGGGCAGCGTATCGGGGGGCGTTGCGCCGATCTCGTGGACCTTGCGAGCGAGCTGCCATGTCATCCGTTCGTGATGGTGATGGCGCTGCAACGGGACAAGGGATGCGATCGATGGAGCCCCATGTACATTTTGAGCCCCAGGTGCATGAGGAGCCACAGCCCGGTAGTTATTCGCTGCCGCACGTACTCGCGGGCTATCTGCTTGCTGTTGCGATAGCGAGCGTACCGCTGGCGGTGCTCTTGGCCGCCGTATTTGGCGTCGACATTCCCGTCGAAGCAGGCCGAGGCAATATCACCGATCGCGAAGCATCCCTAATGGAGGTAAGCGCTCTATTGGTCGGCGCGTTCATTGCTTTCGTTGTGACCTTCCTCCTCGCAGCAGCGCCCTTCGCAGGGATGCTGCTTGCCGCCAAGCGCTACCAGATCCACGGTTGGAGTTTCTACGTCTCGATGTGGAGCGCATCGGCGGCGGCGATGCTCGGCACGTATGCGATTCTATTTGCCGTCTTTGTGCATCCTCATCACCCGATGCCGCCGACGCTGTGGACGGGGCTTGTCGCTGCAAGCATCGCGCTTACGGTATTCTGGGGCTTGGGCGGGTTGGCCTATTGGGGCTATGCGCGCCGGCGTCAGCCGATGCTGGCTTGGCGAGCGGCCGCTCGATCTGCCGGGCCAAGTTCCGTATCTACTTGAACCATTATCCACTTGAGCCATTGCGACGGCCGCTCACCGCCAGCGCTTCAGACTGCCTTCTGGAAACGTCCACTCCGGCGTGACGAGCGGCCACGCGATTGGCGCGCTGTACCAAGGCGAGCCATCGGCAGCGGCCGGGTTCTTCAGGATATGGATGTCTTGGGCCGGCATGTAGCTTTGCGCCAGCAGGTAGCGGCGTTGCCTGGTCGCCGCGTTCTCGGCCTTGTCGACAACCAGCACGGCGTGACCTGGAAACCCGCCCTTGATGATGACATCGCCGATCTCGGGTTCCACCCCGCCAGCAACGTCGCGCAACTCGCGTGCGAGGCTGTAGGTGCCGGCATAGATGAAAACGTTGGTCATGTAGCGGCGAAAGCCTGCGTAGGTCGAATCGGCTTTGCCAGATTGTCGCCAGCTCTTGCCGCTTTCGCTGGGACGCGCACCGCTTGCAAATCGCGTGTAGGCAACGCGCCCACCACCCGTGTAGTCGAAGGCGATGGCGTCGTTGGCGCCGGTGCTCCACAGCCACTCCGCGCGCAGCCGCATCACCGCGTCGGCACACTGTTGCAGGTCACGGTCGCCGGTATCGATGTCGATAACGGCGGCATGTACGTCCTGGCGCGGCTTGATCGCGCCGTTAAAGAGCTTCACCGCGCTGCCTGCGGGTTTCATCGGCAGACGCCGCAGCCAGCCCGCGAAACTTTGTGGCACCGCCGGCAAGCGCGTGAAGCCTTCGGGTGTTGAGATCGCGTCGGCCAGTGTGCGGCTTTGTGGGGTCGAATGTGGCCAGGGATGTGCAAGTTGTTCGGCGTGCAGGCCCGTTGTTGCGAGACCGTGAGCGAGAAGCGCCGTGAACGCGCAGGTAAGACGCCGGTGCGGTGAAACGTGGTTCATGCGCAGGTGTGGGTTCATGCAACGTCAGACAATTGAAGCGTTGGACTTTTGCAGCGGCGGACTTGCGCCGGGCTCGTAATCCGCAACCTGTTGCAAAATATTGATCGGGATGTGGCGATGATTGCTGGTCCTGATCTGCTGGTTCTCGTGGATTTTTCGCCGAAGCGGCCGCCGGCTCGCCGCAGAAAATGCGACAGGCTGAGACCGTCAGGCTCTAGATGTGAACTTTCAGGAGGTTGTCCATTAGGTTCGAAGGCAAAGTTGGTACGAACGCAAAGTCGGTCCGATGGCAAAGTCGGTTCAGACGGAGAATAGGCCCAACCGGGAAATCAGCCCCACGGTGAAGACACCCCAAAAGTGAAGCCAGCCCAAAAGGCAAAGCCCGGCGGGGACCTTGCCTGGAAGGGCCCCCCGGGCTCGCCGGATCGTATCGTACGCTCATTTGCGACGCCGTTGCGATTGGCCTGTTGTCTGCCGAATTTGGAAACTTTGGCCTGATGCGGCTTGATGGTTGGCCCGGATGAGCCGGTTATCATGCTGCTTTGCTAAGCCCGTTGTTCCGGTTTCGGATATCGACGATTGGCCGGATGCAATCCCTTGCGTCTGTTCGAGCCTGTGACGATCACTATCGTTATGAAACGTGCGTTCTCCAAACTCTTTGACACACTTCACCCGTGCGACACGCCTTTTCGTCAGGTTTAGCGCATAGCAACCAAGGTCTCACACCGCGTGGACCCAGTAAAGATGAAGCACATCTCAAGAAATCGGATACCGCAACGCGCAGTTTCCAGATTTTCTATTTCTGCCGATACGACAGCCAGCTCCTGAAGAGCTTGCCACGGTATGGCTTTCAACGACCCGGCGGAGACATTTTCTTAGACCTCCTTGCGAAGGGATAGGGAAAGTGTGCGCCTCGTTATCCGCCCTGTCAACGGCCAAAGCAGGCCGTCTCGCGCAACGCGCGCGGTGTGATGCGTGGTGACGACGTTCATGGGCGATCGGAAATGCCGACATGGTTAACGCGAAATTGACGGACCGTCCGGTAGAGTGGCGGTTGCATCGCGTTTGTGTCGAGGCGCAGCACGGCACGACGCCGGGGGCGCGCGGCACAGGCCGCATCGCGTGCGCCTGCGTTCGAAGCGTCGCGCGTGTCGTGCTGGCGAATTTCGACTCAATCTGCGGTCAGCGTCGAGCGAATTTCACGATTTGATCGAGGCTGGAATCGACACTGGAAATGACAATGGTATCGCCGGATCGAGGTTGGAGTAGACAGTTTGGCGCCCCATCCGTAGAGGAAGGTCGCGGACGTCTCGATCGTGATGCGAGTGGGAGGTCGCCATGAAGGCTCGGCTCTGGTTCACCGGGTTGGTCGCAGCGAGCTTTGCCGCGTTTCTGGGGTGGGGTGGCGACGTTCAACACCTCGCCGCCGGTGCACCCTCCGCCGTTCCCTCGTTTGCGGATGCAGCTTCTGCCATCTCGCCCACCGGATGGGAGCGGCTGCATTGGCCCTCGATGCTCGTTGGCATGATGTTAGGTGTTGCGATGGCTGTGATGGCGCGCGTTTCCTGGCTCGACATGCCGCGCCGCTTCGCGCGCTGGCTCGTCGCCAATGAGCGCAACTTCTATCGCGTCGGCATGGCAGCAGCCTGCCTCATGGTGCTGATCTTCTATTGATCGCAACGTATGCCTGCAGCGAGGCGCCAGAGCCAAGACGCGTGCGGCCCGCTACGCGCATTGAGATTGCGTTAATCACGCCAGACATCAATTCTTAGTGGATGCCTTTACGGTGCCGCCATTTGCACTCATGTTCATCGATGAGCCGGCGAGGAGTTCGCCGGTGCATTCCACATCCGTCGAGGGAGTCTCGGCATGACCAGCAATTCCAGCCATGATTTTTTGGCCTTCATCGGCCGCTTCCAGCCCTTCCATCTCGGCCATCGTCACGTCATTCGCACCGCGCTTGAACGAGCGCGTCACGTCATCGTGCTGGTCGGCTCGCCCAACGTCTCGCGCTCTGTCAAGAACCCGTTCACGCTGGAGGAGCGCGAGGCGATGATCCGCGCTGTATTCCCGCGCGAAGCCGGTGAGGGCCGCCTGATCGTCAAATCGATCGACGATTACCTCTACAATGAGACGGCGTGGATCACGGCGGTGCAGCGCGCGGTGACGCAAACGGTGATCGAGACGGGTAACGCGGGCGGCATCGCGCTGCATGGTACGCGCGATTTCAAAATCGGTCTCGTAGGCCACCTGAAGGATGCCTCGAGCAGCTATCTGCAGGCGTTTCCAGACTGGGACCTAGTGGAGATCGAGGCGCCTTACGGCACATTCGGCGCAACCGACATCCGTCGCGATTACTTCCGCCGTGCGCCGATACTGCCGCGCGACACCTGTCCGCCCGAGGTCGTCGAACTGCTCGAAGCCTTCCGCCTGACGCCGCAATTCGCTTGGCTGGTGGCCGAGGCCGAATATCTCGCAGCCTATGCCAAGAGCTGGGATGTCGCCCCTTATCCGCCGACGTTCGTCACCGTCGATTGCGTCGTCGAGCAATCTGGCCATGTGCTGCTTGTGCGCCGCCGCGAGCAGCCGGGCAAGGGCCTGCTGGCGCTGCCGGGAGGTTTCATCGGTGTCGGCGAACGGGTGCGCGATGCCGCGATCCGCGAGCTGCGTGAGGAGACGAGCATCGCCGATGCCAAGGGGCCGATCCCGCCCGCCATGCTCGCCTCATTCATCGAGGATGCAAGCACGCGCGTGTTCGATGCGCCCGACCGTTCCGCGCGCGGCCGCACCATCACGCATGCCTTCCTGCTGCGCTGTCCGAGCCGCCGCAAACTGTTCAAGGTGAAGGGCGGCGACGATGCCGAGCACGCCGCGTGGTACCGGCTCGCCGATCTGGAGCCGCGCCAATTCCTGGATGATCACTGGTTCATACTTCGCACGATGACCGGGATCTGAGCGGTCGAGCGATTTGCGTTCGACCAGATGATGGCTGCCGGGGAGCCTGGCGGTCACAAGCAACGGCAAGAGGAGCTCTCGCCATGACCAACACGAATGAAGGCCGCCTGCGGCTGACCGATCTGTCCAATCCCATACTCGATACAGACAGCTACAAGCTCTCCCACTTCCTCCAGTATCCGCCGGGCACGCGCGCGGTGTCGGCCTATGTCGAGGCGCGCTCAGGTGGTGAGATCGATCATGTGCTGTTTTTCGGCCTTCAGATGTTCCTGGCCGAGCATCTGTCGCGTCGTGTCACACCGGCCGACATTGAAGCGGCCGAAGAGATTGCCGCCGCACACGGGCTACCCTTCAACAGCGCCGGCTGGGAGCTGGTGGTGAAACGTCACGGCGGCCGGCTGCCGTTGAAGATCGAGGCGCTTGCCGAGGGCACAATCGTTCCCACTGGCATTCCGCTGGTGCAGGTACGGACCACCGATCCCGATCTCTTCTGGATCGCCACCTATGTCGAGACGGCGCTGCTGCGCGCGATCTGGTATCCATCCACGGTTGCGACCATCTCGCACGGCGTCAAGCAGACGATCCGCGCGGCCCTGGAAAAGAGCGCCGAGGCCGACGTTTCATCTGCGGTGCTGCCGTTTCGCCTGCACGACTTCGGCGCGCGTGGCACCACCAGCCGCGAGCAGGCCGGCATCGGCGGGCTCGCCCATCTGGTCAACTTCATGGGCACCGACACGCTCACGGCCTTGCTTTATGCGCGCCGCTTCTACGACGAGCCGATGGCCGGATATTCTATACCCGCCGCTGAGCATTCGACGATAACGGCGTGGGGCGAGGCGGGCGAGGTCGACGCCTTCCGCAACATGATCCGCCGCTTCGGCGGGCCGGGCAAACTCGTCGCCGTCGTCTCCGACAGTTACGATATCCATCGCGCAGTGGAGCAGCACTGGGGAAGATCGCTGCGTGAGGAGGTGCGCGCCACGGGCGGAACCGTGGTCGTGCGGCCCGACAGCGGCGATCCCACCGTGGTGCCTATTGATGTGATCGAGGCGCTGGGCGCCGCCTATGGCTTCACCACGAACGCCAAAGGCTACAAGGTGCTGGCCAAGGACGTGCGCGTGATCCAGGGCGATGGTGTTAATCCGGTCAGCATCCGCGTCATTCTCGAGCGGCTGCTCGCCAAAGGCTGGTCGGCCGAGAACATCGCCTTCGGCATGGGAGGCGCGCTCTTGCAGAAGGTCAATCGCGACACGCTGCGATTTGCGATGAAGGCCAATGCGCGCCAGGATGCCGAAGGCCGCTGGCACGATCTTGCCAAATCACCGGCGACAGATCGGAGCAAGGCTTCGAAGGCGGGGCGGCTTGCAGTCTATCGTGAGGGTGGAAGCTATCGCTGGTGCCGTCGCGACGATCTTGGCCACCGCGAGAACCTTTTGAAGCCGGTATGGCGCGACGGCGAAATGCTCCACCGCACGACACTCGCCGAAGTGCGGGCGCGGTCGGAGGGAGCGATTTGATGATGTCGTCCAAGACAAAAGGGAGGCGTGCAACCGCGCCTCCCGCTGATCCGCTGATCGTCCGAGATGGAAACGTATACGTTTCCATCGAGGGCGTGAATCAGACGCTCGATCGCAGGCTTGGAGCAGACCGCCGCTTTCAATGCGATTCCGCAAAAGTTGAAACCGCTCCCGAGTGCATGCCTCGCCTGAACGTGCTTTTGAGCGTAAAGTTTGTCTAGGTTGTGCAAGTGATTGGCGTCAGCAGAGGTCGCGTCGATGCACCGTGCCCTATGTTCGCGTATGATTGAAAACAGGTGATCTCATGGACGATGCCTCACAGGACCTGCTGAAGGAAAAGGCGATTGAAATCCTCTCGAGCGAGCACTTGATGGCGCTTGCCACGCTGCGCCATGACGGTTTCCCCCAGACGACGTGGGTCAACTACATCAATGATGACCTGACGGTCTACTTCGCCTGTGATGCCAGCTCGCAGAAGGCGGGCAACATCGCGCTCAACCCGAAAGTCTCGCTCGCCATCGCCACTGAGACGAAAAATTTCTATCGGCTGAGGGGGCTGTCGATTTCGGGGCACGCACAACGCATCAAGGATCGGGCGAAGGCCGCCTCACTCGCGCAGCGGCTTTTCAGCGAACTGCCCCAGTCTCGCCGCTTCGTGCCGGAGGATCCCGCAAGTCTCAGCGTTTGCGAGGTGGTGCCGGTTGCGATCTCCATCATCGACTATGCGCAAGGCTTCGGGACCAGCCAGCTGATCTTGTTGTGACGCGGGAGGGCGGGAGGTCGCCAAAGGTCCGCTTGGGGTCAAGAGCGGTAGCATTACGTGAAGGACAACAGGCGATACACAACCGCAATGCAGGACGTTACAGCAATGCCCAATCCAACCAAATATCCCAGGATATTAGACCAAGGCGCGCGGTCGAGAGCGTAGACTAAATCGCCCAGCAGATCGAAAGCTGCGGTGTCGAAAAAACCAAGGGTGAGCGCATACGCAGAAATGTACAGTGTCCCACTGGTCAGAGCGAGCAATTCAAATCCGCCAACAATGCCCATGCCTACCAAGATGAGCACCGTGGGATTTCTGCTCTCAGCCATACGGTTCTGATCCGACTTAGGGAAAGAAATTCAGCCGTGTGATTAAGGCGCGCAGTTGTGAAAATTTAGTAAATATGTTTGTCGCTGTTGAGTGGGCGGAGGATTGTTATGGGTCACACGACCGGCCCTGAAAGCAGAAAGCCCGGCAGCGTGCTGCCGGGCCTTTATCTTGCGTGCCGTCGTTTCCGGAGCGGCGGCAATCCATGTCGTGCGCGCGTGCGCTTGCCTTACACCGAGTAGTACATGTCGTACTCGACCGGGTGCGGGGTCATTTCGTACTTCATGTTCTCTTCCATGCGCAGCTCGATGTAGGCGTCGATCATGTCATCCGACATCACGCCGCCCTTCTTCAGGAAGGCGCGGTCCTCATCGAGGCACTTCAGCGCTTCGCGCAGCGAACCGGCGACCGTCGGGATCTGTGCGAGCTCGGCGGGCGGCAGGTCATAGAGGTTCTTGTCCATCGGGTCGCCCGGATGGATCTTGTTGGTGATGCCGTCGA
>CAZLHQ010000137.1:0-8876 GCA_964559355.1 uncultured Hyphomicrobiaceae bacterium
GCTTGATGTAGGAGTGCCCGGTCTTCCAATAGGTGGTCTTGGCGCCATTGGCGTTGAGAACCGGATCGGTCATGAACAGGCCCGTCGACTTCACGTCGGCAACGAATTTGGCGCCCTTGTGCAGGCTGGAAATGTCGCGGGCCAGCATCACGCCCACCTTGTCGGCGAAGATCTCGTCGCCCTCGTTATCGACGACGCCGCAGCGGTCGCCGTCGCCGTCGAAGCCGAGCCCGACGTCGGCCTTGTGCTCGCGCACGGCATCAGCGATGGCGTGCAGCATCTTGAGGTCTTCGGGGTTTGGATTGTAGCGCGGGAAGGAATGATCGAGCGTGGCGTCGAGCGGCACCACCTCGCAGCCCAGGGCCTCCAGCACGCGCGGCGCGAAGGCTCCGGCCGTGCCGTTGCCGCAGGCTGCAATGACCTTCAGGCGGCGGGTGAACTTCGGCCGGTCGGTCAGGTTGGCGATGTAGCGCTCGGCCATGTCGGGCACGAAGATGTAGCGGCCGCCGACCCGCGTCTCGTAATCGCCCGACAGGACGATCTCTTTCAGCCGGCTCATTTCCTCCGGTCCGAACGTCAGCGGCCGGTCGAGCCCCATTTTGATGCCGGTCCAGCCGTTGTCGTTGTGGCTTGCCGTGACCATGGCGACGCCTTCGACGTCGAGCGCGAACTGGGCGTAGTAGGCCATCGGCGACAATGCGAGGCCGATATCGTGCACCTCGCAGCCGCCCGCGAGCAGACCCGTCATCAGCGCCTGCTTTACGGCTGCCGAGTACCAGCGATAGTCGTGGCCGACGACGATGCGGCGCGGCACGCCGCGTTCGGTGAACAGCTTGGCCATGCCAAGGCCCACCGCATTGAGGCCCATGAGGTTGATTTCCTCAGGAAACAGCCAGCGCGCGTCGTACTCACGAAAGCCGGTCGGCTTGACCAGCGGAAAACGCTCGAATTCGGCGGTGTTGGGCTTGAGGTCGGCGCGGGGCTTGGGCAGCATCGTGGCAATCCTTCTCGATCGTTCGCGGCGGAACCTATCGGAAGCGGCTGCGTGCGCCAACCGTCATGTCGCCGGCGCCGGCGGCATGGTGCGCCACAGCACGCACCAAGGCTTCCGATCGACATCAGAAACAGTTTTTACTGAAAGGCTTTACGGCGCTGGGCTCAATCAGTCTTCGAGCACCAGGCGACCTGGCTGCATGTCGATGCGCGCCAGCCGCCCCAGGTAGGTCATGCCGAGCAGCGAGACGTGCAGCCGTCCCGGTTCGGCGACCATCGCCTTGACGTTGCGCACGCACACGCTTTCCACGCAAACCTCGTGCAGCGTGACAACGGCGTTGCGGGCAATGCCGTTGGCGGTGCGTGACTGGGCGGTGAAATCATTGTCGGAGACGAACACGCCGGCCCGGTTCGCGTCCTCGTAGGTCAGCACCACCATCGAAGCGCCGGTATCGACCAGCAGAGGAATGCTGCGTCCATTGATATCGGCTTCGGCCTCGAAATGGCCATTGCCGGAAGCGAGCAGCTCGACGCTGCCATTCTTGCGCGTGGTTTGCCGATCAGACGGTTCGGCTCTGGTGGTTGCAAATACCGCCGCGCCGCGGGGGTTTGCCGCGTCACTTTGAGTGTTGGGGGGAGCAATTCCGAGAAGTTGGTTGTTGAAGGCGCGGATCTCGTCGAAGTTGGTGGCGACGACCGCTAACACCAGCGCGCTGGCGATCCAGCCCAAGGCATCGCGGATCACACCCTGCAGTCCAGACGACATCGGCGCCTCCCGGCCACTCCACGCAGTAACGGGGCGTCTCGACGGAGGGCCGGGCCCACGTTTGCGCCGTCAGCCTCGGAGCGTCAGAAACTCTCCCGAGAAATCAAAAGAGCGCAATCGTCTTAAGAAACTCATACCAAGCAGGCTTTCGTTAAGACTTCCTGGTTTTGCGATTAACGCATCGACGTCCTTGACGACGATTGGGCCGATGGCGATGGAGCGCAACCGCATCGAGGCGGCATACGCCGTGCCGTTGGCGGTGCTGACGGCAACCGAATAGTCCAGCGACTTGAGGTCGATGCCGGCCTTGACGGCGTCAGCCGGCTTCAAAACCACGGTCGAAGCTCCGGTATCGACCAGCATCGACATGCTGGTGCCGTTCACTGAGACGGTGGCGGTGAAGTGTCCGTCGCGCCGCTTACGAATACGGACAGCGCGCTCGCCGGGGACGGCGGTCTCGACCGTCATGCCGGCTCCCGGCGGCATCAGGTCGCCAACGACGCGGTGCGCGATCATCGATACCTCGTCGCGATAGGTGTAGGCGACGACCAGCGCCAGCATGGCGCCGCCCCAAACCGCCAGGTGGCGCAGCAACTGCCAGAAGCGGCCGCCATGCGTCGTCAAGATGATGGCGACGTAGATCGCCACCGCCAGCGCCGCGATCAACGCCCCTGTCTCGACGTTGAGGAGCGAGGCGGCAAGATCGGGATGGGAGGAGAAGGCGAAGAACGCGGAGACGAGTGCGATCAGCAGGAAAACGAGCCAGAACAACATGGCGCTACCTCGTTTGCCGTTGGTTGAGACCGGCTCGGCGCATCCGCTCCGGCAGTGTCGTCATGATGTGCCTGCGTTGGTCGTCGCTCATCGTCGACCACGCGGCGATTTCCGCGATGGTTCGCCCGCAGCCTTCGCACAATCCCGCTTCGGGATGCATGGTGCAGACATCGACGCACGGGCTTTCCATCACGGCTCCAATCAACATTGACGCAGAATTGTGCGTCCCCTGAGGCAGCCGGTCATGCCGGTGAAACGCCAGCCTGCTGGCCGCCTGCGTGAAGCATGTAGGCGTAGGCGCGGCGCGGCGCAACGATTGGTCGTGCTCTGTGATCTATTGAGTTCGAAACACCAGCAGCGCCGGGATTACGATGGCGAGCGTTACACCAGGCGTTGTGTCAGACGTTGGCCGGCGTGCGCATCGAGCGCTGCGGCGCACGTCCTGCAGGCGTAACGAGGCGTGGCGAGCGCGGGGAAGCGGTGGGCGCGGCGTGATGTGCTGGCTGCGGCCGTGCGTCGCTAACGCTGCGGCGATGGCGTTCGAGCCCGAGCGGCTGCAACGGCGGCAGGTTTTCGAGCACGCGCTTGGGCGGCACCCGCACAATCGCCTCCGTGCCCTTGCGCAACTCAGATCGCAATTCGAAGGAGCCGCCGTGCAACTCGATCAGGTTCTTGACGATGGGCAACCCAAGTCCCGTCCCGCCCTCTGCCGTCTGGTGAGCGAGCGAGCCCTGGCCGAAGGCCTGCATCACCTTTGGGATCTCGTCCTCGGGAATGCCGGGACCGGTGTCTCGCACCGCGATCAACTGGCCGCCATCGTTGGTGGCGCCCACGCGTAACGTGATGCGGCCACCCTTGGGCGTGAATTTGAGCGCGTTCGACAGCAGGTTGAGACAGATCTGGCGAATGGCGCGCTGGTCGGCCCAGACCTGCGGCAGTGCATCGTCGAAGTCCTCGATGATCTGCAGGCCTTTGCTTTCCGCGCGCAGTTTCAGCAACCGGTAGCAATCTTCCGCGACATCGACCAACCGCAATGGCTCCTCGTGCAGCTCGTAGCGGCCGGCCTCGATGCGCGACAGGTCGAGGATCTCGTTGATGAGGTTGAGCAGGTGGCGGCCGCTGTCGTGGATGTTGCCGGCATAATCGCGGTAGGTGTCGTTCTGCATCGGGCCAAGGATCTCGGCCTTCATCACCTCCGAAAAGCCCATGATGGCGTTGAGCGGCGTGCGCAGCTCGTGGCTCATGGTGGCGAGGAACCGCGATTTCGCCTTGTTGGCGGCTTCGGCGCGGCGGCGGGCTTCGTCGGAGAAAGATTTCTCCTCTTCCAGCTCGGCAATCAGCGCATCCTTCTGCGAGCGGAACTCGAGCATGGCGAGCGCTGTCGAATTGAGCCCCTTGGCGAGGAAGATGAAGTAGATGTGGACGCCAACCGCCATCAGCGCCAGCGCGATGTAGAATGGGTCGTTGAGGGCCAGTAGGCGAGCGACGACGGCCAGCGTCATCGGAATGGTGCCGGCGTAGAGGATGGCAATGGCGGTCGATGCGAACGTCATGCGGATGGCGAGCACGACGATCAGCGCGGCAAACAGGAAGACGTGCGAGGAGAACAGCAGCTTTTGCACGGCATCGTTCTGCGCGCCAACGCCGATCAGCGCAAATCCCGCCCAGGCAAGTCCGCTGACGAGTTCGGAGGTGATCAGGCGGCGGCGCCATATTGCGAGGTTCAACTCTTCGCGCGGCGTATTCTGAAAGCGCCGGCACAGCTCGAGCTGGAAGACCTTGGAGCCGATCACGATCAGCAGCCACAAAATGGCCTGCGGCACCGGCGCCCAGAACATCGAGGCCAGCGAGAAGATCGCCGAAAGTCCGGTGATGGTGAAGGCGGCCGACAGCTCGTTGCGCACGAAGATCGAGAGCATCTCGTATTCGAACTCGGGCCTGATGACCGAGCCGCGTGCAAGCTTCTCTCGCGTTTCGCGCAATTCCTCGGCGGCCCGCTGGCGCACATCGCGCCGCGGTACGGGTCGGTCGGATAGGGCTGTCGTCTCCGCTTCGTCCATCCGCTTCGTCGTCTTGCCATAAACCGCTGGCTTGCCAAGGCCAGGGTCCGGCGTTTAAGGCTGCCTTCGAACAACGCACGCTCGGTGGCAATCGGCTGCCACCTTGGAAATCTGGGTTAATGTCCGTCTTATTCGCTAAATTAGGGTTTATTTTGCTTGGCAATCCGCAATCTGGTGCAGCAGCAACTGGAGCGATTGGTGCGGCGCTATCCTTGGGCGCGATGGCCGCTCATCGCCGTGCTTGTCGTGTTGCTGATCGTGTTTGGTCGTTTCGACAGCCGCCTTCCCGCACCTCACGAGAAGGGCGGCAGCGGCGCGGCAGGTGAGCTTGTGGGCATGGCGCAGGTTATCGATGGCGACAGCCTCACGGTCGGTGGCGGCGAGGTCCGCTTGAAGGATATCGATGCGCCGGAGGGACAGCAGACGTGCACGCGCGACGGACGTGAGTGGGACTGCGGCGAGGAGGCCCGGCGGGCGTTGCAGCGTTTGATTGGCGGTCAGAAGGTGACATGCCGCAGCGTCGAGCGCGACAAGCATGATCGCTACCTGGGCTATTGCGAGGCGGGTGGTCGCGGGCTCAACGCGGCGATGGTGGCGAACGGCTTTGCGGTATCCTATGGCGGCTTTCGCGCCGAGGAACGCGAGGCGAAGTCGAAGGGCATTGGCATCTGGTCGTCTCAGTTTCAGATGCCGCGCGACTGGCGCCATCAGCGCGGCATTGGCCAATAGGTGCGCACGCAACACGACGTTGATTCGGGATGTCGCGAGGGGTCATGAGAATTATCGAGACACGTTCGGCTCCCAATCCGCGCCGGGTTCGTATCTTTCTGGCCGAGAAGGGCATTTCGGTTGCCTACGAGCAGCTCGATATGATGGTGGGCGATCTCAAGTCGGCGTCGTTCACAGCCATCAATCCGTTGCAGCGCGTGCCGGTTCTGATCCTCGACGATGGCACGGCGATTTCGGAATCGGTGGCCATCTGCCGCTATTTCGAGGAGCTGCAACCCGAGCCGCCCTTGTTCGGCGTCGGACCGGTGGCCCGGGCGACGGTTGAGATGTGGCAGCGCCGGCTGGATCTCGGCTTTTTCCTGCACGTCGCGCAGGCATTTCGCCACCTTCACCCCAAGATGGCCCACCTCGAAGTGCCGCAGGTGCCATCCTGGGGCGAGGCCAACAAGGAGAAGGCGCTGGCAATGCTCGAATTGATCGATACACAACTCGGGCAGAGCCGCTTTCTGGCCGGGCCGGACTATTCGATTGCCGACATCACGCTGCTGGTCGCTGTCGATTTCATGAAGCCGGCAAAACTGGTGCTGCCGGCGGGCCTCGACAATGTGAGGCGGTGGCACGAGGATGTCGCTGCACGGCCTAGTGCGTTGGCCTGATGGGCTTTCCGGCGATCAATCTCGCACCGATGACGGGGCGAAGGGCGCACGGAGGTGGTGGGACCATCTGTTCCCCAGGTAACAGCCAATGCGCTAGGGAACGAGTATGCGAGACGGTCTGGGAGAGGACCACGGAGAAGGGTAATGAAGCTGACCGTCATCGGCTCAGGCGACGCCTTTGGTTCGGGCGGGCGCCTGCAGACCTGTTTTCATGTTGCCACCGGGCAATCCGAATTCCTGATCGATTGCGGGGCGACGGCGCTGATCGGGTTTAACGGGATGGGACTCGACCCCGACCGGGTCGACACGATCTTCATCTCCCACCTGCATGGCGACCATTTCGCCGGTCTCGTCTGGTGGCTGTTGCATGCCGAGCATGTGTCCCATCGCAACCGGCCGTTGGCCATCGTCGGGCCGCCCGGCCTCGAGCAGCGCTACAAGCTGGCGGCCGAGGCGCTGTTTGCGGGTTCCACCTCACGCACGCCGCGTTACCCGCTCACCTGGTACGAGTTGGGCGAGCGCGAGCCGTTGAAGGTTGGCGACGTCGAGGTGACGGCCTTTGCCGTGCGTCACCCTTCGGGCGCACCGTCCTACGCGCTGCGATTTGCCTGTGCGGGACGCATCATCGGCTTTTCGGGAGATACCGAATGGGTCGACGATCTGGTCGAAGTGGCGGCGGCGGCGGATCTCTATATCTCCGAGTGCTACGGATATCAGGAGCCTGCGCGCTATCACATGACGTGGAGCGTCATCCAGGAAAACCTGGAGCGACTCACGGCGCAGCGCATCATGCTGACCCATATGAGCACAGGCATGCTGCGTCACGCCGGCGAAATCGAAAGTTATCGTGTGGTCGTTGGCCACGATGGGCTGGTGGTTGCGTTCTGATCACCCCAGCGGTGAAAGTTCGAGGGAGTGCGTCGAATGGCGCTGGCAGTGCGCCGCGGAACCGGGCAGCGGGAGGCGCTGAGGCGGCTGGTTGGCGAGGTGCGTGCGTGCCGTCATTGCCTGGAGCAGTCCGAAGGCGCGCCGCTGCCGCACGAGCCTCGCCCCGTGTTGCAGGTCGATGTTCGCGCCCGGCTGCTGATATCGGGGCAGGCGCCCGGCACGCGCGTACATGCCTCCGGCCGCCCTTTCACCGATCCGTCAGGTGCGCGGTTGCGTGACTGGCTCGGCATCGGCGAGGATGTTTTCTACGATCCCCGCCGTGTCGCTATCGTGCCGATGGGACTGTGCTTTCCAGGCCTTGACGTCAAAGGCGCCGACTTGCCACCGCGACGGGAATGCGCCCCATTGTGGCGCGAGAAGATATTGGCGGCATTGCCCAACATCGAGATGATTCTCCTCGTGGGCCAATACGCGCATCGCTGGCATCTGTCGCAGTCGCGCGTTGGAACGATGACGGCGACGGTTGCCAATTGGGAGTGCTTGTGGGCTCGTGGCGAGCCGCCGCGCCTGGTGCCGTTGCCGCATCCCTCCTGGCGCAACAATGCGTGGCTGAAGGCCAACCCGTGGTTTGCCGAGGAGCTGCTGCCGCGATTGCGTCAGGAGGTGGCCCGTCTCGTTACGGATCCATAACTGGAAGACCGGAAATCGAATCCGTTCAGCAGATCAGGCAGCGGCAATGGTTGCGACCACCGGTGCCGAATGCTCGCTGGCATGATGCGTGGGCATCCAGTGTTGGCGGTCGGCCTGGGCATCGAGCTCATCGCGCAGGAAATCGAGATCGAGGCCGGCCTTGCCGAGCGAGGCCAGAACGTCGTCCACTTTCTGCTGGCGGGCGGCAGCTGCCGCCCAAACGATTGCGGAGCGCAGGCCGGACTTGCAGTGGGCGAGAACCGGTCCCTGCAGTTCGCGGATGGCGGCTTGTGTCGCCTCGACGACGGGATCGGTGAACAGCTCGTGCTTGTCGAGCGGCAGGAAGCGATAGCGCAGCCCTGCCTGCCAGACGTGCTCCGCTTCCGAAGCACTCGACAACTGCCCTTCCTCCTCGCCATCGGGGCGGTTGTTGAGGATCGCTTTGAACCCGAGGGCGGCCACTCCAGCAAAGTCGGCAGCCTCGAGCGCGCCCGAGATGGCGAAATTTGGCGTGATGTAGATGATCTCAGGCATGGGGCATTCACCTTGCGTTAGTGCGCCTGGAGGTTTGTCGCCTGCAGGATTTGATGTACCGAATATGCCTGCGGGAGAACGAAAATCCAAGGCCGCTGGATCGTCAAAATGAAAAAAAATACCAAACAGTCGCGAGTCATGTGGACAATAGGAAAAATTTCACCTACACACTCCTTGTCACGGGAACGTAATTCTTGCGGAGCGACGCAATGCTCGATGAAATGGACATCAAGATCCTGAAACTTCTGCAGCAGGACTGCACGCGCCCGGTCGCGGAGATCGGCAAGGAGGTTGGCCTGTCGACCACGCCGTGCTGGCGGCGCATGCAAAAGCTCGAGGAAGCCGGCGTCATTCAGCGCCGTGTCGCCGTGCTCGATCCCGTCAAGGTCAACGCCGGGGTCACGGTCTTCATGTCGATCAAGACCGACCAGCACTCGCTCGGCTGGCTGGAAAAATTCCACAACGCCGTCGTCGATTTTCCCGAAGTGGTAGAATTCTACCGCATGTCGGGCGACATCGATTATCTGCTGCGCGTGGTGGTGCCCGACATTGCTGCCTATGACGCGCTCTACAAGAAGCTGATCGCGCGTATCGAGATCGCCAAGGTGTCGTCTGCCTTTGCGATGGAGCAGATCAAATACACGACAGAGCTGCCGCTCTCGTTCGCGCTTCCTGTCAAGGCGCCCGCTGAGGAATAGGTTGCAGGCAAGAGCGGCGATCGCGGCATGCGATAACGGCACGACATGGCGGTTCGCGCTGGCAGGATCATTCGCCGATGATCTTGAC
>CAZLHQ010000138.1:0-8839 GCA_964559355.1 uncultured Hyphomicrobiaceae bacterium
GACGGTGTGGGGCCGCGGCTATGTGCTGCGCGATCCCGGCGACGACACGGTGGCCGCCTGAGAGTGGCCTGCGCTACTGCTGCTCGACAAGAATTGGGGGGCCTCGCGCCCCCCTTTTTTGTCGATGATGGTCCGACGCGATGCAGGCAAGTCGCTTTCGGCGGCGGTGCCGAAATCAATCGTTGGCGCGATTGGCGCCGATCTGTGCGCCTAGCGTCCACCGTGCCGCCAGCCACCTGACGTGTTCGTAGTAATCGGGATGGGCTGCTTCGGCTTCGGCCATGAAGCCCGAAAGTTTGCTGGTGACGATCAAGACGGTATCGCCCAGCATCTCGCGAGCCACCACCTCGTCGATGCGGCGCTGGCGGATGAGTAGTGCCATCCATTCCATATGGTCACAGTATGTTCCGAGCGCATAGGTGCGACGCGCGGCTTCGAACGCTGCAACACCACGGCGGTCGGTTTCGGGCTCTTTGCCGCTCATGAAGTAATTGACGCACGCACGGTACCAGGGGCTCTGATGCAGCGTCTGGTATTGCTCAAAGAGATCGTTGTCGCCAATCGGACCCGGGTTGCGGCAGGCGATCCAGGTCTCCGTGATCAGCCGCTTGTGATTGACGTCCTCGATCACCTTTTCCAGTGTCTCGACCGTAAACTTGCGGATCTCGGCGCGGCGGTTTTCGTATGCGGTGTAGTTCCAGCCCACCGTTGCCAGCGCTCCAGTAAGAAGCGCGACATAAGGCATAACGCCATCGACTTTCGACGCGCCATTTGATTGTATGGTCAGGGCGATAATGGCGCAAAAAATGAAGATCAGTGCGACTTTGGCGGTGAAGGCGAAGAACGGTCCTTCAAGCAGAAACCAAAGTGACTTGGAGCGATTACGCAAGAGCTGGAAGGTCAGGAACCCAATCACCCAGAGAGTAAAGAGAAGCCAACTGAAGGCGAGAAGGCCCTGGCCCGCCTCCCCGGCGAAGGCGACGATCAGCACGACGATAATTGGAAGGGTCACCAAGCCAACAACGCCGGCCTGTATCGCCAGCTCGATCCTGTTGGTTGAGGAAGTTGTCACGGCCACGCTCAAGAGCGCTCTTCCACGTCAGCCAGCCGTGGCTGAGTCGGCAAGTATTCGGATCAGCAGATCAGATCAGCGGACGAACAGGCTTCATCTATTACACCCGAAATCTTGCGACAATGAGTCGTCATTCAGACACCTTATATAGCATCTGCAGCCTCAATCCACAATGTTCGCACTGATGTCGTCCAAGCCCTCTGTTCGTGGAGTTCGTGGGGATGTTTGCCGCGGCGGTTCACGCGTTTACCCGGTAGGTTGGCCCGGTCTGGAAAATTCCGCTATGTGACAGCGCAATACGCGCGCTCACGATGTCCAGGATTGAGGCTTGTGAGCCAGACCAACAGCCGACGAGACGCCGATCATGTCCGCAACTTCCAAGCCGCCCGAGGGGCTCAAGGCTGCCATCATCCAGGTGACGCCGTTCCAGCAGAATTGCTCGCTGATCTGGGACGACGAGACCAAGAAGGGGGCCGTCATCGATCCCGGCGGCGATCTCGACCGCATCGAGGCCGCTTTGGCGCAGGTCAAGTTCACGCCTGAGAAGATCATCCTCACGCACGGCCATATCGATCATGCCGGCGGTGCGGCCGTGCTGCGCGACAAGCTCAAGGTTGAAATCGAAGGCCCGCACATCGCCGACAAGTTCCTGCTCGACAATCTCGAAAAGCAGGGCATCGCGTATGGCTTTGACGCCCGCAACGTGACGCCCGACCGTTGGCTCGACGAAGGCGATCAGGTGACGATCGGACGCTTCGCCTTCGGCATCCGCCACTGTCCGGGCCACTCACCCGGCTCGGTGGTGCTGCTCAATGCGGCTCAGAAATTTGCGGTCGTTGGCGATGTGCTGTTTCGAGGTTCGATCGGGCGCACCGATTTTCCCTATGGCGACCATGCCGCGCTGCTTCACGCGATCAAGACCAAGCTGCTGCCATTGGGCGACGGCTGGGCCTTCATCTGCGGGCACGGACCGGGCAGCACGTTTGCGCTGGAAAAGCGCACAAATCCGTACCTGCAAGGATAGAGCATTTTCGACGGAGTGCGCGCTGGTTCGTCGTAGAAAATGCGACAAACACAAGAAGCTCGAACTCAGTTCCGAAGCAATCGGATCGGAACTCCAGCAGGTCAATTTTGGCGGGTTCGCATCGAACGAAGGCGGCCGTTTCAGGTCGTTGATCGGGAGCCTGCATGCACGCCCACGATGGACGCGCTGGCGTTTCGCTCTCAAAACAATCGGGCTTCGCTTTGCGCGGCCCCGGCGACTGTTCGGGTTCACAGGAACGACGGACGGGGCACCAGGCTCTCCCACGGTCTTGGCAGACCCAGGGTCGATCGGACGCCCGCCCGTCACCGCACCGTCCAAGCTATCAGACGACACGAAATGAGAGTTACAAGGGGAACTCAGACCGGCGCGTCTGTCGGACCGGAATTGCTCGGCTGTTTCCGCGGCTACGTGCTGAGAGCTGAAACTGCAACCGGACAGGCGTGGCTACCAGCCGAACTTGATGTCGAGGCAGCCGAAGATGCCGCATTCCTGGGCCAAGCCCGATGCGCCGTCGCTGCGGCCTTCCCAGATGTCGACGGTCTCGACGCGCAGCGTCTCCGAGCACGAACGGCGGCAGTATTCCCATGTGCCGCCTGGCAGGCGCACTTGCGGGCCGACGTCGGTCATGCGCACGGGGCCGGAGATCGATCCGTTGCCATAACGCGAATGGGCAACGACATAGCCGCGTTCCAAACCGTTGTCGCCGACGCTGCGTTTGAAGATGCGGCCAGCTTCAGCTGGGGCGACCGCCGTGGCTATCGCCGCAACGGCAAGCAGGGCGGAACAAAAGTGCGCGCGCTGCATCATGATCTCATGGTCTCCCGATGATTCCCGTTTCGCCTCGCCCGGCATATGGCGTCGACGCCGCGTAACGGCCATCCGCCGTTGCCCCGAGCGAAGCAGCCAATGTTGTTCCATCCATAACCGATGCATCCAGCAACGGCGCTGCCGCCGGAGCCAACGACACGAAATTCTTCAAGACTTGTGGCGTCAGCGCATCGATTGCTCTGCCGTGGCATATGGGCGTCGACGCCGCAATGGAGCGCGGCGAGAAAACGTTGCCGCCATCGCCGCTCCAATCTCAACCGCGCGACAGCGACAGATCGAGGCCGCGGAATGTCGAGCCGGTGGTCGAGATGGAAACGGATTGCGAGGCGCCGCCCAGCCGCACCGACATCGAGCCGTTCAGGCCGCCGCCATCGATGGCCAGGCTGATCTTGTCGGGGGTCGCCTTGCCCGAGACTTGTCCGGCGGCATTGAACGTGCGCTCCTCCCAGCTGCCGGAAACAGCGCCGTTCGTATAAGTCAGATTGGCGCGCATCTCGATCTTGTTGGAGGCGCTGGCGCAGCGGATGGCCATGCCGAGCCCGGCGCCACCCGAGTTGGTGGTGTAATAGGCTTTGCAGCGGATCTGCTCGGACTTGCCGCCTTCGAGCTTGATCTGGCCGGCGCCCGACCAGGTGCCTGCAAGCGTGGCGAACGGGCTTTGCGCGCTGGCGGCTCCGCTGGCGAGTGCGCTAACCGCCGTAGCGGTGGCGATGATCGCCCCGGCTTTGCGAACCAAGGACATGGACAGCAGCCTCCCGAATGTCGTGTGCCAGTTGTCGTGCAATGTATCGACCGGCATTATTCCCGTTGTCGGGCAAAATTGCGAGATGCGGCGTGCCACACCTGCACAATCTGCGTGGGGAGTGGCGAAATGGCGCGCAGGCGAGGAAAAACACGAATTGAGCCAGCAACTTGATGGCTCTTGCAACGCTTCATGGCAATGCTGTCACGATGCTACGGCCAGTTCGTAGCGTGGGGCTGCCCTTCCCAAACTGCCGGCCTGCCGCGGCATCGCCGACCGTCTGATCGCGCGTGCTAGCCCCGCGACACAGCGAGATGATCGGTCAAGCTTTGGTGCGGCAGGTGCGGGCGGCAATCGGCAGCAGGATCAGCAACGGCGCCAGCGCGATCAAAGCGTGGGATACGAGATGATTGCGCACAGCAGCCTCGAACGCCTTCACGGTGGCCGGATCGGTTGCTGCCATGTCGAGCGAAATGTGGGGCATGTTGGCGTAGGCGCGCACACCGATCGCCAGCGCCCAGGCGATCGTCATCAATGCTGCCCACCAGAAGCACGGGCGCAGCCGCGTGGCGCCGGTCTCGTCCTTGCTCATCGCGGGCTCCTTGCATCTGTACCAGCGCATCAGTGCTGGCGCCGACCTGGCTTTGCCGTGCTGCGCCGGGCCACAGCTGCCCGTCATCGATAGCATAAAGCAGCGCCTGCACTCCATCGGACAGAGGCGCGCCGGGCTACCCGACCGGTGGTGGTCGCGGGGTGATATGATGCGGGACCAGCATGAGCGCGGCAAGCGCGGCAAGGCTGAGCGCCGATGTGACGAGCAACGTCGCCAGCCCGATCCAGTCGATCAGCAGTCCAAACAGCGCCGGCGCAAACGCCTGAGCGATGCGCGAGGGAGCCCCGAGCAGGCCGATGCGATAGCCAAAGCCCTCCGGGCCGAATACCGCCAGCGGCACCGTTCCGCGGGCAATCGTCAGCACGCCATTGCCGGCGCCGTGCAGCAGAGAAAATGGAATCGCGAGTTTAGCGCCGAGCAGCAACAGCAGGGCGGCGCCGAGCGGATGGCCGAACGCGGCCAACCTCGCCGAGGCAAGCGGATGCACGTAACGGCCCAGTGACAGCTCCGCAAACCGTGCGGCCACTTGCGCCGGGCCGAGAAGGGAGGCGGCAAATATCGCTTCGGCATACCCGGCGCCTGCAGACTGCAGCAGCCGCGGCATGTGCGTGGCCATCGCGGCCGTCACCACCCACGCACTGGCAAAGGCGAACGCCAGCAGCCACATGGCGCGATCCATGACGACGCCGGCCGGCGCGCTGGCAGCGTCTGCGGCGACAAGAGAGGCCGTCGCGATCGGCGGTTTGCGTGCCACTTTCGGCACCATCAGCAGGTTGAGCGGCAGGCCGATCAGAATATGTGCTGCGGCCCACATCAAACAGGTGTCGCGCCAGCCGACCTCGGCGACACCCCAGGCGGTCAACGGCCAGCCGATCGTGCTGGCAAAGCCTGCCATCAACGTGATGCCTGTGATGGGTGCGCGCGCCTCGGCGCCATAGATGCGGCCGAGTGCTGCAAAGGCTGCGTCGTAGAGGCCGAGGCCCATGGCCACGCCGATGATGGCCCATGCGGCGAGCAAAGCAGCAGTCGAGTGCGCATGTCCAAGCAAGGCAAGTCCAGCGGCGAACACCAGGTTGGAAACCGCCAGCACGCCGCGCCCGCCGATCATGTCGATGGTGTGTCCGACGCGAGGCCCGAGTAGTGCCGAGATCAACAGCGAAATCGAGAACGCGACAAAGAATATGTTGGGCGAGATGGCGAGATCGCGGGCAGCCGGCTCGGCGATGATGGCCGGGATGTAATAGCCCGAGGCCCAGCCCAGCGTTTGTGTCGTACCGAGTGCGAGGATCAGCTTGTACATCGGTTTTTGCCGGACGAATGACCTTATCGGGGCGGGCTTGAGGCAACGGGTTTGCCAGGGACGGCGGATGATCGCGCGAGGACCCTTCGCTGGCAACCGGAGCGGGAGCCATGTGCGGGAACCATGACGGAGCGGCACTGCATGCGACCCGGCATGCGGCCCGGCGGCAACAGCGTCATATCGCCATCGGCCGCAGTGCACCAACATTAAGAGTTTATGAAGGGTGCGCTCAGTATCCGTTCAGGGTCGGTTGAGCAGTGTGGATCCGACGTCGATTGACATGCGGCGCGCAGGCGAAACTGCCTGCAGCCGCCGCAGCCGGCGATGGAGTGTTCCGTGCTGTCGTGCCGCCGCGTGGCTGTCGAGGCTCCCGCAACGATGCCCTGCGCCTGCGATCCGCCAAGAATGAGGTATGCCGTGCCGCTGCGCTATTTCACCCTCGCCCTGATCATTGCCGCCTTGCACTCGATTAGTACGCAACCGGCACGCGCCGGCTGTCATTTGATTGATTGCCTCGATAACGTCGATATTAAACCCGCCGATCTCAAGGGCCACTCCTGCGAGCAGCTGTGGATCCTGCGCAACTCGGTTTTTCATGAGCAGGGCTACTGTTTCCACTCCGACAAGGCGCGCAAGTGGTTCGTCGGCAAGGACTGCAAGTTCGACGACATCCGCCTCGTGCCCCTCAACGACTACCAGCGCAAAAACGTCGAGGTGGTGCAGGCGGTAGAGAAGGACAAAGGCTGCGTCGGCGACTGATACGCACGCCTGTCATGTCCATTGACGCACGCCAGCCTCTCACGGCGAGGGCCGCATCACTTCACGACCAGTGCCGCAGGTGTTCTGCCGGATTTTCCGATTGCAGCGGCTGCGGCGGATCGGGCTGGCGCGATTGGGACTGGCCGGTAGCGGATGGAAGACTTGAAGTTTCTGCTCGTGCGATGAGACCGAGCTTCACCAACTGGCTTTCAATCGCGACACTCGTGCGCGCGTGGATCTGCGAAAGTGCCGCCACCGATTTGCCTTCGCCAAATGAGGTTGCCAGCCGCTGCGTCTCTTCCTCTGACCATCGGGCGCCCGCGCGGGGTGGTAGATTGCCTTGAGCGCGCTGGCGGGACGATCGATTGACCTTCATGGCTTCCAGCAGACCCTCCCAGGCAACAACCGGTAAGGTGAGAGCAGCTTGTGGCGGTGGCGGCCGCAGCGTCGCGTACATGCCACCCGGTTCGATTTCGAAGCTGAACTCGTCGGCACCCGCGCGCCACCCGAACCGGCCCCATTGCAATACTCCTGTCGCCATGACCGACCTCCCGATACGCCTGCTGGTAACTGGCCGAGAGTGTATGCAACTAATCGGTACATAACAAGAACAAAAATGGAATAATAAGCTGGGAAGTTGCGGCGTGCTGGGCGGCCTTGCGGGAAGAAGCAGGTAAATGTCGTGATGCATCACGACACGCCGGCTGCCGCTGGCAGCCGGCTTCATGGGGAAGCGCGCTGGAGCCTGATCGCTTTCGATGGCAGCGCTCTGGTTTCCATCGAAGGCGTGAAACAGGCCCTTGATAGTCAACTCCCCACCGGCAACGCACGAGATGGGCCAGCGATGCTCGATCAGGCGGGAGACGTCAACGTGCGCGCATCACGCCCCCGGCCGTCCGGTCTTTTTCGGCCGGCCACGGCGCTTGCTCTTGTCTGCGGGATCGTCGAGCTCGCGCGTCAGTGTCGGCTTGGCCGGCAGCGAAGCGCTGGCGGGATGTGACTTCAGCCGAAACGGCTCACGCCATCCGGCCGATGATCCTCTTCATATCGGCTGCTGAGAACGCCGGCATCGTTTGCGTCCGGATGTTGCCGCGCGCCGAAAGGCTCAGCGAGAGCGCCGTCGCGGTCTCGGTGTCGGGAGCCTCGCAAATTGCGATGATATCGCTGGTGCCGAGTGTCCAATACATGTCTTTGACCGTCACGCCTGCCGACTTGGCCATGTCCATAAACTTCTCTGCGCGTGAAACAGTATCTTTGACGTCGTGAATACCTTTGTCAGTAAAACTGGCAAGGACGACAAATGTTGGCATAGCAGCCTCCGGCTGTTGCGAACGCCCACCCGTATTGAATCTTGTAAGCCCTTGCCGGTGTGTGAGCAATCTGCAGATCGAGGCCGAGGCGGCCATCACGCCCCCGGTCGACCCGTCTTTTTCGGCCGGCCGCGGCGCTTGCCCTTGTCTGCGGGATCGTCGAACTCGCGGGTCAGTGTCGGCTTGGCGGGCAATGGCTTGCCGCCCTGGCGCGGTGGCAGCATGGCGTGCGGTCCCATCTCGTCGAGGGTCGGCTTGTGTGGACCGCGCACGCCTTCGCCGTAGGCGCCCGCACGCGTGCGGGGATCGATGTCAGGGCTGCGCGCTCCTGTATCCCCTTCACCCCGCCCCTCTCCCTCGAGGGGCGAAGCGCGGCGCGGGATGGCGCGTTCGGTGCCGGGCCCCATCTCGTCGAGTGAGGGCTTCCTCGCGCGGCTTGCGGGAATGGCGGTCTGCTGCGCGTTGGTCGGCTGCACGGGCTCATAGGTCTGTGAAATGCGCGAGCGCGCTATTCTCTCGTTCTCGCCCGGTCCGTCTCCCCCAAGGGGAGTTGAGGACGTGGTCGCGTTGCTCTTGCCGGCGCCCTTCTTCCCTTTCGGCGGCAGGTTGGCACTGGCGCCATACTTGCGCTCGCCCTTGAAGCTGCCGGCGCGATCCTCGACCTCCGACTGCCGCGCCAGCGGGTCGTCGGCAATGGCGAGTTCGGTCTCGCGCAGCCGCTTGATCTCATCGCGCAGCCGCGCGGCCTCCTCGAACTCCAGATCGGCGGCGGCGGTCTTCATGCGCTCTTCCATGGCCGCGATCACGGACCCGAGATTGTGGCCGACTGCTGCGCCATCCGTCGTCAGGCCGACGTCGACGGTGACGTGATCCTGCTCGTAGACCGATTGCAGCACATCGTGAATGTTGCGCTTGATCGATTCCGGCGTGATGCCGTTGGCCTTGTTGTACGCAACTTGCTTTTCGCGGCGCCGGTCAGTCTCGGCAATCGCGCGCTCCATCGATCCGGTCATCTGATCGGCATAGAGGATGACGCGGCCATCGACATTGCGCGCGGCGCGGCCGATGGTCTGCACCAGCGAGGTCTCGCTGCGCAGGAAGCCTTCCTTGTCGGCGTCGAGAATAGCGACCAGCGCGCACTCCGGAATATCGAGTCCCTCGCGCAACAAG
>CAZLHQ010000139.1:0-8749 GCA_964559355.1 uncultured Hyphomicrobiaceae bacterium
AGACCGTCGACAACGATCTGCCGATCACCGACACCTGCCCCGGCTTCGGCTCGGTTGCCAAGTATATCGCCATCTCGACGCGGGAAGCCTCCTACGACGTGCGCTCGATGTCGCGCACCTCGACCAAGGTGTTCGTGATCGAGGTCATGGGGCGGCATGCCGGTTGGATCGCGGCGGCTGGCGGGCTTGCTGCCGACAAGGACAACGACATTCCCGTTGTCATCCTGTTCCCAGAAGTCGAGTTCGACGAGAAGCGCTTCCTCGCCGCGGTCAAAGCCAAGGTCGACAAGTACGACTACTGCTCGGTCGTCGTTTCGGAGGGCGCTCACTATCCGGACGGCAAGTTCCTCGCCGAGCAGGGCACGCGCGATGCGTTCGGACACGCGCAGCTTGGTGGCGCTGCTCCTGTGGTCGCCAACATGGTGAAAAACGCGCTTGGCTATAAGTTCCACTGGGCGGTGGCCGATTATCTGCAGCGCGCGGCTCGTCACATTGCCTCGGGCACCGATGTCGAGCAGGCCTACGCGGTCGGCAAGGCCGCGGTGGAATATGCAATCGCTGGCGACAACGCCATCATGCCGGCGATCATCCGCAAGTCATCCCATCCCTACAAGTGGGAGGTCGGCAAGGCGCCGCTGGCAAAGGTCGCCAACGTCGAGAAATTCATGCCGCGCGATTTTATCACCGAGGATGGCTTCGGCATTACACCAGCGTGCCGCGACTATCTGGTGCCGCTGATCCAGGGCGAGGAATATCCGCCATTCGAGAACGGCATGCCGCGTTACGTCACGCTGAAGAACCAGGCCGTCGCCAAGCGGCTGCCGGAATTCAAGCTGTAAGTTTCAAGCTGTAAGGTTCAAGCTGCAGGGGCGGCGCGGCATCATTCTGTGCTGCCCGCCAATCCCGGCCGGAAGCGTATTGGCTCGTCGACCGGCGGCAGGCGATGTGCGCGTCGTGTGCAGGTGAGCGACGAGCGATCGGGTGCAGGCGAGCGAAAAGCGATCGGGTGCGATCGGACTTGATGCAGGCGCAACGCGCTTCCACCAAGTCCGATCGCACCCGAAATGGTCTTCAGGCCAACGCGCTATGGGCTATTGGCCGCCGCCGGGAGCCGTTTCGGCGCCCGAGTCGGAGAACTTGGTTTTAGAGGTCGAGTGCTTGTTGATCTGCTCGAAGTAGGCCGGGTCGTCGCCGATGGTCAGCGTCGGCTGGCAATTGGGCGAGCACGTGTAGGACTGGCGCACGGCGCCCTTATGCAGATTGACGAGGCGCTGCTCGTCGCGCTGCACCACCACGCGCTGATCCTGGATCACGTTGCGTTCAGGGTCGAGTGCGATGACGTTGGTCACGCCGAAAGTCTTGCCCGTGATGACCAGCAGGTCGGAACCTTGAATGGCGACGTCGGCAATCGAAGGGTTGCCAATAATGAGCTCGGAGACCGGACGCGGCAGTCTCAGGATCTGCGATTGGTCGTAGCGCACGATCAGGTCGTTGGCTTTCGCCTGCTGGGCGCCGATCGCCAGCGTGGAAAGAAGCAGCATGCCGCCAACCAGGCCAGCCTGCAGCATTCCGATATTCTTCGATTTGTGGGTTGTATGGGGCAGCATCACTGGCTCTCCGGACAGGTCTCGTGGATGCATTAGCTCAGGAAAAGGTAAAGGGACTGCAAACGCCCGTTTCAAAACGATGGCGTGGGCGACGGAACCGGCCGCAAGTGATGCCTCGTCGTGCGATATGCTCAGTGGATGCCGCCCGAAGGTGGAGGAAAGACTTGGGTTAAGAGCAGGTTGCGCAACAATGCTCGCTCTATTGCAAAGCCCTTGCGTTGCTACGACTGCGCGGAGCCGCGTCACCAAAAGTAATTCTAAAAGTAATTCTACGATTACCTGGATATTAATCGCAGAATAAGTAAAACATTAATCGAGATAAGGACGATACTCTGGATTTGATGCGTAATCGGCATGAATATCGACTTAGTTAGTCTTTGCCTTGTGTTGAATGTTCGAAATTGCTACGGTTATTTCATGAGTGTAAACCAATATTACTTCGTCGTTGATGGAAATATCTTCGGGTATTCACGTCTTCTTAAGAGGGCGCGGTGTAGTGTGCTTTCAGTTCAGACACACGGCGCGACGCCGCAGTCGAACTGGTCAGCAAGTAGCAATGTTGCTCTTTGGGAGAGTTGTCATGAAGAACGTTTTCGCTCGCTTCGTCAAGGAAGAGTCCGGCGCCACCGCTATCGAGTACGGCCTGATCGCTGCGCTGCTCTCGGTTGCCATCATCACCACGCTGCAGCTTGTCGGTACTTCGCTCGACGCGACCTACCAGGCCATCGAGGCAGCGCTCTCTGGCGCTTGATTTAGCGGCACGGTTGACTTTGAAACGGCGGAGCCACGCGGCTCCGCCGTTTTGCTTTGGCTCTGTTATCTTATGATGTCGACGCGCCGGCCATCCACTGAAATGACGCGCAGAAATCGAGACTGCCGGCGGTGCAAACCCGGCGCTTCAACATTGGTGCCGAACGGAGCGTTTGCTTTTGTGCCTCGCTTGAGGCGTCGCGTCGCATGGTGGTGCGAGCAGGCAGCAGTAGCGCGAATTGCGCCGGCAACATTTACGCCCAATTAGGCAAGAAACGTCACTTGGGATGCCAGAACGTACGTAAATGAGGCGCATTCACTTTGCCGATACGATTGTCCGCTAGTTTCAACGACGGCAGGAAGCGATATGGAATTTCGAGGTCTCTCGTGAAAGCATTGATTTGTCGATTTGGTGGCGATCACGCAGGTGCAACTGCGATCGAGTATGGCCTAATCGCCTCGCTCATTGCCTTGGCGATCGTAACGTCGGCGCAGAGTGTGGGGACAGCCCTGGTCGCGGTCTTCCAGCTCATCGGCGCCGCGCTTTAGCGGGCAGATGTGCAACCGGGCTGTGGCTGCATGAATGGCCTGCCGGCGCGGCAAGTTTACGGGTCGTTTACCTCGACGTGCGAGGCTCATGACCAAGCCTGTTCGGCATTCCAGTAGTCGAGTTGCGTGTTCATGATCGATCAGTCGCTCTTGTTGTTGTTCCCCGCTGCCATGGTGTTTGCAGCGGCGATGGACATGCTGACGATGACGATACCCAACAGGGTGTCGCTGCTGCTGATTGCGGCGTTCTTTGTCGCTGCCTACTTCGCCGGATTGTCGGCACAACAATTCCTCACTCATCTGGGCGCGGGCGCACTGGTCCTGGTCGTCTGTTTTGCGCTGTTCGCGGCCGGGGTATTCGGTGGCGGCGACGCCAAACTGCTGGCCTCGTCCTCGCTGTGGATCGGCTTTGACCAGCTTCTTCCCTATGTCTACGCAGTCGCAATGTTTGGCGGCGTTCTGGCGCTCGCCATCCTGGTCGGCAGGAATAAGTTTCCCGAAGGCTCGCTGGATGTACCGGCCTGGGTTGCGCGGCTGCAATCGCGCGAATCAGGGATCCCCTACGGCCTCGCGATTTCGGCTGCGGCTCTGTGGGTCTATCCTTCAACCGTCTTTTTTCATGGGCTTGCGTTCTAGCGAGCTCATGGCCCGATAGACGCGCGCAATTGCGGCGGTTTCGATGCCGCCTGGGCGCCGAGTTTATCTGCATGTGTATGATTTCGACACGCCGATTAACCTCACATTGACGTTTGTCACGCAGATTGAGCGGGACCTTAGCTTCGAGCCTTCGGGTTTGAGAGGACCGTTTCTGCGATGAAAAAATCCCAATTGATCGGCATCACTGTTGCTGGCGTCGCCGGCCTTGCAGCGTTCGTCATGATGAAGGGGCTGGTCAACAAGCCAGCGCCCACAAAAACCGTGCAGGTCGAGGTCAATACGACCGAGGTCCTGGTGGCTCGCGTCGATATTCCGCTAGGCGAAGTCGTCAACGACGGCCATTTCCGCTGGCAGACCTGGCCGAAGGAAGCGGTGACTTCGAGCTTCATCACCAAAGCCAATGGCATGAAGGCGCAGCGCGAGATGGCCGGACGCATCGCGCGTTCGCCGTTCCTGGCTGGTGAGCCGATCACCAATCACAAGCTGATCGCTGCGGGTAGCGGCGGCGTCCTGGCGGCCATCCTGCCGGCCGGCATGCGTGCCATTTCGACCAAGATTCGCGACGAGGAAAAAGCGGTCGGCCGCCTGATCCTGCCCAACGATCATGTCGACGTCATTCTGATCCGCCGCGTGCGTGGCAAGGGCGGCGCCGAGAACTTCGTCAGCGACACGCTCTTCTCCAATGTGCGCGTGCTTGCCATCGGCCAGCAGATCGAGACCAAGGACGGCAAGAAGTCGGCCGAGGGTACGACGGCAACACTCGAATTGACGCCTAAGCAATCCGAGCTTCTCGCGCTCGGCAATCAGATGGGCGACGTGACGCTGGCATTGCGCAGCGTTGCAGATCTCAAAGAAGGCTCGGGGCCAACCGAGGGCACCAACATCAATGAAGAACGCGGCAATGCCATCCGTATCTTGCGTTACGGCACCCGTTCGCGTGCGTACGGCGTGAACTGAGTTGACCCAACGTAGCTCGTCGGAAGGCGATAGATCCATGTTCATGAAGAAGACTAAGGCTTTCGGAGCCACGCTGGCCGCTCTGGCTGGGCTGACCGCGATCATCATCGGCGCCGTGCCGGCCGGATTGGCGCGTGCCGCCGATGACCCAAAGGTCGAACGCGGCACCATCAGTGCGCATCAGTCGATGCTCAAGCTTCCTGAGAACACCATCTTCCCGATCCGCCGCGCAGCACGTGTCGGCCTCGGCAAATCGGTGCTCATCGAATTTCCCCGCGATGTGCGCGACGTGATGGTGTCCAACCCGCAGGTGATGGATGCCGTCGTGCTGAGCTCCAACAGGGTGTTCCTGCTGGCGCGGCGCATCGGCGAGGCGAACGCCTTCTTCTTCGGCGCTGATGGCGAGCAGCTTGCGACCTACGAACTCTATGTGGAGCGCGAGACCGGCGGCCTCGAGGACCTCTTGAACCGGATCATCCCAGGCTCGCGCATCAAGGTCGAAATGTTGAACCAGACCGTCATCCTGACGGGTTCGGTTCGCAATCCGGCCGACTCGATGCGCGCCTCCAACATCGCCAAGCAGTTCGTCACCGTCGAGTACGAGACGAACACGTCGAAGTCGGCGGAAGGTGCTGCGATCAAGAACTTCACCAAGGATATGACCGACGAAGCGGTGGTGAACCTGCTGCAGGTCGAGGGTGAAGAGCAGGTAATGCTGCGTGTCACGGTGGCAGAAATCCAGCGCTCCATCATGAAGCAGATGGGCGTCAATATCGGCGCCGCCATCAATGCCGGAAACTTCTCGACCACGCTGTTGACCGAGAACGCACTGCCGCTGACGGCCGCTGCCGGTCTTGGTGCGCTGCCCATTCCTGGCATCAACCTGAAAAAAGATGACGACATGGCCTGCGGCATTGCCGGCCAGATGTGCAACTACAACGAAGGCCCTGGCAAGGACTCGTTCGGCAACAGCGGTCTCGACGGCAGCTTCACCAACGGCCGCCAGAGCGTGACGCACGCCATTCGCGCCTTGGAGCGCAATGGTCTGATCCGCACGCTGGCCGAACCGAATCTGACGGCGATTTCGGGTGAGACGGCCAAGTTCCTGGCTGGTGGCGAGTACCCGGTCCCGGTGGTCGACACGACCGGCTCGCTCAGCATCGTCTACAAGGAGTTCGGTGTCGCTGTCGCCTTCACGCCGACTGTGATGTCGGAGGGCCGCATCAGCCTCAAGATCGAGACGGAAGTCTCCGAACTCACCAACAACGGCGCGGTGACGCTTTCCAACATCTCGATCCCCGCCTTGAAGAAGCGTTCCGCCAAATCGACGGTCGAGCTTCCTTCCGGTGGCTCGCTGGCGATGGCCGGCCTGCTCTCGGACGACACGCGCCAGAACATCGATGGCTTCCCCGGCCTCAAGGACCTGCCCGTGCTCGGCACCCTGTTCCGCAGCCGTGACTTCATCAAGCAGGAAAGCGAGCTGGTGGTCATCGTCACGCCTTACCTGGTTCGCCCGACGGCCCGCAACGACTTGGCCAAGCCGATCGACGGCCTAGCCAATGCGACGGACCGCAAGGCCAATCTTCTCGGTCACCTCAATGCGGTCTACGGACGCGGCAACACCGTGCCGGCCGGCGATCTCAAGGGCGACTACGGTTTCATTGTCGATTAACGGATGCGTGTGGAGAACTATCATGAAGGTCATGTCCAAAATGAACCGACCTGCAGCATCCACGCTCAAGGTCATTGGTGCCTGCACACTCGCGGTGCTGCTTGGCGCCTGCAAGCACGGCGATGACGGCTCGCGCGTTGCCGGCTGGACTCTGGTCGATCCATCGCAGCGCCATCCGATCCTGGTGTCGCAGAAGCCTGCGACGCTGAGCCTGCACGTTGCCCGCGGCTCTTCGGGTTTGTCGCCCAGCCAGCGCGCCGACCTGCTCGACTTCGCGACCCGATATCGCGTCAGCGATGCCGGCAACAGCAGGCTGGTGATCGCCGCACCCAGCGGCGGCGCCAACGAGGTTGCCTCGATGCATGCGGTTCACCAGATCCGCACGGTTCTGGCCGAGCAGGGATTTGGCGATGCCGCGATCTCGATCGAGCCCTACCCGGCTGAAGGCGGCGGCTCGCCGGTGCGTGTTTCCTATCTGAAGTACGTCGCCGAGGCGCCCGAGTGCGGCACCTGGCCGACCAATCTCGCGCACGATCCTGGCAACGTGAACTATGCCAACTTCGGCTGCGCGACACAGCACAACTTCGCAATGCAAGTCGCCAATCCCGCCGATCTGCTGGGACCACGTACGATGACCGATCGCTCGAGCGAGCGTCGCGACGTCATCTTCGGCAAGTACATCAAGGGTGACGTGACCACGGCCAAGAAGGTCGACGACGAGCGCGTTCGCACGACCAAATCCGGCAACTGATGTCATTGCACAACGCTTGAAGATAACGATTTCGTATCCAGGAGAAACCGAAAATGGCTGGTCGTGAAGTCGCCGAATATGCCTACGACGACGCGCCGATGGCGAACGCGGACGCGGGCAATGATCGCGCGCGCCCAATTCCTCGAATTTCGATCCAATGCTTCTGCGAAACGCCGCAGATGGCGGAAGTCCTGCAGGTCGCTGCCGAGGATCGCCGCCTGACGAAGGCGCACGTTTCCATCCACATGGGTGGTATCACGGCGGCGGTTGCTCACTATCAGGAAAGCCCGACGCCGAACCTGATCATCGTCGAATCGCGGATGGCGCGCAACGACGTGCTGGCCGAGCTCGACCGGCTGGCCGAGTGCTGCGACGCGGGCACCAAGGTCATCGTTGGCGGCCATACCAACGACGTGATCCTGTATCGCGAGCTGTTGAAGCGTGGCGTCAGCGAATACTTGATCATGCCGACCACGCCGCTGGCGGTGATGGAGGGCATTTCCAACCTCTACAACGATCCCGACTCCGATCCCGTCGGCCATGTTCTGACGTTCGTCGGCGCCAAGGGCGGCGTCGGCTCCTCGACGATCTGCCACAACACCGCATGGACGTTGTCAGAGATCCTCACCAGCAACGTCATCATCGCCGATCTCGACCTGGCCTTCGGCACCACCGGTCTCGATTTCAACCAGGACCCGGTGCAGGGCATCGCGGAGGCATTGGCCACACCCGAACGCCTCGACGAAGTTCTGCTCGATCGCTTGCTCACCAAGTGCTCCGAGCATCTGTCAATCTTTGCAGCCCCCGTCATCCTCGATCGCGATTACGATTTGTCGGCCGACGCCTGTGACATGGTGCTCGATGTCGCTCGCCAGAACGTGCCGTTCGTCGTCGTCGACCTTCCCCATCTCTGGACGTCCTGGTCGAAGCGCATTCTGATGCAGTCCGACGAGGTGGTGATCACGGCGGCGCCCGATCTTGCCAACCTGCGCAACGCCAAGAACGTGCTCGATCTGCTCAAGGGCTCGCGCAAGAACGACAACCCGCCGCAGCTTGTGCTCAACATGGCGGGCATGCCCAAGCGTCCCGAGATATCCGTCAAGGAGTTCGAACAGGCGCTCGGCATCAATGCGCTCGCCGTCATCGACTTCGACAGCGAAACCTTCGGTCAGGCCGCCAACAACGGTCAGATGATCGAGGAAATGAATCCGAAGTCGAAGGCGACGGCCGTCTTCCGCGACATCGCACTGGCGCTGGCGCACCGCAAAGAGGTTCGCGTCGAAAAGAAGTCGGCGCTGGCACCGTTCCTCGAGAAGTTGAAGCTGAAGCGTTAAGGAGCAGGCAACATGTTTGGAAGGCGTTCGACAGAAGGTGGAGCTCCGCGCCGCTTGCCGCAACAGCCGGCCGCAGAGCCGCGCGCGGCGGCCCCTGCCCCCACACCCGCTCCCGCCAATGCGGCGCCAGCCCCCGAGGCAAAGCCCAAGGCTGCGCCCGTTGCTCAGGCTCCCCAGCAGCCTGAGCCGCCACGTCCTGACTCGCGTGAGGCGCAGCGTCGCCACTCGGAAGAGTACTACGACGTCAAAACCACCGTCTTCAACGCGTTGATCGACACGATTGACCTGACGCAGCTCGCCAAGCTCGATGCGGCCGCCGCGCGCGAAGAGATCCGCGACATTGTCAGCGAGATCATTCAGGTCAAGAACGTCGTCATGTCGATCGCCGAGCAGGAAGAGCTGCTCGAGGACATCTGCAACGACGTCTTGGGTTACGGCCCGCTCGAGCCGCTGCTGGCGCGCGATGACATCG
>CAZLHQ010000140.1:0-8724 GCA_964559355.1 uncultured Hyphomicrobiaceae bacterium
GCCACCGGCGACCCGGCAACCGGCGTGCGCCTGGCGCGGCATGCCTTCGCCCACCGCAAGCACGTCGTGATGGTCAACGTCGAGGCTGACGCGCTCGCCGGTCCACTGCTGGCGGCAGAAGCGCGCGTGGCCGGTGTCGTCTACTCGCTCGCCTGGGGCGACCAGCCCGCACTCATTGCCGAGCATGTCGATTGGGCGCGCGCCTGCGGTTTCGCCGTGGTGGCGGCAGGCAAGGGGACGCGCTACCTGCCAAGCTACCACGCATCGACGCCCGACACGGTGTGGGACATCATCTCGGGCTATCTCAAGGTCGAACGCGGCAAGATCAACCCGCAGATGTTCAACTCCTTCATCGACGGCACCAAGTCGGCGATCGAGATGACGGCGGTGTGCAACGCCTGTGATCTCGTGCCTCAGACCGATGGACTGTCGTTCCCGCCGGCGACCCGCTTCGAGCTTGCTGATCTGCTGAAGCCGCGCAGCCAGGGCGGCCTCATCGAGAAGGCTGGCGTGACGGAGGTGGTTTCCTCGCTTTATCGCGATGGGCGCGACGTGCCGCATCATCTCGCCATGGGCACTTATGTCGTCGTCACCAGCGAAAGCGCTTACGCGCGGCGCTGCTTTGGCGAATACAACATGCTGCAAGACAAGTCGGGAACCTACGCCGCGCTCTACAGGCCGACCCACATGATTGGCCTGGAGCTCGGCATCTCGGTGGCGTCGGCGGCTTTGCGCGGTGAGCCGACCGGGCAGGCGCGAACCTTCAATTCCGATGTGGTGGCGGTGGCCAAGCGCAACCTCAAGGCCGGCGAAATCCTCGACGGCGAAGGCGGCTTCACGGTGTGGGGCAAGCAGATGCCGGCTGCGGCATCTCAGGCGGCCAATGCGCTGGCGATGGGGCTGGCTCACCGTGTCAAGCTGCTGCGAGACGTGGCGCAGGGCGCGGTTTTGAGCGAAGCCGACGTTTTGCTCGACGATACCAATCCTGCAGTTGCCGCCCGCCGGCAGATGGTGGCGCGTCACGTGGCGGAGTAACGGCAGGCGACCATGGTGCGGCCGTGCCGTGCGACTGGCGTTGGATGTGCAAGCGGGACGCGCTCGGGCAAGCAGGTGTCCCCTGGACGGAAGCACCACCAAAAGTGGTGTTTCTGCGTCACGCTGACAGGCCAAAATCCCGATTATTATCGGACTTATGACTTCTGATATCTACACGTCTCTCCAACAATATGCAATCATAGATAGCATATTTGGGGGGTTTCAGCATGTCGAGCAGAGCGCCGGCAGGCGGGTTGCAGCACAAGACGGCACATCCGGCGACGCCTAACTCGGCGATGGCCGAACAATCCGATGCGCCACTGACGAGCCATGCATCGCCCGTAAGACCCGCGCAAAGCGCGATCAAGCCGCCACGATTGGCCGTGCCCAAGCCGCTTTATTCCCAGGTGCGGGACGCGCTGCTGACGCGCATCCGCGGCGGCGAATGGGGCGTGGGCGATACGCTGCCCAACGAGTTTCTGCTGGCCACCGCTTTTGGTGTCTCGATCGGCACGATCCGGCGCGCCATCGAGGGGCTGGAGGAAACCGGCATCGTCAAGCGCATTCAGGGCCGCGGCACGTTTGTTTCCGGTCGTGGGCAGACGGCGCTGGAGGACAAGTTCTGCCGGTTGCGGCGGCTCGATCGAGAGCCGATCGAATTCGCTTACGCGCTGCACAGGATTACGGTGCGTGCGGCTGCTCCCTCCGAGAGTGCGCTGCTGGGCGCGGGTGAGCCGGGCGAAGTGATCGAGATCTTGCAGCATGCCTACGTTGCAGGCGAGGCGATCGGGGTCGAGCTCTCGCTGCTGTGGAAGGCTGCGCTCCCCAACTTCGAGACGCAGTTCACCGGTGGCCAGCACATCTATCAGGCGTTGACAGATTACGGGGTGCTGGTGACGCGGGGTGAGGAGCACGTCTGCGCGATCATTTCGCAGGACGGCGACGAAACCCTGCGTGGCTTGAGCGTTCCTGCCGGAACGCCACTGCTCAGCGTCGTGCGGATCGCCTTTGCGTTGGAAAAGTCGCCGGTCGAGTACCGCACCTCGCGCTATCGCTTCGATACCGTCCCAGGCCTCTACTACGACTGTGTGGTGTGCTGAGGGGCGGCACCGCACGGACGCCAGGCTCCACGAGTGCAAGGGTTAGCTCAAACAGCAAGGCCACCATGTCAAGAACGCTTCGCATCTGCTTGAAATCCGGAGAGCGAATCTTCGTCAATGGCGCGGAGTTGCGCGCCGACCGCAAGGTGACGCTGGAGATCTTGAACGAGGTCACATTCCTGCTCGAACATCATGTCCTGCAGCCCTCCGAGGCAACGACGCCGCTGCGCCAGCTCTATATTCAGGTGCAGTCCATGCTGATGATGCCCGCACAAACCGATGCGTTGATGGCAAGCTGCGTTGCGGCACTTGCAGGCGTGGTCAGCGGCTCGAACAATACCGACATCGTCACGGGGCTCTACAAGGTATCGGATGCCCTGCAGCGGCAACGCACCTATGAGGCATTGAAGCTGATCCGCACCTTGCTGCCGCTGGAGGTGGAGGGTGGGACGGGAAAATCGGCGGAGCCTGGGAGTGCTGTCTCGTTCGTATGATGGAGCGGAAATTCAAAAGGGTGCTCGATCCATGCGGTTGTGTCATGCACGCGGCAGCTCGACTTGGATCCGGTTCAGCGATTTGCCGTCGGCACCCGTGACGATTTCGGCGCGGCCGTTGTGGCGCTCGGCGATCTGGCGCACGAGCGCCAATCCGAGGCCGC
Organism: uncultured Hyphomicrobiaceae bacterium; assembly: GCA_964559355.1. GTDB lineage: Bacteria > Pseudomonadota > Alphaproteobacteria > Rhizobiales > Hyphomicrobiaceae > JAEUMD01. The sequence goes on from CAZLHQ010000140.1 coordinate 2,794, forward strand.
TGCCTTGCGACGCAACGCGCATTTGTCCCCTCTGAAACGGCTCGAAAGCCCGCGCGATATCGGCTGGTGAGAAGCCCGCGCCGTTATCGGTCACGGCAAGGCGAACGCTTGTGGCCGAAGACGTAACGCCAATCTCGACCGGCGGCAGCCCGTAGCGGCTGGCGTTGTCAATGAGATTGCGCACCAGGCGGCGCAGCAGGCGCGGATCGCCGGAGACTTCGACAGGCACGCCTGAGACCAAGGTGTCGGGATAGTGTGCGGCCTCCTCAGCAGCGAGCGCCAGCAGATCGACCATTTCGATGCGATCGAGCGGCGTACCGGCATCGAGGCGGCTCGACAGCAGAATTTCCTCGATCAATTGATCGAGTTCGTTGATGTCGCGCTCCAGTGCCGCCCGGCGCGCGGGATCGGCCGAATCCTTGATGAGTTCCACGCCCATGCGCAATCGCGCAAGCGGGGTGCGCAACTCATGGCTGGTGTTGGCCAGAAGCAAACGATGTGAGGCGACGAGTGTCTCGATGCGTTGGGCGCTGCGGTTGAAGCTCTCGGCGAGCCGCGCCACCTCGTCGTGTCCCTTCACTTCGACGCGCGCGCCAAGGTCGCCATGGCCGAGCCGTTCAACGCCGCTTTGCAGCCGCTCGAGCCTTCGCGTCAGCCCGCGCACCACAGGCCATGCCGTAACGCCCACTGCGGCTGCGATCACACCCAGAAACCCGATGAACCACACGCCGGGGTGACGCGGAGCGCGGCGGGGATTGCGCGCGACGAGCCAGCGCCCGTCCGGCAGTGCGATTGCCCAGGCCGGGCCTCCGCGGGCGAACACGAAGCCGCTTTCGTCGCGATGGGCGGGCGGTGGCGGCAACGGCCGGCCGGAGGAGGCAATCGGCTTGCGCGCCTCGTCGAACAGCGCCAACTCCAGATCGAGACGGTCGGCAAACCGCGCGATCACTGCTTCAAGCTCGGCTTTCGACGCGCTCGGCGGCGGCAGCGCCACCATGGCCAGCTCCCCTGCCACCTCGAACGCCTGGCGCACCGGCAAGGCGTCGCTGGCGCGGCGCCACATCATGCCCGCCGCCAGCACCACCGCCAGCAGCGCTACGATGATGGTCAGGTAGATCTGGGTCGAAAGCCGATTCACGATCCATCGTCGCATGCGGCTCAATCCTGGACTTTGGCGAAAACATAGCCGCTTCCGCGCACGGTGATGACGCGCTTGGGCTTCTTGGGGTCATCCTCGATGGCGGCGCGAATCCGCGAAATATGCACGTCGATGGAGCGATCGAAGGCTTCCAGAGGCTCGCCCTTGACGAGGTCCATGATCTGGTCGCGCGATAGCACGCGGCCGGAATGCTCGGCCAGCGCCAGCAGCAGCGCAAACTGGTAGCTCGTCACCATCCGCGTTTCGCCGTCGAGGCGGATTTCGCGCGCGCCGCGGTCGATCTCGAGGCGGCCGAAGTGCAAGATGTCGGAGGGCGCCTGCCCGCTGCGCCCGCGCCTGAGGATGGCGCGCAGGCGGGCGAGCAGCTCGCGTGGCTCGAATGGCTTGGGCAGGTAGTCGTCGGCGCCAAGCTCGAGGCCGATGATGCGATCCATGGCGTCGCCGCGCGCGGTGAGCATCAGAATGGGGGTGGTGGCGTGCGCGCGGATCTGGCGGCAGATATCGAGGCCATCCATATCGGGAAGCATCAGGTCGAGCACGACGGCATCGTATGTTTCGCGACCCTCCATCTCCAGCGCCTCGCTGCCGGTTTGCGCACTGGTGACGCGGAACCCGGACATGTCGAGATAATCGCGGATCATTCCGGCAAGCCGCTTGTCGTCTTCGATCAACAAAATGCGCTCGGCCACCTGGGATTGGTCCTCTGGCTCGTCACGGGGCTCGTGTGTTTGCGGTCGAGAATGCTGCCGCATTCATTTTGGCGAGGTTGTCAGGCGAACATCACGATCGCTATCACATCATGTTGTGCCGCGTTCGTTGCGTCGCTGCAAGATATGCAGTTCTGACACGAGGCCATCGGCAAAAGGGCGGCCAATGCCGGCCGCGCCCGTTGATGCAGGATCGACGCAATTTTCTGCGCATTACTCGCGCGGGCCGTGGCGCCACCAGCCCCGGTGTTCGCGTCCGCTTTCGATGCGCTCAGCCAGCTTGCTGCGCTGCTCGGGCGTCAGCACCTCGCCAGCGTCCGCCAGGGCGGTCGACAGCCGTTTGGAAATGGCATCGATATTGTTCAGCTGCTCGGCGCGCAGCTGCTCGATGGCGGCGCGGTCGATCGTGGGCGCCTTCAACAGCTCGACGCCCTTCTTGCGCGCGTCGACGATCTTTTGGCGGATCGGGAAGACATCGCTGGCGACGCCCTTCGAGAGCGTAATCAACTTGGCTTCCTGCTCCTTCGTCGCGTCGATTTCGACGGCAAGGTGGCGGGCCATGCGGACGGCGCGATCGGTGGCGTCATCCAGGTTTGCCGGAGCAAAGACCTTGGTGAAGCCAGGGCCGTGGCCGAAGTGGTGGTGGCCAAAGCCGTGGCTCATCGCCTTGCCGGCGAAGAAACCGGCGCCGATGGCCGACAAGGCCAGGATTACCACGATGGGTCCGCGACCGCGCGAGCGGCAGCCTTGCGGCCGGCCGGGGCCGGAGTTTGCGGGGGCGGTTTCAGGGTTGGTCATGACGCATCTCCTGTGCGGGATTTTCAGCTCGTTGCCGGATGGGTGACCGGCGACGACCTGACCATCTCGCGAACGCGTTTCGCAAATTTGTCGGCCGTGTAAAGTAGTGTTAAGCGCCCCGCGGGGCGGCGCGACCACCAGGGAGCAAGCGCTTTGGCAATCGGTCTCATCATCCTGCTCGCAGTTCTGGGGCTTGCCATGCTGCCGCAGATATGGGTGCAGCGCGTGTTGGCGCGACATTCGAGCGAGCGGGCGGATTTTCCGGGCACAGGTGGCGAGTTCGCGCGCCACATTCTCGACGAGATGAAGCTCGGCCACGTCAAGGTCGAGGAGACGACGCTTGGCGATCACTATGACCCGACGGCGAAGATCGTGCGGCTGGGCCCCAAGCACTTCAACGGCCGGTCGCTGACAGCGGTGGTGGTGGCCGCGCACGAGGTCGGCCATGCGATGCAGGATGCGACTGGCTACCAGCCGCTTGTCGCACGCACCAGACTTGCGCGGCAGGCGCAGTGGATCGAGCGCATGGGCGCCATCGTCATGTTGACGGCGCCGTTCGTGATGGCGCTCGTGAAGGCGCCCGTGGTCGTCTTCCTGCAGATCGCGGCGGGCCTTCTGATCCTGTCCTCTACGGTGCTGATGCATGTGTTCACGCTGCCGGTAGAGTTCGATGCGAGTTTTCGCCGTGCCTTGCCGGTGTTGAAGGCCGGGCGCTACGTCGACGAAGCCGATATGCGTTCAGCGCGACAGATCCTGCGGGCTGCGGCGCTGACCTACGTCGCAGCCGCCGCCATGAGCCTGCTCGACGTCATGCGCTGGTTCCGCGTGCTGCGGCCTTGATGTCGTGAGGCGCTGCCGCCGTGGCCTTCTATTTTCCCGATACGCCTGATCTGCCGTTGCCGCCGGGGCATCGCTTTCCCGCCAGCAAGTATCGTCTGCTGCGCGAGCGTGCCGTGGCGGAGGGCTTGTTCGCCAACGCGCGGCTGTTGCCCTCACCGCCAGCGGACAAGACCGTGCTGCGGCTGGCGCATGGCGAGGCCTATGTCGACGACGTTCTTGGCGGCCGCTTGTCGGCAGAAGCCATGCGCCGCATCGGTATCCCATGGAGCGAAGTCTTGGTTGCCCGCTCGCTGGCAACCGTCGGTGGCTCGCTGGCAGCGGCGCGTGATGCGCTGCATGACGGCATCGCCGGGCAGCTTGCAGGCGGCACCCATCACGCGCATCGCGACTTTGGTTCTGGCTACTGCGTGTTCAACGATCTGGCGGTGACGGCGTTGGCGCTCATGCGCGAGGGCGCCGCGCGCCGCATCACGATTCTTGATTGCGATGTGCATCAGGGCGACGGCACGGCGGCGATTTTGCGCGACATCGCAGCCGTGCAGACGATTTCGATCCACGGCGCCACCAACTTTCCGTTTCGCAAGGTGGCCTCTGATATCGACGTAGCGCTTGCCGATGAAACCGGAGACGTCGATTACCTTGCAGCACTCGATGGCGTGCTGGACCGCATCGAAGGCTTCGCGCCCGATCTGCTGCTCTATCTCTCGGGGGCGGACGCACTTGCCGCTGACCGGCTGGGCCGGCTGTCGCTCAGCCCGGAAGGACTTGCGCAGCGCGATTGTGCCGTCTTCCGCTTTGCTCGCTCGCGCCGCTTGCCGGTGTCGATCGCCATCGGCGGTGGCTATGGCGAGCCGATTTCGATCACCGTTGACGCCTATCTTTCGACGTTTCGCTCAGCCCAGGCGATCTATGGCTTCTGATCGCTTTCTGCGGCGCGCGCGGTAAACTGGCGGCCGAGCGAAAAGCTCAAGGCGAGCCAGGCGAGCGCCGCGGGAAGTGCGGCTACAGCAACCGCGCTGCCTGAAAGACCAAACGTCTTGGCAAGCGCCCGAAACAGGAAGCCCGAGGCCGCATCCCCGCCGCGGTAGACGACGGTGTCGATGAAGTTCTGCGCCTTGTATTTCTCGTCGGGCTCGACGACCGTGAAAAGAACCTTCGTGGCTGGGTTTGCCAGCGCGAAGGCGATCGCGCGCTCGATTGCCATGACGCTGAGAATGACAGCGAGCGTCGGCGCGGTGGCGAGCGCGACGAGCCCGAGCGCGCACCAAGCGGGCAAGGTGGCCGCTGCGATGCCGACGCCGAAGCGTTCCAGCACACGGCCGGTGACGAGCACTTGCAACAGGATCGTCATAATCGAGACGGCGAGATCGAGGCGGGCGAGCAACTGCACGCGCTCGGTGCGGTCGGTGAGCGCTTCGCCGAGAATGCGAGATTGCTCCAGGTAGAAGTAGGTCGAGACGAGATTGCCGAGCAGGATCCATAGCGCGATGCGAAACAGGTAGGGCGACTGCCAAACGCGCATGGCGCCGGCGAGGATGTGCTTGCCGACTGGTCGATCCGAAGCGGCGCCCTCGCCGTGTGCCGGTGCGATGTGCCGCAGAAATACGGCTGCAGCAATGGCAAGGCTGAGCATTGCAGCGGAGACGAGCAGCAGGTTATCGGGTCCGATGATCGTAACGAAGGCTTGCGTGACGAGTGGCCCTGCCATGGCGCCCGCCGTGCCGCCAGCGGCGATGAAGCCATAGAGGCGTTTGGCCTCGCCGCTGTCGTAGAGGTCCGACATCACCACCCAGAACAGCGATACGACAAACAGGTTGAAGACGCTCGCCCACACGAAGAACACCGACGCAACGAAAGGAGTGCGGCCGTCACCCGACAGGACCAGCCAGAAGCCGACGAGATTGGCGATGAAGAAGCCGTAGACGAGCGGCACGACGCGCTGGCGGGCGAAGTGCGACGTCACCCAGCCGTAGACCGGCACGGCGGCCAGCATGACGAAGAAGACGACGATGAAGAGCGTCTCGAGGTGCTCGCGACCGACCGCGACTCCCATTTCGTCGCGCACCGGACGGATGATGTAGTAGGCGGCGAGCACCAGGAAGAAGTAGGCGAAGGAGACGACGAGGGCGGCGACTTCATGGCGCTCGACGTGGACCAGGCGGGAGAGGAGGCGGAAGAAGGCGGATGGGGCATGCGCCGAGCCGCGATCTGCTGTGCGCGCGATGTTGTTCTCGTGTGACACTCCGTCCCCCTGCCCATACGATCTCTGCCTCTGGCACCGCCGCGGCAGCGCGAGTCGTCATGTAGCATTTTCGAGAGGCTGAAGGGTTGGTTAGGCGCCTAGTCTGCAGCGGGGTCGCTCCATCCACCATCGTCACCCCGTCGCAGGACGGGGCCCAGTCACGTCGCCGCGAACTCTTCGGGCGT
>CAZLHQ010000141.1:0-8644 GCA_964559355.1 uncultured Hyphomicrobiaceae bacterium
TGCCGGCCGCCATCGCCAGCGTCTTGCCGCCGGCGCCCGCGCACAGATCGAGCACCTGCATGCGAGGACCCGCCCCCGCCATCGCCGCCGCGATCTGGCTGCCCTCGTCCTGCACTTCGAACCAGCCCTTGCCGTGCGCCGCCTCGGCTTCCACGTTGGGGGCGCGGGCGGGACCGATGGGGGCCGGCACCCGCACACCCAGCGGCGACAGCGGCGTCGGCTGTGCGCCAAAGCGGGCCAGCGCCTTCAACACTTTCTCGCGATCTGCCTTGAGCGAATTGACCCTGAGATCGATCGGCGCCCGCTCGGCCAGCGCCATGCCCTCCTCTACCATGCGCGCACCGAATGCCTGCTCGAAGGAGCCATTGAGCCACTCGGGAAAATCGGCACGCACGTCGGCCGCCGCATCGGACGGCACACCCGCGAGGAGGCTCTCCAGCTCTTCATCGCTGAGGGGCGAAGGCGCGTGCGGGTCTGCCTCCACAGTCGCGGCGGCAACCTCGTGCGCCGGCAATCCGAACGCGCGCACAGCGGCCGCCAGCACCAGCGCCCGCGGCGTCTCGCTGCGCATTTGCGCGGCGAGTGAGCGGCGGCGGCGCAGCACATCGAATACCAACGTGCCGATGGCCGCCCGATCGCCCGAGCCGGCGAACCGATGCGCCCGGCCCCAATCGGCCAGCGCCACCGACGCCGGGCGATGCTGCGTCTCGATGGCCGCAATCACCTCCATCGCCGCGCTGAGGCGGGCTCCCAATCTCATGGCACCACCATCGTGTCGGCCTGCGGCGGTAGAATGTCGAGCGCCAGCATGGCGACCAGACCGGTGAGGGCAACAGCGGAAGCCTTCAGGGCCATGTCGCTCCATTGCCTCGTGTTGCCACCGTTGAACAAGGCCGCGTGCACCACCTGCGCCAGCACGAACGCCATGGCAAACGCCACGACGTAGCCGTCCGCCACCCGCCACCAAAGGGCGGCCGCGACTGCGAGGATGTACACGACCGAGACCGGCCATTGGCGGCGCTGCAAGTCCCGGGCGATGTCGGAGCCGGCATGGTCGTGAGCCTGCTCGGCCGCGCGCTGCGCATGTCCCGCGTGGAGCAGCGTGCCGGTGTGAAGGGCAAGCGTCACAAGCAGAAGGGCTTCGTTGCCGGTCATGGCTAATTCTCACGCCGCCATCAGGCGCACGGCGAGATAGAGCCACAGCGCCACCAGCATGACGAAGCCGAAGACATAGACCTGGAAGCGCCGGATCACCCGGTTGTTGGTGACGTGGATATAAGCGTGCAGCAGACGGAACCCGACGAAGGCCCAGGCCAGCGCCACCACGATGACGTCGACCTTGCTCACGACGATGGCGAGGAGCGCCGCCACATAGAACAGCACCGGCAGCTCGAACTGGTTGGAAAAGGCATTCGAGATCTGCTTGATGCGGTCGGGCCAGGCATCCGAGCTCAATGCCACGTCGGCGATTTTGACCTCACCCTGCTGCGCCGAACGCGCTCGCGCCCGTCCCAGCCACGCAAGCAGCCCCAGCGTCAAGGCCACCTGAACGAATACGGCTGCAAGCAGCGCCTTGATGACCATCACGCCCCGCCAGGATAGTTCGGGCTTTCGCGCGTGATGGTGACGCCGTGTGCATGGCTTTCGCGCATGGCGGCAGGCGAAATGCGTACGAACTGCGCCTTGGCCTGCAATTCGGGTATCGTTGCCGCACCACAATAGCCCATGCCGGCGCGCAAGCCGCCGACCAATTGATGCAGCACGGCATCGGACGGCCCCTTGTAAGGCACCTGCCCCTCGACGCCTTCCGGCACCAGCTTCAAGGTGTCGCGAACTTCCGCCTGGAAATAGCGATCTGCCGAGCCGCGCGCCATCGCTCCTACCGAGCCCATGCCGCGGTACGACTTGTAGGTGCGGCCCTGGTAGAGATAGGTCTCGCCCGGCGCTTCGTCGGTGCCGGCCAGCAGCGAGCCGACCATCACCACATCCGCGCCCGCCGCCACCGCCTTGGCGATGTCGCCCGAAAACTTGATGCCGCCATCGGCAATGATGGGGATGCCGTGCTTGTGAGCCTCATCGGCGCAATTGGAAATGGCCGTGAGCTGCGGCACGCCAACGCCGGCGACGATGCGCGTGGTGCAGATCGATCCCGGCCCGATGCCGACCTTGACGCAATCAGCACCAGCATCGATCAGCGCCTTGGTGGCGTCCGCCGTGGCGACGTTTCCAGCAACCACCTGCACCGTATTCGACAACTTCTTGATGCGTGTAACCGCTTCGAGGACACGCCGCGAGTGGCCATGCGCGGTGTCGACGACGATCAGGTCGCAGCCCACCGCAATCAGCCGCTCGGTGCGTTCGTAGCCATCCTCGCCGACCGTGGTGGCGGCCGCGACCCGCAGTCGGCCCTGCTCGTCCTTGCAGGCGTTGGGGTGCTTTTGCGCCTTCTCGATGTCCTTCACCGTGATGAGGCCGATGCAGTGATAGTCATCGTCGACCACCAGCAGCTTCTCGATGCGGTGCTGGTGCAGCAGCCGGCGCGCGTCTTCCTGCGAAACCGTGCGCTTCACCGTGATGAGCGTGTCCTTGGTCATCAGCTCGGAGACGGGTTGATCGAGATTGGTGGCAAAGCGCACGTCGCGGTTGGTCAGGATGCCCACCAGCCGCCCGGTCGTCTGGCCGCTCTTTGCCGGTTCCACCACCGGAATGCCGGAAATCGAGTGCCGTGCCATCAAGCCCAGCGCTTCACTGAGCTTGGCGGTCGGACCGATGGTGACCGGATCGAGAACGATGCCCGATTCATACTTCTTCACCTGACGGACGTGCTCGGCCTGCTCCTTCGGCTTCAGGTTGCGGTGGATGACGCCGATGCCACCGGCCTGGGCGATGGCGATGGCGAGCCGCGCCTCTGTCACCGTATCCATGGCCGCCGAGATGATCGGGATATTGACCGAGATGGTCTTGGTGATTCGCGACGACACATTGACCTCGCCAGGCATCACCTCCGAGGCGCCGGGCACCAGCAGGACGTCATCGAACGTCAACCCGAGCCCCGAATCCTGGGCGATTTGGCGCAAAGCCATGCAGCGTCTCCTTCAAGATGTGGGGGCGACAAGGCCGGAAATGGCCGTCGCGGGCCCCGGGAACCGATGTCGCAAGGCGTATATCACCCGGCCGGGAAGGTGGGAAGTGAGAGCGGCGAGATGGCGCGAAGCGACCACACGCCGGCCCGGATGGGTGCTTTGGGGTCACAGGACCGGCACCTCAATCGGCCACTTCGCCGCAAATTGCTCGAGTTGGCGCGGTCAGCGGTCTCGGAACGCGCGTGTTCACAGAAAGACCGACAGGACCGTCAACGCCGTAAGAGAATAGCGCCGACATGGAAAGCGCCAGGGTCGAGACCCCGGCGCTGATAAGCTTTCGCATTCGCTGGCAACGCAGTGGCGGCGCAGCACAACGCAGCCGCCAGCCGACACTCGCGCCGCAGCTGCTACTTTGCAGCTTCGGCGACGATATCGCGCAACAGCGCCTCGATCTTGCCGACCGCGGCTTTCGAGGCATCACCCGAGCCGCTGACGGGCTGGCGGTAGCCGACGTGGACTTCGCCCGGCTTGGCAACCGTCTCGTAGACATAGACGACATACGGGCAGTTGACGATGTTCTGCGGGCTTGCGGCAATCGCCTCGTGCGTCAGCTTGGCAGCGCAGAACTGCATGAACTCAGCGTTCGAATAAGGCGACTTGGCACCGCCGACAGCCTCGCTCGTGCGCTCCAACATGCCGTTGAACTGGCCGACATAGTCGACCACGTAACCACGGTTGATGATGGCGTTCTTGATGTCGTCGCGGACGTCGGCAAATTTGCCCTGCTTGGTCTTTTCATTGACGCCGGGCGCATCGGCGACAGCGGGTTGCCCGATGGCCATGACAGCCAGCGCGGCGGCGAGAGCCAATCCAAGAATACGCATGGTGTTTCCTCCAGAGTTTGCTTTTACCGGCTCGCTCCGATCAGTCCGCTTTGGGACATGCCAAACAGAGGACCCGAACGCATTGCCGGTGATAAGGCGTGACAGAATTTTTCTATGAATCCCCGACTGATGCGGAGTTGACGAACATCAATATAGGCGAATACGCCGCTGTCCAGCGCCTCCTCACTTCAGGACTTAAGCCCCCGCCCCTTGAAGCCGGTGGCGAGCACATAAAGCTCGGCAGAATCGGCGCGGCTGGCGGGAGGCTTGACGTGGCGGACGACGGCAAAGTTCTGTTTTAGCAAATCAAGCAGCTCCCGTTCGGTGCCGCCCTGGAACACTTTGCATAAGAAGGCGCCGCCCGGGGCCAACACGTCAATAGCGAAGTGGGCTGCCGTCTCTGCGAGCGCCATGATGCGCAAATGATCGGTGCGGGTGTGCCCCACGGTTGGGGCCGCCATATCCGAGAGCACCAGGTCGGCGCCGCCGTCCCGCAGCAGCGCCTTCAGCCGGCCCTCGGCCGTCTCGTCGGTGAAGTCGAGCTTCAACATGACCACGCCGGGCAGCGGCTCGACGTCGAGATAGTCGATGCCGATCACCTGCCCGTTGCCGCTGAGAGACTTGACCCGCTCGGCGCTGATCTGGCTCCAGCCGCCCGGAGCCGCGCCCAAGTCGATCACCCGCATGCCGGGCTTCAGCAAACGGTATTTGTCGTCGATCTCCTTCAGCTTGTAGGCCGCACGCGAGCGCATGCCTTCGCTTTTCGCCGCCTTGACGTAGGGATCATTGAGCTGGCGTTCGAGCCAGCGCGCGGACGACACCGTGCGATTGCGCGCCGTTTTCACCCGCACATGCAGTTGCCGCTTGCCACCATCGGGCCCGCGCGCGCCGCCACCGGTCGTCTTCTTGGTCATCTGGCAAAATCCCGCCTGGTGTTGCCTGCAGGCGCTGATGGCGTAACGTCAGCCACGGTGACCGCCTCCACGCCGGCGGCGGCGCCTGCGTCCGCTGCGGAACACCCCATCCTCGTTCATGAGCTGCATCAAGATACCCTCGCGCAGACCTCGGTCGGCCACGCGAAGACGCGGACACGGCCACATGCGCATCAACGCCTCCAGGATGGCGCAGCCGGCCAGCACCAGGTCCGCCCGATCGCGACCGATGCACGGCTCCGCGACCCGCTGGGCATAATCGCGCGCCAAAAGATCATACGTCACGCGGCGGGCGGCCTCCGCGTCCATCCAGCAACCGTCGACGCGATTGCGATCATAGCGCGGCAACCCTAGGTGCACGCCGGCAACCGTCGTGACCGTGCCTGAGGTGCCGAGCAGGTGGGCGCTGCGTCCGGCGAGCCGCTCGCCCATGCGATGCTCGGCCTCGAACGGCGCCAGCATGGACATGACGTGGGTCACCATCGCTTCGAAGGATTGGTCGGTGACATGGCGTCCGCCAAACCGTTCGGCAAGGGAGACGACGCCGATGGGCAGCGATGTCCAGGCCATCATGCCGTGCTCGACAGCGGCGCGCTGCAGATTTGCACCGCGGCTCTCCTGCGGCAACTGGCCGAGATCGAGCCAAACCAGCTCGGAAGAACCGCCGCCGATGTCGAACACCAGCGCGTAATCGCTGGCAGGATCGATCAACGAGGCGCAGCCGGAAACTGCAAGCCGCGCTTCGCCCTCACGCGAGAGAATATCGATGCGCAGACCGGTTGACCGGTGCACACGATCCAGAAACTCGGCGCCATTGCTGGCGATGCGACAGGCTTCGGTCGCCACCAGCAAGGCGCGGCGTACCTGGTGCCGTTCGAGCTTGGCCGCGCATACCTTGAGCGCTTCGAGCGTCCGCGCCATCGCGGCTTCCGACAGAGCACCCGTTTGGCTGACGCCCTCGCCAAGCCTGATGATGCGCGAGAACGCATCGACCACCTGGAAGCCGCGCCGCGATGGCCGCGCCAGCAACAGACGGCAATTGTTGGTGCCAAGATCGAGCGCCCCATAAACCTCTTGGGTCTCACCCTCGGCGCCTCGGTGGGGAGGAAAGCTGCCTCGCGCCGACGGCCGATGTGCAGCCGCTGGATGATGCGGATGCCGGTCCTTGCTAAAGCCGCCATCAGGTCCATCGAACCGGCGCCCACGCTCGTCAGGTCGGTGGTGCCCACCATGCTGCCGCGCGCCACCATACCCACGGTTCGCAGCGTCAGGATTACCGCCGCCTGCTGCGGGCATAGCCCGCGCTTGCGGTGCATGATCTCCGGTGGAGTGAGGTGTTGAAGAAGACTGTCCCGGTGCTGACGGCTGCGGCATGCCCGCGACATGGGCTGCATCAACGGCATTGTCGACAGTCGTGGCCGGAACCGATGAAGCAGCCTCGCGCACCGGCTCGGCCTGCAGTCGGGCGGACTGCGGTTGGGCGGTCTGTATTTGAGGTTCTGGGGGTGGCACGCGCGCACCCTCGTCGTCCTGAAAACCGTCCACAATTCCCTTCCCAGCGCTTGGTTCCGGACAGCTTCGCGCTGCCGCCTCGACAAGCATCTTCCTGGTTATGACTTATAGCCAGTCTAACAGGTCATTGGCCGCGGTAAAGCCGGCATGCCTGGAGCCGGAATTCCGGGCCTGTTCAGTGGACGGCACGTCACGACTTGTGCCTACAGCCGCGCCGACTCATTGCCTCCCGAACCGACCAATGGAGGCCAATCGTTGAATTTGCTTCGTGCTTTCCGACCTCGAATGATCACCAGCACCCGTTCTTGGCTATCGCCATTGTGGCAGCCCAATCGCGCTCGACTGCACCCGAGCCACGGGCGACGCGCACTGCCGCAATTCGGGAATGTGTCGGAGCAGGCTACCTTGTCGGAATCGTTTTAGACGGCGGCGGCCTGCTCCAAGACCTTGAATGCGAGTCTGATTCACGCCATCGACGGAAACGCTTGGCGTTTCCATCTCAGGCGATCAGGCTCTGATGACCCGCTGGTGCTCTTCGCTCGAGCGGGCGCAGACACGGCACCAGGCGAAGGACACCCGATAGCCCGCTCTGCAGCCTTTTGGACATAAGCTCAACGCATGCGCAGCATCCGCCGGTATGTCGATCGCCACACGCCCGAAACGGCCGCCGGCTTGCGTCATGGCTCGAGGGCAACTCGCGTCGCAGCAGGCGCAGTGCTTGCCTTGGTCCTCACCTCAGCCAGCGCCACCGTCGCCCTGTCACAGACGAGCCTCGACGCCCAGCCGGCAGCGGCAAGCGCAATCCCACTTTCCGCGATCGCCGACCGATTACGCGCAGCATATCCCGATCACATCTCAGGTTATGGTAACGGCGAACTGATCTGGCGTGACGGTAGCCGCATGCCACTCGACGACGGCCGCGGCGTCAAACCCTTCGAAGCATGGCTCGCCGAGCCCGATATCGAGGACATGGTGCAGCGCCCCTATCGCAGCGGTGCACTCGCCGCGCCGCCGCCGCCGGAAGACGATCCTGGGCGCGCGCGCAATCCGGAATTCTTCAATAAGATGTATGGCGACTGCAGCAAGGGCGAGGTGGCGGCCAATCTCGTCGACATCGTTTGGCTGCCACGCAAGCACGGCGGCAAGCTCAAGGTGTCGCGCATCAACGGCGTCGCCGAGCGGTTAACTGCGATCAGCCGCGCGCTCGATGCGTTGCCCGCCCGTTTCGACCGCTATCTCATACCGCCGGCCGGCACTTACGTTTGCCGCCAGATCGCCGGGACAAAGCGCAGCTCAGCGCACGGCTACGGCATCGCCATCGATATCGCCACGCGCGAAAGCGACTATTGGCGCTGGCCGCGCGCCTCCGGCCGCAGCGCCTGGCGCAATCGCATCCCGAACGAGATCATCTCCATCTTCGAAGCGCACGGCTTCATTTGGGGCGGCAAGTGGCATCACTTCGACACCATGCACTTCGAATACCGGCCCGAGCTGCTGCTGCCTGCCCCGCCGCTGCGGTGAGCCGCCACGAGGCCAACACAGGTTGCTCTTTCGATTTTGCGCAGTGCTTGAGAATACTGCGGTCGGCAGCAAGAATTTGCGGCAATGCCCCAACCCCATTCGCTGACGGCGCCTGACCCGTTCCATCACCACCGGGCGACGACGGGGTCCAGCCACACTCGCCTACAGTGCGTAACGACGCCAGCTGTCAACTCTACCGCCCTGCTCTACTGACCTCCAATACCGCCGGCAGCTGCTGCCTACCCTTGCTGCCCGCCCTTGCTGCCTGCCATTGCTGCCTGCCCTTAATGCCTGCACTTACTGCCTGCCCCGCTGACTGCATGTCCTACTCGCTCATTTGCGTGCACCTACTGGTCGCCCGATCGATTGCTCTTCAGAATGCACGTCCTGACGTCACTTCTTGCCTGCGCCTGCCGCCCTCCGTGGAGCGTGGCTTGCGATGTTCGGGGCGACCTGATATACGGCGCGTCTCGGCAGCCCTATTGGGCTCTGCCCTCCCGGTGTTGGGGGATCGTCTAATGGTAGGACTGCAGACTCTGACTCTGCCTGTCTAGGTTCGAATCCTAGTCCCCCAGCCACGCACTAACTCATTGATATAGCTGCATAATTTGTGATTTCCGTAGGCGGAAAGTCGCCGCGTTTTCCGTGGCTTGGCGACTGTCCGACATCAACACCTGTGAGACAGAATTAGCGGCTTGAAGACTGGAGGATT
>CAZLHQ010000142.1:0-1171 GCA_964559355.1 uncultured Hyphomicrobiaceae bacterium
GTTCCGGCTCAATCGGTTGTCGATGCGCTGATGGATGATCTCAACACGCCGGCCGCCATCGCGGAATTGCACAAGCTTGGAAATGCCGGGGATCATCGGCTGGGGAGTACGCTGCGCTTTCTTGGTTTCTCCGGCGAAACGCTTCGGGCCAAGGCCGAGAAGCAAGCTGAAACCGCGGACGCGATGGCCGATCGCGTTGCGCCGCTCATTGCCGCGCGCCTTGAAGCGCGCAAGCGCAAGGACTTCGCCGAGAGCGATCGCATCCGCGATGAACTGGCCGCCATGGGCATCGCGCTCAAGGACACCAGGAACAAGCAAACCGGCGAAATCGAAACAACCTGGGAGGTGATGCGGTGAGATCGGACTATCCGCTGCGCCCCTTTCTGCCAGCCGACACCATGGCGCTGCGCGACCTGTTTGCACAGTCGATCGAGGAGTTGACGCAGGACGACTACGACGAGGACCAGCGCCTCGCCTGGATCGCGCGTGCTGAGGACGCAGCCCAATTCGCCAACCGGCTCGCATCCGCCACGACCCTCGTCATTCAGGTTGATGGCGAGTACTTGGGTTTCGCCTCGCTCAAGGACAACAAGCTCCTCGACATGCTTTATGTCCATCCCCACCACGCCGGGCAGGGTGTCGGCACCGCGCTATGCGATGCGCTTGAAAAGATTGCCGCCGCGCGCGGCGCCGAGGCGATCACGGCGGACGCCAGCGAAACCGCCGTGCTTTTCTTCGAGGGGCGGGGCTACGCTCCCGCGAGACGCAACTCGGTTCCGGTCGAGGATTTGTGGCTTACCAATACGACCATGACCAAGCCGCTGAAGGCCCAAAGCGCGGCTCAGACCAAGTCCCACTGAAAAATTGCGACACGTTGGCTGGGAGGGGTGAGAAATTTACGCCTTGCGCCGTCCATCGTGGTAACGGGATGGCCATAAGACCAGGCTTCCGGCCAAAGCCCCATTGCAGTCCGCGCCCCAACCCGGCATTGGAGCGCGCAGAAGGATTATCGTTTCGAGACCGTCATGTCGAAGGATCGCCTCTACCTGTACGATACAACTCTGCGCGACGGTGCGCAGACCACGGGGATCGATTTCTCGATTGCCGACAAGCGGCGCATCCTGGCGGTTCTGGACGACCTTGGCCTCGACTATATCGAAGGTGGCTATCC
>CAZLHQ010000142.1:1271-8614 GCA_964559355.1 uncultured Hyphomicrobiaceae bacterium
GAAAGCATCACGCAGTCCGTCAACGCGATCCGCGAGACACAGCGCGAGGCGATGATCGACTGCGAGCACTTCTTCGACGGCTATAAGGGAAACCGCGCGTATGCGCTCGCCGTTGCCAAGACGGCTTTTGATGCCGGAGCCCGATGGGTCGTTCTGTGCGACACCAACGGCGGCACGCTGCCCCACGAGGTGGAGCGCATCGTAGCTGATGTCGCCAAGCATGTGCCCGGCTCCAATCTCGGGATCCACACCCACAACGATACCGAGAATGCGGTCGCCAACACGCTGATGGCGGTACGCGCGGGCTGCCGTCAGATCCAAGGCACGCTGAATGGCCTGGGTGAGCGTTGCGGCAACGCCAATCTCACCTCGATCATCCCGACACTGCTGTTGAAGAGCGAGTTTGCCGACCGCTTCGAGACGCGCGTTACTCCGGAGCGGCTGACCAAGCTGACGCATGCGAGCCGCGTTCTCGACGAGATCCTGAACCGGGCGCCAAGCCGGCACGCACCCTACGTCGGTGAAAGTGCATTCGCCACCAAGGCCGGCATTCACGCCTCCGCCATTCTGAAAGAGCCCGAGACCTATGAGCATGTGCGGCCGGAGGCGGTCGGCAATCAGCGCCGTCTTCTGGTGTCCAAGCAAGCCGGGCGTTCCAATGTGCTCGAGGCCCTGGCGCGTATCGGCATGAGTGTCGACAAGGACGACCCGCGCATCGGTACGCTTCTCGACGAAGTGAAGGCGCGCGAGGCGGCGGGCTATTCTTACGAGGCGGCGGACGCCTCCTTCGAGCTGCTGGCGCGGCGTATCCTTGGCAACGTTCCGCGCTATTTCTCCGTCGATAGTTTCCGCGTCATGGTCGAGCGCCGGCATAACGCCAAGGGCGAGCTCGTCACCGTGTCGTAGGCGATCGTCAAGGTGTTCATCAACGGCGATGCCGAGCCGCTTTGGTCGGTGGCGGAAGGAAATGGTCCGGTCAATGCGCTCGACAGCGCGCTGCGCAAGGATCTCGGCCGCTATCAGAAACACATCGATGGCGTCGAGTTGGTCGACTACAAGGTGCGCATCCTCACCGGGGGCACCGAGGCCGTGACACGCGTCCTGGTGGAAAGCCACGACACGGCAACGGGTGAGCGCTGGTTCACGGTCGGTGTATCGCCCAACATCATCGATGCGAGTTTCGAGGCTCTGCTCGACAGCATCAATTACAAGCTCGTGCGCGACGAGGCCATCGTAGACCATCGCCGGGAGATGCCGGGGGCCGCCGAATAGAGCGGCCCGGAGAGCTGCACTTCCAGCCGCGCCATACCAGCTAACACAGTGTTAATGGAACTGTCGTAGGATGAATTCAATTCATCACGATAGATGACGCATCGGGATCCATCGACATGAGCTGGTTCAACGCGAAAAGTTCGGCTTCCCAGCTGGCCGAGCGGTTGAAGAAATTCGAGCGAAAGACAGCCGAGTCACCCGCTCCGGCGCCCATTCGGGCAGCAGCGGCTCCACCACCCGCCGTCTATGTCAAGCCGACCCGCGCTATGCCGCCCTCCGCGGAGCAGGTGGCGCGTGCGATCACCGCCGAGCTTGCTGACGCCGATCTCATCGAGGATGTCAGCACGGCGCCCGCAAGCGAGGTCAAGGAGGCTGCCGAAACGAGTGAAAGCCGCCGCGCACCGCGCAAGCAGCAATCTCTGCCCGCCTACATCACCGGGCCTAGTATGGGCAACATCATTCCCGCGCGCGTCATCGACATGTCCGCGACTGGGGCAAAAGTGGAACTGACGCCGATGGGCCGTTCGACCGGAATTCCGCTCGGCGACCTGCCGGACCGGTTTGCATTGGTTCTGCGGCATGACCGCATGGAAGTCGATTGCGAGATCGTCTGGCGGGACGAATGGCTGCTGGGCGTGCGCTTTCTGGGCTTTCCGCGCCCGATGCAGGACAAGCGATAGCTCCGCTGCGTTCGGCGCGAGCGTCCTCGTCAGTCGTCGGCGAGAATGCGCCGCGCGGCGTCCTCGACCGGCAACTGCCCGCTCAACACCGCATCCGCCAGTCCATCGAGCCGCTCGCCGCGACCAGACCGCACGCGCTCAGCGACGAGATCGGCAGCGGCACGCGCGATCAGATAGCGGGCACGGCGGCGGCGGCGCACGTCAGCGCCCTGTGCCAGCACCTTCGTGCCGATCGCCTCGACCGATTGCAGCAAAGAGCCGACGCCTTCGCCGGTGGTCGCCGTCGTCTTCATCACCGGCACATCGGCGGCGCGGCCTGCACGGATCGAAAGTGCGCCAACGAGCTGCTGCAGCGTGCTCTCCGCTCCGTCTCGGTCGGCCTTGTTGACCACCAAGATATCGGCGATCTCCAACAGACCCGATTTCATGGCTTGGATGTCGTCGCCGAGCCCGGGGGCGGAGACGACGACGCGCACGTCGGCCACCTCGGCGACGTCGATCTCGTTCTGGCCGGTGCCGACCGTTTCCAGCACGATGACGTCGTAGCCGGCCGCATCGAGCGCATCGATGATGCGCACGGCGGCAGGCGACAGACCACCAAGATAGCCGCGGCTCGCCAGCGAGCGCACGAACACGCCATCATCGTCCAGCGCCGCCGTCATGCGTATGCGATCGCCGAGGATCGCGCCGCCCGACACCGGGCTCGACGGGTCGACCGCAATGACGCCGACGGTGCGGCCCTTCCTGCGCAATTCGGCAATCAGCGCGTTGACGAGTGTCGATTTTCCGGCGCCGGGTGGGCCGGTGAAGCCGACCACCAGCGCATGTCCAAGGTAAGGGTGGAGCGCGCGCAGCAGGCCGCTTGCCTTCGGCGTCAGGCGCTCGAGCTCGGTGATGGCGGCGGCAACGAAACGGCGCTCGCGCGCCCTGAGACGGCCGATTGCCGCGTCGCTGGTGAGGTCGTCGGTCGATTGGCGCGGGTAGGGGCCAGCATTCATGGGCCGGGTGACGCTCTTCTGGTCGATGTTGAATTGCAGTAAGGCTTTTAGAACTTGGCGGTCACCACCTGATCGGGAACGCCCTCGTTGGCGGCCTTGGCGGCGGACAGAATGGCCGGAACGATGGCGCTGGCGTCATCGACGACCATGAAGCGCACGTTGATGCCGTTGCGGATGAACTGGTCGTCGCGCATATGGGCGAGCAGGCTGAGGAAGGGCGCCCAGAAGCCATCGATGTTGGCGACGATGATCGGCTTGGTGTGCTGGCCGAGCTGCGACCACGTCAACTGCTCGACCAATTCCTCCAAGGTGCCGATGCCGCCGGGCAGCGCCACGAACGCATCGGAGCGTTCGAACATCAGCTGCTTGCGCTCGTGCATGCTGGTGGTGACGACCAGTTCGTCGACCTCCTCCAGCATGTGTTCCTTCTGCGTCAGGAACTTCGGGATGATGCCGGTCACACGCCCGCCTGCCGAAAGTGTGGCGCGGGCGACCTCGCCCATCAAACCCAAACCGCCGCCGCCATAGACGAGGCCGATGCGCTGCGCGGCGAGACTTTTACCGAGCTGGCGGGCAGCCTCGGTGTAGATCGGCTTGGTGCCGGGGCCCGAGCCGCAATAAACGCAGACATTGGCGACGTTGCCATGGGTTGCGCCGACACGGCCCTCTGCAGGCGCAGAGATCTGTGTTGCTACGCGGGCTTTGGATTGGGCGGAGTTGGCGGGTGGCGCTCGATGGGAGGACTTGTTGGTCATGCGGTCTTGATCGTCCTGAAGGTGTTTCGCCCGGTCATGAAAATTGCGGGCCGGGGTCTACTAGATCGTTCTGGTTAGCGTTCGTCGCAAGTACCGTACCAAGAATCGGTGGGCCAATCATAGCGCCGGGCGAGCGGGGGTTCGATGACCGGAGGGTGCGGTGCCAGAAGTGAGCGCGCCTCCGCTTCTGACGAACTTCAATCCGCCAGAAACGACTTCGCCGTGGCTATGGCCGAAAAGCTGCGGTCGTCGATCGACCGGGCATGGCGCGGCACGGGGTGGTTGGCGGGCCCCGGGTTATCATGCATAAAGTGGAGCCCAGGCGTTCGGGTGTGGCGTGAATATGTTGATATAACACACAGCGATCTCTGGAAATTTTCAGTCGGGTGACGTTGAGGCGGTTAGGTGATCAGCGGATTGCGAGTGTCGGCCGGCATGGCGATGGCGGGCCTCGTCTGGGCCGGTGCCGTCCCGTCCAGCTCGTCTGTGGACGGCCCGATAGCCGTGATCGGCGGCAGCGCGCTCGCTTCGGTGGCATTCGAGCCGGCGTCCGGCGGCCGCCTCGTCTGGCAGGCTGCGGCGCTCGCCGAGGAAAAGCTGCTGCAATCCGATCCTCTGGCTGGCACCGGTGCGCGGGAAGCGGTATCGGCCCCTTGGCTGTCGCGTATCGAGATTGCGGCCGATGGCAGGGTTCGCTTCGAAGGGCGCGGCAGGCCCGGTAGCCGCGTCACCCTGAACCGGCATGGCCGGCCGGCGGGCAGCGCTCAGGTTTCGGCGCGCGGTGACTGGCAACTGACGCTCGACGAAGCGATCGGCGCCGGTGAACACCGCTTCGCGACCGAAAGCGAAATGCCCGGCAATGGCGATCACGTGTTCGGCAGCGATGTTCGCATCGCCATACCGAGCGATTTCGTCACCTCGGCAAGCCGCGACCAGACGCCCGGTGGCGTCACCAGCAGTCAGCACCTGGACGGGTCGGGGGAGCGTGACCGCACTGAGGCGACGCGGCGGCGTGCGGAAGATCTGGCGCAGGATGCCTCGCGCCGCTTCTCGGAATTGCAAAACGAGCGTACGGCGCAGGCGGAACAGCCCAAGCCACCCGCAGCCCGCCCGCCCGCGACCACGACGCCAGGATCAGGCAGCCCGGCAGGCCAAAATGCGCAGGGCGGCCCGACGTTCTGGCTGCAGGATTGGCTTGCGCGCGCCAACCGCGAGTTCCAGGGCGAGATCATGCGTCGCTTGCAGGTGCCGGGGCCCGGTGAAGTAGCAGGTGGGGTGTCCGTCGGGACTGCCGGCGACGATGCTGCCAAATCAAAGGCCGAGCGTGAACGCGCTGCGGCCAATGCCAAGGCCGACGCTGCCAAGGCCGACGCTGCCAAGGCCGACGCTGCCAAGGCCGACGCTGCCAAAGCTGAAGCTGCCAAAGCTGAAGCTGCCAAAGCTGAAGCTGAACGTGTCGCGGCGGCGCGTCGCCGGGCCGAGGAGGAGAGGAAGGCCGCAGCGGCAGCCGACGCGCGCGATGCCGAAGTAGCACGGCAGGCGGAAGCGCAACGTAAAGCCGAGGCTGTGCGCAAGGCCAACGCCGAAGCGCAGGCCAAGGCGGAGCAGGAGCGCCTCGCCGATCAAAAGCGACAAGCCGACCAGGCCCGCCAGCAAGCCGACCAGGCTCAACGCGCCAAAGCCGATGCAGAAGCAGCCGCTCGCCAACAGGCGCAGGCAGAAGCAGCCGCTCGCCAGCAGGCAGAGGCAGCAGCGGCCGCTCGTCAAAAAGCCGAACTCGATGCCGCCGATCGCAAGACTGCCGAAGCCGCAGCGGCTGCCCGTCAGAAAGAAGCGCAGGAGGCCGCTGCCCGTCAGAAATCGGCCGCCGAGGAGGCGCGACGCATCAAGGCCGACACCGAGAAAGATGCGGCGGCAGCGCTGCGGACGGCTCAGGATCGCCTCTCCCGCGAACAGCGCGAGCGCGCCCTTCTCGAGCAGGAGATTGCCGAGCGCCGCCGCCGTGCTGCTGATGCCGCCGAGCGCAAGGCGAACGAGCAACGCCTCGAGGCGTCCCGCAAGGCGCAACGTGGCGATGAGTTGAAGGCGACGACGAGAGACGCCGGCAAAGTCGCGCCGGGCCCGCTCGCTCCACCTGCTGCCGCCCCACCGCCACCAGCTTCAGCGCCGCGCCGCGATGTCGCCGCCAAGTCACCCCGTTTACGCGGCGGCGATGGCGGCGTCGACGACGAAGAACTGAGGGGCACGCGCATCACCATCAACAGGTCACCACCGAAGCCGGCGATACGTTCCACAGACATGCCATCTCGCGGCGACGGCGAAGTGACCACACGCGCTTCCCGCCAGCCGGCCGTCGCCGGAGTGCGCATGCGTTCGACGCCACCGGCGTGCGACAATGCCGGCAACACCGTCGAGCCGCCGGCAACCTACGTCGTCGCGCGTGGCGATAGCTTGTGGCGGATTGCGGCGCGGCACTACCGGCGCGGCCACTTGTGGCGCTACGTCTATCGCGCCAACGAGGGCAAGATCGCCGACCCCGACCTCATCTACCCCTGCCAGCGATTTCTGCTTCCCGACATCCGCTCGCGACGTTGATCGCACTTGCGCCGGTGGGGGCATGTTGTCTCACGCCAAGGCGAAACTGTCGCTGTTGCCACCGTGCAATGCTGGCGCGACACGCTGGCCATCCAGACCTATTGCGCGTAATACCGCCGTGCGGAAGGATCAAAACGTGTTCTTTATCCGCTCGGCGAGGCTGCGGCGCTAGCGTCGAATGCGTATCGGCTCGCAACACGCGGCGGCTGCGCCTCTCGTTCGACGGCATAAGCGGACGGCGCGCCGACAAGCTGTAGCTGCGCGGGCGACGCATCAGAGGTGGACATGGGCCAAGGCCACATCAGGGGACAGGGCACGCGCAACACGCCTACGGCACTGGGCCGGGGCGGCAAAGGGCAGTCGGATCACTGGTCCGTCTTCAAGGGCCTGCTGCCGTTCGTATGGCCACAAGGGCGACCGGATTTGCGCGTTCAGGTCGTCGCCGCTTTCGTTGTGCTGGTGCTTGCCAAGATCGTCACCGTGCTGGTGCCCGTCGTCCTCAAGATGGCGACCGATTGGCTGAGTGAGGCCGAGATCGCGCGCAACGCCAAGGAGATGTCGCTTGGTGGTTCGGTGATGTTCGGCGTCGTCGCGCTGATCGGGCTCTATGGTCTGCTTCGCGTGCTCATGATGGTCTTGAACCAGGTGCGCGACGTGTTCTTCACCAAGGTCGGCCAGCACGCAGCGCGCGAGCTCAACAACCGCACCTTCCAGCATCTGCATCGCCTGTCGCTGCGTTTTCATCTGGAACGGCGCACTGGCGGGCTGTCGCGCATCATCGAGCGGGCGGCGCGCGGTGTCGAGCTCATCATCCGCATGGGCATCCTGCAACTCGCCCCCACCATCATCGAGCTCGCCTTGATGACGGGCCTGCTGCTCTACTATTTCGATTGGATCTATGTCGCAATCATCTACCTCACGGTCGCCGCCTACATGTTGTTCACGTTCAAGGCGTCGGAATGGCGCATCGGCATCCGCCGCGAGATGAACGAGAGCGACAACGACGCCAACACCCAGGCGATCGACAGCCTGTTGAACTTCGA
>CAZLHQ010000143.1:0-8283 GCA_964559355.1 uncultured Hyphomicrobiaceae bacterium
CGCTGCGCCAGCTTCTGGAAATCGGGGCCGCGGTGATCGAGGATCGGCTGCGCCATGGCGCGGTGCACGCGATCGGGAACCGGGGTCGGCCCCGGGATCTGCAGGAAGTGGCGGCCGGCCCGGCGCATCTCGTTGGTCATGGACGAAATCTCTCCTCGCTCTCCTCGTCGCGTGGGCCCGAGGATCGATCAACATCCGCAGAGTGATCGCTGACGGCCATTCGGCCGAGCATGGGAGACCAGATGAGGCGCGCACGAGGTGCGCTGCTATAGGATCAGTCGTCGGGACAGGTCAAGCGCCCAATCCTGCGGCACAGCGCCAAATGTCGAGGCTGTTTCAGGGACACAGGATGCCCCCGCTCACCAACGCACCGCACCGGGCTCGAGGTGTCATGGGCGGCCCGCTGACTAATGTGCAGATGCGAAAGGTCAGTACCCTTCGGGCCATGGCAAGCCTGCGCACCAGCGCAGTGCCGATCATGCGGTCGACGTTGTGGTCGCGATAGCTTTGCACTAGTGCATCACTGCCGTCGCATCGTCGTTGCGGCGTCAAGCACGCCCAACGCAAAATTTCAACGCGACATTGCGGTGTCAATCGCGCTATATGGCATACCAAGGTCGCACGAGAACCGGCCGCAAAAGCACAACAGAAACAATCGCACAGTCAGGGAGAAAACGCCGCATGTCCTCCAAGTCAGACAACCCGACGGTTTCGCGCCGCAAATTCCTCAAGGGCGGCGCGTTGGCCGCTGGCGTCGCCGCAACCGGCACCGTCGCCATGCCCAACGTATCGCGCGCAGAGACGATCACGTTGAAAATGCAGTCATCGTGGGGCGCGTCCGACATCTTTCAGGATATGGCCAAGCAGTACACTGAGCGCTGCGAGAAGATGGCCGGCAACCGACTCAAGATCGACATGCTGCCCGCCGGCGCCGTCGTCAAGGCGTTTGAAGTGCAGAACGCCTGCCACACCGGCGTACTCGACGGCGCCCACACCGTTTCCGCCTATTGGTATGGCAAGCACAAAGCAGCCTCTCTGTTCGGCACCGGCCCGGTATTCGGCTGCGACGCCACCCAGATGTTGGCCTGGATCCAGTCGGCTGAAGGCAAAGCTCTCTATAAGGAGCTGACCCAGGACATCCTGAAGCTCGATGTGGTCGGCTTCTTCGCCATGCCGATGCCGACACAGCCACTTGGCTGGTTCAAGAAGGAGATCGGCTCGGCTGCCGACATGCAGGGCCTGAAGTACCGCACGGTCGGTCTGGCCACCGACATCATGCAGGGCATGGGCCTCAAGGTGACGCAGCTTCCCGGTGGCGAGATCATCCCAGCCCTGGAGCGCGGCGTGATCGAGGCCTTCGAGTTCAACAACCCGACCTCCGACCGCCAGTTCGGCGCCCAGAACGTGTCGAAGCATTACATGATGGGCTCCTACCATCAGGCCGCCGAGTTCTTCGAGATCATCTTCTCCAAGAAGAAATTCGACTCGCTGCCGGCTGAGCTGCGCGCGATCCTCGAATATGGTGCAGAGGCCGCCTCTACCGCCAACTACGGCATGGCGCTCGACAAATACTCCGCCGACCTGCAGGGCCTGATGTCCAAGGACGGCGTCAGCGTCTATCGTACGTCGACCTCGATCCTCCAGGCGCAGTTGAAGAGCTGGGATCAGGTGCTGGAGAAACTCAACCAGGACCCCTTCTTCAAGAAGGTGATCGACAGCCAGAAGGCCTGGGGAGAGCGCGTCGGCTTCTACTACATCACCAACGCCGCCGACTACGAGCTGGCCTATAATCACTACTATCCCGGCAAGCTGAAGAAGAAGGCCTGAGATCGCCTGATCAATTGCGAACAGGGTGGGCCCGCACGCGGCCCACCCGGTGTTGAGCAGTTTTCTTCTTGGGGGTCGAGGTGCGCAGCTTCATTTTCGCCATCGACAAATTTTCGCAATGGGTCGGGCACGCCTTTGCCTGGTGCATCATCGCGATGACATTCGGTGTGGGCTACGAGGTGTTCGTGCGCTATGTGCTGCGCGATCCAACCTCATGGGCCTTCGACCTCTCCTACATGATGTACGGCACTCTTTTCATGATGGGTGGTGCTTACACACTTTCACGCGATGGTCACGTTCGCGGCGATGTGTTCTATCGCACGTTATCGGCGCGAGCACAGGCGATCATCGAACTCATTCTCTACATCATCTTTTTCTATCCGGCGGTACTTGCCCTCATCTTCGCCGGCTGGAGGTTCGCCAGCCAGTCGATCGGCTACCGCGAGGTTTCGGTGATGAGCCCGGCCAATGTGCCGATCTTCCAGTTCAAGTTGATCATTCCGGCAGCGGGCGTCCTGCTATTCATACAGGGATTGGCTCAGGTCGCTCGATGCATCTTATGCATCCGCGAGAACAAATGGCCGGAAAAGATTGCCGACGTCGAGGAAACAGAAACCATGATCCTACATCAGGTCGAGGATCGTGCCGAGGTCCGCTCGGAAATCGATGAAGACCGCAAGGAGAGCGGCCGATGACCGATCCGCAAGTCGCCATTCTGATGCTGGCGCTGTTCATCTTCATTATCCTGCTCGGGTTTCCGATAGCCTTCACGCTGATGGCGATGGGCGTGGGCTTTGGCTACTACGCCTACTACGATCCCTCGCGGATGCAGTCGATATTCGACAACCGCATTTTCGATCTTTTCGTCAACCAGACATATTCCGTGATGTCGAGCGACGTGCTAACCGCCGTGCCGCTTTTCTTATTCATGGGTTACATCGTCGAACGCGCCAATATCGTCGACCGCCTGTTCACCACCTTGCAGATCACCGCGCGACGTGTGCCGGGCTCGATGGCAGTTGCCGCGCTGCTCACCTGCGCGCTTTTTGCGACAGCCACAGGCATCGTCGGGGCGGTTGTCACGTTGATGGGGCTGCTCGCCTTTCCGCAGATGTTGAAGGCGCGCTATGACACCTCGTATGCGGCTGGTGTCATCTGCGCCGGCGGCTGCCTGGGCATTCTCATTCCGCCCTCGATCATGCTGATCGTCTATTCGGCAACGACGAGCGTGTCGGTGGTCAAGCTGTACGCAGGTGCCTTCCTTCCTGGTTTCATGTTGGCCGGCTTGTACATGATATACGTCGTCGTGCGTGCCATGCTGCAACCAGGTATTGCGCCGCCACCGCGCGAGGAGGACATTCCCAAGCTGTCGTCGCTACATCTCGCAGGCATGGTGATCACCAGCTTCGTACCGCTAGCAGCATTGATCCTTGCTGTGCTCGGCGCGATCCTATTCGGTCTGGCGACACCTTCAGAGGCCGCAGCCGTCGGTTCACTTGGAGGACTTATCTTGGCGGTAATGTACCGCTCGCTGACCTGGGATCGGCTGAAGGAAAGCGTCTATCTGACGGTCAGAACCTCGGCCATGGTGTGCTGGCTATTCGTTGGCTCGTGGACGTTCTCGTCGGTGTTTTCGTATCTGGGCGGCGAGCAATTGGTGAAGGAATTCGTGCTTTCATTGAACCTGACGCCAGTAACATTCCTGATCCTCACGCAGATCATCATCTTCCTGCTCGGCTGGCCGCTCGAATGGTCGGAGATCATCATTATTTTCGTGCCGATTTTCCTACCGTTGCTCGCCCACTTCCAGATCGACCCCTTGTTCTTCGGCATCTTGATCGCACTGAACCTGCAGACGTCATTCCTGACCCCGCCCATGGCAATGGCAGCCTATTACTTGAAAGGCATCGCGCCACCGCATGTGCAGCTCAGTCAGATCTTTGCCGGCTGCATGCCTTATCTGGCTATGGTGCTGATATCGATGGTGTTGGTCTACGTCTTCCCGGGCATCGCGCTTTTCCTGCCTGAGTACTTCTATGGCAAGTGACCGACGCCGGATGACCGCCGACACCTCGCTCGCCGATCTGGGGCTGGCCGATGCCGCTCGCGCTATCGCGCGTGGCCAGATCACGTCGGAGGCACTGGTTGGCGGCTGCCTTG
Organism: uncultured Hyphomicrobiaceae bacterium; assembly: GCA_964559355.1. Lineage (GTDB taxonomy): Bacteria > Pseudomonadota > Alphaproteobacteria > Rhizobiales > Hyphomicrobiaceae > JAEUMD01. The sequence continues at coordinate 3,988 of CAZLHQ010000143.1, forward strand.
CACGCATCGCCGAGCGCGACGGCGAGATCGGCGCCTTCGCCTCACTCGATCCCGACTATGCGCTCGATGAGGCCCGCCGCGCCGACCGCGCGCGCCAGACGGGTAACGGCATTGGTCCACTGCACGGCGTGCCGATTGCGATCAAGGACGTTATCGATACCGCCGACCTGCCGACCGAGAACGGCTCGGCGATCTTCAAAGGACGGCGTCCGTCGGCCGATGCGGCCTGCGTTACTGCGCTGCGCTCGGCAGGCGCGGTCATCATCGGCAAGACTGTCTCGACCGAGCTCGCACTCTTGACACCCGCGGCGACCCGCAATCCTTCAGCGCCCGGCCACACGCCCGGCGGCTCATCGGCAGGTTCGGCCGCCGCGGTCGCTGCAGCGCTTGTGCCAGCAGCACTTGGCACGCAGACGGCGGGCTCCGTGCTGCGGCCAGCATCTTATTGCGGCGTCTATGGCTTCAAGCCGACCTTCGGACTCATATCGCGCATGGGTGTGCTGATGCAGTCGCACACCCTGGATACTATTGGCGTGCTGACACGCTCGATCGAGGATGCCGCGCTGCTGGTCGATTGCATGTCCGCGCGTGATCCTGCCGACCCGGCGAGTTATCCGCGCAGCCAACCCGATATCACCGGCATCGCGATGTCGGCGGCACCGACTTCCCCGGTGCTGGCACTCATCAAGACGTCGGCATGGAACGACGCTGATCCGCGTCTCGCCGACGCTTTCGCTGAAATCGCTGCATTGCTTGGCGCCACGGTCGAGGAGATCGACGCGCCGATCCTGGCCGACATCATCGAATGGCAGCGTCTGGTGCAGCTCGCTGAGAACGCCGCCTATTACGGTCCGCTACTGGACCGCCATGCAGACCAGTTATCGCAAGGATTGCGTGATCGATTGATGGCGGGTAGCGCGGTGCCGGTGCGCGCCTATCTGGAGGCTGTGGTGGCGCGCGATGAAGCGTATCGCACCATCGCCAAGCTCTATTCTCGCTACACCGCGATCCTGACACCAGCCTCGCCCGGCCCGGCTCCGCAAGGCATGAGCTCGACCGGCTCACCCATCTTCAACGGGCTGTGGACCTATCTCGGCATGCCGGCCATCTCGCTGCCACTGCTCGAGGTCGATGGCCTGCCGCTCGGAGTGCAGTTGGTCGGTCTTCGTCAGGACGACGGCCGGCTGCTCAGAACCGCCCGCTGGCTCGAAGCGCGCATCAGTGAAGAACCGCAAACGGCAATCGTGTGACGGAGATCGCAAACCATGTATGACAAGCTCCTCGCCCTCGTCTCGTTCGTGCTGTTTACGATCTTCCTCGCCATCCTCGGCATCTGGGTCGACAGCATCTCGTTGAAGATCGTGCTGGCGATCACCGCGGCCATGTGCGCCTACGATTTCTGGCTCGAAACGTGGTCGAAGCCCAACAGCCCGGGCAACACGAACAAGCGATAGAGGCAGCCCCTCTGTCTCACTGCTATCGATACCCTCTGCGCAACAGGCAATGAAATGAGATGACGTACAGAAAGTTTCGCACAATTGAATGAAGGCTGGCGGCCCCGACTCAGGCTCAAGTGGTGATTGCGAAGCCACAACAAGAGCCAGAGAAGGAAGCCACCATGACGACAGAGGATACGCCGATTCCAGGTCCGCTCAACAACGTGATCCGGATCGATGATGAGCGGATCAGGGGACATCTGGACCGTGTCGTGCGCGGCACGGTCGAGGAGACGTTGAACTCTCTCCTGGATGCCGAGGCGGACCGTCTGTGCAATGCGCAGCGTTACGAGCGCACTGACGCTCGCCGTGATACTCGTGCCGGCCACTACGAGCGCAGCCTGGAGACCAAGGCCGGCGAGGTGACGCTGAAGGTGCCGAAGCTGCGGCGGCAGACCTTCGAGACGGCGATCATCGAGCGCTATCGGCGCCGCGAAGCGTCGGTCGAGGAAGCGCTGATCGAGATGTATCTAGCGGGCGTCTCGGTACGCCGCGTCGAGGATATCACCGAGGCGCTGTGGGGCACGCGTGTTTCGCCGTCGACGGTGAGCGATCTCAACAAGAAGATCTACGCGACCATCGAGACGTGGCGGAACCGGCCGATCGAGGGTGAGCATCCGTATGTCTATCTCGACGGCATCGTGATGAAGCGCACATGGGCGGGCGAGGTGAGGAACGTGTCGCTGCTGGTGGCGATTGCCGTCAACGCCGATGGCTATCGCGAGATTCTCGGCATCGTCGAGGGCGCCAAGGAGGACAAGGCCGGCTGGTCGGGCTTCCTGAAGCACCTGAAGGAACGCGGATTGAAGGGCGTGCGCCTGATCATCTCGGATGCGTGCATGGGGCTTGCCGAGAGTGCGGCCGAGTTCTTCCCCGATGCGGCATGGCAGCGCTGCACGGTGCACTTCTACCGCAACGTGTTCAGCCACGTGCCGCGGCCGAAGATGCGCGAGGTGGCGGCGATGCTGAAGGCGATCCACGCCGCAGAGGATGTACAGGCGGCACGCGACAAGGCTCGGCAGGTGGTCGCCAAACTGCGCGAGCAGCGGCTGACGCGGGCTGCCGAGCTCGTCGAGACCTCGATCGAGGAGACGTTGGGCTACTACGCGTTTCCCGAGGAGCACTGGCGGCGGATCAGGACGAACAACCCGCTGGAGCGCATCCTGCGCGAGATCCGGCGGCGCACGCGCGTGGTCGGCGCGTTCCCCGACGGGCAGTCGGCGTTGAACCTGGCCGCCGCCCGGTTGAGGCACATCGCCGGCACGGAATGGTCGACCAAGAGGTATCTCTCGATGGACCTGCTGAAGGATCATCAAATGAGGAATACCACCGTCTGAGCCCGAGCCGGACGCCGCTCAGCCGAAATCAAATGTGCGAAAAATACTGGACACCACCTGAAATGAGGAAGGCCCGGGAGCACGCTCCCGGGCCTTCCTCATTTTGAAGTGCAACCTTGCACGAAGCCGACTCAATTGAGCGCGAACGGCATCTTATTGCCGGCGAACCCCGCATCGACATTGTCGAGCGCCTCAAAGCCCATCTGATTGCGCGCCTCGATCGCAGCCGATCCCAGATGCGGCAGCAGGAACGTATTGGGCAGATCGTAATAGCCCTCGTTGATCTTCGGCTCGCCATTGAACACGTCGAGACCAGCGGCAGACAACCGGCCCGATCTCAATGCCGCGATCAAATCGTCGTCGTTGACGAGATCGCCGCGCGCCGTGTTGATGACGACAGCGCCCTGCGGCATCTTCTCGATCGCCGACTTGTTGAAGAAGTAGCGTGTCTGATCCGTTGCAGGCGCATTGATCGAGAAGAACTGCGAGACAGCGAGCAGGCCATCGAGCGTCTCGTGATAGATGGCGCCCTGCTCGTCTTCGGGCTTGGCGCGCATGATGTCGTGGTAGTGGATTTCCATATCGAACGCGCGGGCCAGCTTCGCCACCGACCGGCCGATCTTGCCAAAGCCGAAGATGCCGAGCTTCTTGCCATCGAGACGCTGACCAACAAGCTGCAGCGGCGCCCAGCCCGGCCAAGTACGCGAACGCAGCATGCGCTCGCCCTCGCCGGCGCGGCGGGCAGCACCCAAGAGCAGCAACATGGCGATTTCGGCGGTGGCGATGGTGACACCGTGCGGAGCATTGCCAACCTTGATGCCACGCGCGGCGGCTGCCTTCAGGTCGATGTGATCGAAGCCGATCGAGTAGGTCGACAGGATCTTGATGTGCTCAGGAATGCGATCGATGGCCGCCTTGGGCATCTTGTCAGTAATGGTGATCATGATGGCATCGACATTCTGCGCCTTCTCCATGATCTCGTCGGTCGTCATTTGGTGGTCGTCGACGTTCTGGACCACGTCATAGTCGCGGCGGGCGCGGACTTCGGCGGCATCTGGCAAGCGGCGGGTAATGAGCAGGCGCTTCTTTTTCATGTTTTTGGTTCCTCCCGGACTTCGACTTTGTGGTTAGTGCCGGTTTTGCCGCAACCACCCGCCGCTGACAAGCAATTCCACAGCGGCACGTCGTCCAACGCTTTGTTTACCATCCACCGGCTAAACTTGGGGGTGGTCTGGCCGGCCGATCGATGGGCCTGGGCGCGGGCCACGACGCTTTGCCCGTCCACGCGCCATGAGTCGACACACTTCTAGATGAGACGCTTTTAGAAGAGCCGGGCACGATGATGAGATTTGTCGTTCTTGTTCTGGCCGCCCTGGCCGCCGGCAAGGTCTGGACCCAGGATCGCATCTTCCGCAGCGCGGCCGAGGAAGCGTTGCTTGCCGCCTATCGCGCCAAGGCCATCG
>CAZLHQ010000144.1:0-8200 GCA_964559355.1 uncultured Hyphomicrobiaceae bacterium
CGAGGTGATGGCCGAGCGCGGCCGCGAAACGCTGCGTTTCGGGCCGATGAAGCCGGTCGGTCTTGCCGATCCAAGACAGGACAATCACCGCCCCTATGCCGTGGTGCAGTTGCGGCAGGACAATGCGCTCGGCACGCTGTGGAACATGGTCGGCTTCCAGACCAAGTTGAAATACGCCGAGCAAACGCGTGTCTTCCGCATGATCCCCGGATTGCAGGATGCGCAATTCGCGCGCCTCGGTGGCCTGCATCGCAATACGTTTCTGAACTCGCCCATGGTGCTCGACCCGCTGCTGCGGCTCAAGGCCGATACGCGGCTGCGCTTTGCCGGTCAGATCACGGGCGTCGAAGGCTATGTCGAAAGCGCGGCGATGGGCTTGGTGACGGGTCTGCTTGCCGCGGCGGAGAGGCTGGGTCGCCGGCCGGTCCTGCCGCCTTCGACGACGGCCATGGGCGCGCTCGTCAATCACATTACCGGCGGGCATTTGGTGCATGATTTTTCGAACGAAGCCGACGCCAGCTCCGATGCGCCCGCCGGCGCGCCACAACCCGCAGCGTCGACATCTTCGAAGCGGCGCTCATTCCAGCCCATGAACATCAACTACGGTCTGCTGCCGCCGGAAGAAGCACCCAAAGTCGGACCAGACGGCAAGCGCCTCAAGGGCAAGGACAAGGGCTTTGCCAAAAAGCGTGCGATGTCGGAGCGGGCGCTGCGCGATCTAGCCGTTTGGCTCGAGGAGAGCGAGCTGAAGTCCGCGGCGGAGTAGGGCGCAGCATCGTTTCTCTCTTGGGACGAAAGCGGTGAATGAAGCGATCAGGCTGCCTCTAACTCGACCGTCACCCCGTCGCAGGACGGGGCCTACGCCAGTCTCCGCGCACGCGACGCTGGCGGGGAATTGCTGCGGCGTGCGGCGCATGCATCATGAACATCGCCAGCCGATCACTCGTTGCGACTTGCGTGGGTACCGGCCTTCGCCGGCATGACGGCGGTGGGTGAGATGACGGTGGTGAATGGAGCGATCGGGCTGCCTCTAACTCGACCGTCACCCCGTCGCAGGACGGGGCCTACGCCAGTCTCCGCGCACGCGACGCTGGCGGGGAATTGCTGCGGCGTGCGGCGCATGCATCATGAACATCGCCAGCCGATCACTCGTTGCGACTTGCGTGGGTACCGGCCTTCGCCGGCATGACGGCGGTGGGTGAGATGACGGTGGTGAATGGAGCGATCGGGCTGCCTCTAACTCGACCGTCACCCCGTCGCAGGACGGGGCCTACGCCAGTCTCCGCGCACACGACACTGACGGGGAATTGCTGCGGCGTGCGGCGAGCGCATCGCCTCACCACTTGCGTTTCATGTGTTGCGACTTGCGTGGGTCCCGACCTTCGTCGGGATGACGGCGGTGGGTGGGATGACGGTGGAGTTTTGAGTTTTTGGACGGCCTCGCCCAATCATTTGCACATCTTGCCGATCATCGGCGTCACTGGGACGTTCTCACAGCGGAAGCGATCGGGAACCGGACAATTCTTGAATTGAGCATCGAACACCGGTTGCTGAAACTGCGACGCATCGACCGTCAAGCGAAGTGAACAACCCTGGATGAAATCATACGCAGCGATGCACGCCAGCGCTCGCTCCGGAGATGGACGCGGTTGATTTCTCGTACTCAAGTGCGCCTCGGACACGACAGGCAGGATTGGTTTGAACTCAGGTGGCGTGTGTGGCATGCCGACCTGCTTCATCGCGCTCGTATAGCGCGACGTCCCGGTCCCCAGCTCGAAAATGGCGCTCGGTTCGGTATGTCCAACAACAGCAACATTGAATGAATTGCAACGCCGCAACGCATCGACTGCAGCGCGGATTTCAGATGAAACCCACACCGGCCTCAATCCTGCGAACGTCACCGGGATTGCAAAATTGTTGAAGGCGACGGCCATGGCGACAAGCGAGGCGGCCGCAGCGACGCGGTGGCCGGATAGCATTGCTTTTGTTGCAATGACGGCGAGCGCCAGGGTAGTGAGCCCGAGCAGCACCGCGAGCGGCGACACCGTCATTTTCAACAGAAACGGCAGCACCCACAGCAGGGCGACGAAGCCGGTGACGAGCGCCAGCCAACCATAGGTGCCTAGCCTGTACCAGCGGCGCGTATGAATCGCGGCATCCTCTGATTGGTCTGGATCGCTGTCCCGACGCATCACCCACACCGCGAACAGCGCGGCCAAGGGCGGCAGCATCGCCTGCACCATGTAAAGCGGCGTCTTGCGCGTGAAGAGTTCCAGGAACAGCAGGTAAGGCACCACCCAGGCGACGAGAAACCGGATCGCAGGCGTCGTGCGCTCACGCCAAGCCGTCACCAGCGCGGGGCCGAGAAACAGACCAGCCGGGAACATGCCGAGAAAAAGGAACACAATAAACAAGCCCGGCACGACGCGCCATTTCATCTCCTGCGGGCCGAGAGCCAAATGCAGGCCCTCCTCGCGCCACTGCGCCAGTGCAGCATCGAGTGTGCCCGCCTGCCACAAGACGAGTGGCCACGCCGCAGTCAGACCGAGGAACACGACAACTCCCGGCAGCGACCACAACCGCTTCAGCCAGCCCGCCTTGCCGCGATCCCAGGCGATCAAAGCGAGCACGGTCAGCAGCGCGATCATCGGCACGGTAACGACATTGACGAGAACGCTGAGACCAAGCGCGGTCCAGAACACGAATGCAGTGCCCCGCCCTGCCGCATCCACGTCATCATGCGCGACATACGCGCACCCCATCGCGAATAGCGCCGCACACGTTGCCGCCAGCATCAAGGCCTCGGGCATGGCGAGCGTCGCTTGCACTGTGACGACCAGCATCGTCGCCAGCAATGCCGCGCCAACGAACGCCACACGCGCATCAAACAAACGCGCCGCACCCCAATACGTCAGCAGCACCGCCAGCATGGTCCCGAGGATCGAAGGGATTCGATAGCCGCGGATCTGATCGACTTGGCCCGTCGCCCACGCGCTCGCCGCCTGTAGCCACAGCACGGCGAGTGGCTTCTCGAACTTCGCTTCGGCCTGGAAAGCGGGCGCGGTCCACGAACGGGAGCCATCCGCCTCGAGCATCTGCTTTGCGGTTTGCGCGTAGATCACCTCGGTGCGATCGAGCGGCGGCAACAGCAGATTGCCCGGCAGGTGCAGCACCAGCACGAGCAGCACCAGAAAAAAAGCCGCGCGCCATGGTGCCGCATGCACTAAGTCCAGCACGCGCTGCGCCGGTCGACCGACACCAACTGCCGCCCCCTCGAGTGCCGATGTCATCCGTGCCCCTGTTCCGCCAGACCGCGCATCACCACGCCAATCCATGCCGCAGTTGTAGTGGCTGGCTGCGAGAAATCCACCGTCCCACCTGCCCCGCTCGTGTAGCGCATCTGGTATGCCACAATTCTCCACGACTGCGACGAATTTGGAAGGAGGTCGCAGTTGACCTGCCGGGCGGCGCACACCATGTTGCGACAGTTACCGACCACGTCGCGTGGGAGAGACTGGCGCATTGATGTCGATGCGTCGGCGCCGAAGGAGCAACCGCCCCGGAAACTCTCAGGCAGAAGGACCGCGCGACTCATATCACTCTGGAAAGCAGCCGCCGCGTCCAACCGTGCGGCTCACCCAAGGGGACAAGATCAGCGAACCCGCAGCTCGCCGCTGCCGCGCCGGTCCAATCTCTCAGGTTCCGAGACAGAGGGGGCTTAGAATCGCACCGCGCCTGCGACGGACCGGTGCTCGAGCCCGAGGAGCCTGACTATGAACACGACTCCCGAACACGCTGTGCCGTTGCTACGCACGCCGCTCTATGATGTGCATGTCGCGCTTGGCGCCAAGATGGTGCCGTTCGCGGGCTACGAGATGCCCGTGCAATACCCGATGGGCGTTCTGAAAGAACATCTTTGGGCGCGCGAGAAGGCAGGGCTGTTCGACGTCTCGCACATGGGCCAGGCGTATCTGGTCTCGGCCGACAAGAAGCACGAGACGGTGGCCGCCTTCCTGGAACAACTGGTGCCCGCAGCCCTCAACGAGTTGAAGCCGGGCCAACAGCGCTATACCCAATTGCTGAACGAGGACGGCGGCATTCTCGACGACTTGATGGTGACGCGCAGCGAGGACGAGGTACGCAAGGGCGTGCTGCTGCTGGTCGTCAATGCTGCGCGCAAGGACTTCGATTTTGCCCATATTGCCGCGCGCGCGGACGCGACAAAATCGATCCGCCTCATACCCAATCGCCATTATGCGCTGCTCGCCTTGCAAGGCCCGATGGCTGCCAGCGTGCTTTCCACGCTTGCGCCCGAAGCCGCAGCAATGGAATTCATGAGTGCGCGCCGTCTCGATCTTCGCGGCATCTCCGCGCACGTTTCGCGTTCGGGCTATACCGGCGACGACGGCTACGAAATTTCAGTGCTTGAGGGCGACGTCGCCAAGCTGTGGTCGATGTTGATGGCAGACGAGCGCGTGGCGCCGATCGGTCTGGGCGCGCGTGATTCGTTGCGTCTGGAAGCCGGCTTGTCGCTTTACGGCCATGAACTCGACGAGACCATTTCGCCGGTCGAGGCCGGGCTCACATGGTCGATCCAGAAACGCCGCCGCCTCGAAGGCGGCTTTCCGGGTGCGGCGCGTATTCAGCGCGAGCTTGCGGATGGTCCGGTACGCATGCGTGTGGGTATCAGGCCCGATGGCAAAGCACCTGCGCGAGATGGCACGGAGATCTTGTCATCGGCCGGTGAGAAAGTCGGAGCCATTACTTCCGGGGGCTTCGGACCGAGCGTCAATGGCCCTATCGCGATGGGCTATGTTAAACCCGCGTTTGCCAAGCCCGGCACGGCCCTCCAACTCGTTGTGCGCGGCAAGCCGTTGCCGGCGAGCGTTGTCACACTGCCTTTCTTCCCGCATCGCTTCGCGCGAAACCCGAAATCCTGATCCGAGCAACCATATTCCCGTCTCCCGCAGCTGCTCGACCGGCAGCGGCTAGCCAAGCAAAGGACATGAAAGATGGCACTGGAGCGCTTCACCAAAGACCACGAGTATGTCCGCATCGAAGGCGATACCGCCACCATCGGCATCACGACGCACGCGCAGGGCCAACTTGGCGACATCGTTTTTGTCGAGCTGCCCGAGCCTGGCCGCAAGGTTGCAGCTGGAGATGCGGTCGCCGTGGTGGAAAGCGTGAAGGCGGCGAGCGACGTGTTTGCTCCGCTCGCCGGCGAAGTGGTGGCAGTCAATCAGGAGCTGGTCGAAAATCCCGCGCTCGTCAACGAGGATGCCGAAGGCCGCGCCTGGTTCATCAAGCTCAAGCTCGCGGATGTGAAGGCGGCAGAAGCGCTACTCGATCGCGCCACCTATGAAAGCTTCATCGCCGAGGAAGGCTGATCGCGCGGCGACAATTTCCAATCCACCAATCGCGCATGAAATCGGAGCAGCACATCGTGTCGAACGAGCACAGGGCCACAATCATCTGGCAACGCGGCGATCAAAACTTTCTCGACAAGAAATATTCCCGTGCTCATTTCTGGCGCTTCGATGATGGCTGTGAGGTGCCGGCATCCTGCCCGCCCTCGAGACTGATCCCGGTTCCGATATCTCGCGCCGATGCCGTCGACCCCGAGGAAGCGCTGGTCGCCTCGCTCTCCGCCTGCCATCTGCTGTTCTTTCTGGCCTATTGCGCACGAGCGGGATTCCGCATCGATTCCTACGAGGATGACGCCTCGGGCGAGCTTGGCAAGAATGAGCGCGGCAAAACCTACATGTCGCGGATCACACTGCGCCCCAAGGTGACGTTTTCCGGCGACAAGAAGCCGACGCCTGACCAACTCGCGCAGTTGCATCATCAGGTGCACGAGGAATGCTTCATTGCCAATTCGATCCTGTCGGAAATGGTGATCGATCCGCCGCCGCCGATTTTCCTCTGAGAGGGTCAACAAGGAACGGATACCATGCGCTATCTCCCCCTGACCGAGGCCGACCGCAGTGCAATGCGCGCCAAGATCGGCATAACGCATGTCGATGAATTGTTCGCCGCCGTCCCTAACAACAGACTTGTGCAGTCGCTTTCCAACCTTCCTCGCGCCAAAGGCGAAATGGAGGTCGAGCGCGAGATGGCGCATCTGGCCGCCATCAATATCGCAGCCGGCAGCGTGCCGTTCTTCTGTGGCGCGGGCGCCTATCGCCACCACGTGCCGGCGAGCGTCGATCACCTGATCCAGCGCTCCGAGTTCCTGACCAGCTACACCCCCTATCAGCCCGAGATCACGCAAGGCACACTGCATGTGCTGTTCGAGTTTCAAACGCAGGTCGCGCTGCTGACGGGAATGGACGTCGCCAATGCCTCGATGTACGACGGCTCGACTGCAACGGCGGAAGGCGTGCTGATGGCGCATCGCATCACGCGGCGCAAGAAGGCGGTCGTCTCCGGCGGCCTGCATCCGCAGTATCGCGACGTCATCGCAACGCTGTCCCATCACGGCAGCTCGCTCGTCACGGCGCTGCCACCTGATCCCCTTGGCACGGAGGAAATCATTGCCGCCATCGACGGGGAGACCTCGTGCGTGGTCGTGCAGTATCCGAGCTTCTTCGGCCACATCAAGGACCTCTCGGCGATTGCCACGGCCGCGCATGCCAAAGGCGCGCTGCTGATCGTCGCCGTCACCGAGGCCGTGGCGCTTGGCGCGCTCAAGTCTCCTGGCGAGATGGGCGCCGACATCGTCACCGCCGAAGGCCAGTCGATCGGCAACGGGCTCTCGTTCGGCGGCCCCTACGTCGGCTTGTTCGCCTGCCGCTCCAAGCATGTGCGGCAGATGCCCGGCCGGCTGTGCGGCGAAACCGTCGATGCCGAGGGCCGGCGCGGCTTCGTGCTCACGCTGTCGACACGCGAACAGCATATCCGCCGCGAGAAGGCGACGAGCAACATCTGCACGAATTCTGGCCTGTGCGCGCTCGCCTTCTCGATTCACATGACGCTGCTCGGCGAACGCGGCCTTCGCACATTGGCCTCCGTCAATCACGCCAACGCGGCAGCGCTCGCCGACCTCCTGGCCGAAGTGCCCGGTGTGCGTGTTCTCAACGACGCCTTCTTCAACGAGTTCACCATTCGCGTACCGGGCAATGCGGCGGACGTCGTCGAGCGCCTTGCCGCCATGCGCATCCTCGGCGGCGTGCCGGTCTCGCGGCTCGAGCCGGAACGGGCCGATCTTGCCGATCTCATCGTCGTTGCCTCGACCGAGATCAACACCGAAGACGACCGCCTCGCGTTCGCCGCTGCTCTAAAGGAGGTTGTGGCATGAGCATGAACAAAGAGGGCCGCCCGACCCAGCCGGCCCCGAGCGGTGCGGGAAGCGTCGGCACATCCTCGTCCGTGACATTCTCGGGTCATCGCGGCCTCGATCACGAGGAGCCGTTGATCTTCGACCGCGGCGATATCGACAAGACAGGCATCGATCTGCCCGAACCTCGGCATGCGGGCACTCGCCTTGGAGGGCTCGACCGCACGGCCCCCATCGGACTGCCGGGTCTGGCCGAGCCGGAAGCCGTGCGCCATTACGTGCGCTTGTCGCGCATGAACTACGCCATCGACTCGGGGCTCTATCCGCTCGGCTCGTGCACGATGAAGCACAACCCGCGCTTGAACGAGAAGGTGGCGCGTCTGCCGGGCTTTGCCGACATCCACCCGCTGCAGCCGCAATCCACCGTCCGGGGTGCGCTGATGCTGATCGAGATTCTCGCCGGCTATCTGATGGAGTTGACGGCGATGCCCGCGGTAGCGATGAGCCCGAAGGCCGGCGCTCACGGCGAGCTTGCCGGCATGCTGGCGATCAAGGCCGCGCACGATGCGGCCGGCGCGCACGCACGCCGTATCGTTCTGGTTCCCGAATCGGCGCATGGCACCAATCCCGCCACCGCCGCATTCATGGGCTACACTGTGCGACCGATCCCCGCGCGCGCCGATGGCACTGTCGCGGCCGAAGCGGTGCGCGCCGCGCTCGGTCCCGACGTCGCCGCGCTCATGCTCACCAACCCCAACACGTGTGGATTGTTCGAGCCGGAAATCGTCGAGATCGCCGCGGCCGTGCACGAGGCCGGTGCCTACTTTTATTGCGATGGCGCCAACTTCAATGCCATTGTCGGCAAGGTGCGCCCTGGCGATCTCGGCATCGACGCCATGCACATCAACCTGCACAAGACCT
>CAZLHQ010000145.1:0-8181 GCA_964559355.1 uncultured Hyphomicrobiaceae bacterium
TCTGGTTGATGACGAGATAGCCGCCCGAGCGCAGCGTCACGTAGGGGCTGAACATGGCGTTCAGCTGGCGCTCGATCTGGAAGCGGGTGAACAGCGGTTCGGGCTGCTGATAGTTGATCACGTTCTTGGCATGGCTCGGCATGAGCATGCGCATGAACTCGCGCGCCTCGTGATGGGCTTCCGCGCCGGCGACGATAATCTCGTCGACATCCTTATTGTAGAGGTCGCGGATCGAGCGCTTGATGAGGTTGCCTTCCTCGTAGACGAGGCTCGGAGCGGTCGATTGCAACGTCAGCTCGCGCACGCTCTCCCACAGGCGCAACAGGTATTCGAAATCGCGCTTGATCTCCTGCTTGGTGCGGGCCGCGCCAGCAGTGCGGATGATGAGGCCCATGCCCTCCGGCACGTCGAGTTCGGCAGCGATCGCCTTCAGGCGCTTTCTGTCCTGCGGCTGTGTGATCTTGCGCGAAATGCCGCCACCGCGCGCGGTATTGGGCATCAGCACGGTGTAGCGTCCGGCCAGCGACAGGTAGGTGGTCAGCGCCGCGCCCTTGTTGCCGCGCTCCTCTTTGACCACCTGCACCAGCACCACCTGGCGGCGCTTGATGACTTCCTGAATCTTGTAGCTGCGCGGGCGGCGGCGCGGGCGCGAGGGCAGTTCCTCGAGTGCATCCTCCGAGCCGACCTGTTCGACGCTTTCTTCAGCCTCGCCGTTGGTGGCTTCCGGTTCGACGTCATGCACGCCTTCGTCTTCGACCAAGCCATGCGGACGCGGGGCATCCATGTCGAGTTCCGACTGCGGCGCCTCTTCGGCGCTGCCAATGGCGACGACGGCCACGACGGCTTCGGCGGTGGGCTCGTTATCGGCCGGCGTCGATACGGCGGCCTGCGGCGGCTCGCCTTGTATTTCGGTCGCTTGCTCAGGCTCTGCGGTCAGTCGCTCGCTCGCCAGCCCCGTGCTTTCCGCATGGGTGCGGGGAGCTTCGGTCTCACCAGCGGCGGCCGACGCATCGGCATCTTCGGCCTCGTCCTCGTCGTGGCTCGGCCCGGTCGGTCCGTCGTTCTGCAGGTCGGTGATCTCGTGAGCGTCGTCGTCTTCGCCGTCACCATCGTCAAGTTCGCTGTCGTGGTCGCCGCCGGCCGATTTCTGGCGTGCGGCCTTGGCTGCTGCACGCGCGGCTTCCCGGCGCGCGCGCGCGTCTGCACGAGCTTCGGCGGCAGCTTCCTCGGCGGCTTCGGCAGCAGCCTCTTCCTCGATCAGCGCCTGCCGGTCGGCCACCGGGATCTGGTAATAGTCGGGATGGATTTCGTTGAACGCAAGAAAGCCGTGGCGGTTGCCACCGTAGTCGACGAATGCGGCCTGAAGCGACGGCTCTACGCGCGTGACTTTGGCGAGGTAGATGTTGCCTCGCAGTTGCTTACGGGCGGCGCTCTCGTAGTCGAATTCTTCTACGCGGCCTCCCCGGAGAACCACGACCCGAGTTTCCTCGGGATGCGTGGCGTCGATGAGCATCTTGTTTGTGTCTGCCATTTCTCGAAGTCCTCCGCGCGGAGGCGTGCCAGCCGTCGGCGCCAGGCGTCAGAGCCAGGGAGCTGGCTTGCGACACGGCCGCGCGATTTGTTCTGAAGGGTTGATGTGAATTCGTGATTGTGAGCGAGGTCGCATGAGCCGCCAGTTCCGGATGTAACCGGGCGCCTTGAGCAGAATGCCGTTTCGGCTTCTGCAAGCGATTGGCGAGACATACGGGTATTGAGCATGTGTCCTGTCTCTTTATGCGCACATCCAGCGCTGGAGCTGCCGGTAATCTGCGCTGCCGGGGCGGTCTGGCCGCGGCGTTGTTGTTGATCGTCTGCGTTCAACAACCGCTCGCCAAGAGACTGAAGGAGCATTTGGGTTGCCCCAGATGCAGCACGCCGTTGAGAGCGGAACAACGCGTAACCATCGAAGTTCGCGGCCAGCCAGGGTCCCCCTGCCGGAGCTGATGCCCGGACCATACGGCGCAATGCGCTCGGGGCCGGCTGGCAGCAAATCCGATGCTACGCAAGGCTCTGGTCGACCAATCCGATGCCGGCAGCCAACAGTTCGTCGAGAAAACCAGCACCCAAGGGGCTTGAAGCTCGATGCACTGTTCGATACCCGGTCGAGTAGCGGTACGCTTCAGGGTCTGACTTGCAGAGCCACGAGGCGGCACCATCCGTCCGGCGAGCCGACACTGTCACAGTCGCCACAGAGCGACACAAACTTGTACGGGTTCACCCATTCGATGGCAAGAGTGATATAAGCTGCCGAGCCATGTTTCGACTGTCTGGGCTGCATCGATTCTAAGCCGGACATATTGAAAAAAGTATGAAAAACCAACGTGTTTCAGTCTCAGTTCTGGATGACGTGAGAGGATGCCGCCAAACCCGAGGTCAGCAATCGATATTCTTGGCCGGGCCATGGCGGGGCTGGGGCGCGCCCGCGTATTGAGATTGCAACAGTTGTTGCTAATTGGTTTGGCCTTTGCCTGGGGTATGGCGGGTGCTGCGGATCAGGCGTCGGCCCAGGCTGGCAAGCCGAAGTCGGTCTTCGATACCGTCATCACGCGCAACAAGGTGCCACCGTCCGAAGCTGCCGCCGAAGCGTCATCGGATACGGAAAAGCCGGCCGGAGCGGCACAAGCGCGGGGCGACGACAGCAAAGCGAATGGCGGCGCGCGGGCCAAGGAGCTGGCCAACAAGAATTCGGCCAAAGCGCAGCTTGCAGCCCCCGCAGCCGGGCCTGACGACACCACTGCTGGCGTCGAAACCGACGCATCGGCGGCCAAAGCCGGCCCCGCTGCAGCGGCGGTGGTGAAGAGCGCCAGCGTCTCGGGAGACGGCAAGCGTTCGCGGTTCCAGCTGGCGATGAGTCGTGGCGTGCGGGCGGAAATCTTCACCCTTGCCAATCCCTACCGTGTGATCGTCGATCTGCCTGACGTCTCGTTCGAACTTGCGGAAGGCGCCGGACGCAAAGGCGCCGGGCTGATCTCGGCATTCCGCTACGGCCTGTTTGCCGAGCGCAAAGGGCGGATCGTTTTGGATGCAACCTCTCCGATCCGTATCAGCACTGCCAAAATGACCGCGACCGGACAGGGTGGCGTTACGCTGCATGTCGAACTCGACGCCATCAGCGCGGCCGACTTCGGCAGCGGCACCGGCGCCAGTGCTGCCGCCGCTCCGCCCAAGCCGGCGATTTTCGACGACGGCATGCCGGCCAAGCCGAAGTCGGCCAAACCGATGATCGTCATAGACCCGGGCCATGGCGGCATTGATCCCGGCGCGATTGGTGTCGACAACATTTCGGAAAAGACGCTGGTTTTGGCCATCGCCCAGAAGATCAGGCGGCGTCTGGAGGCGACCGGGCGTTATCGCGTCGAGATGACGCGATCGACCGACGTGTTCGTTGCGCTCGATCAGCGGGTGGCGATGTCGCGCGAAGCGGGTGCCGACCTGTTCGTATCGCTGCACGCCGATTCCATTGCCGCGGAGGCCTATGCCGCCATGGTGCGTGGCGCCAGCATCTACACGCTGTCGGAGCGGGCCACCGACGAAAAGGCGCGCCTCAAAGCGGAAAAGGAGAATGCTTCCGATGCGCTGGCTGGATTGGACAACAGCGCGCTCGACGATGCCAATAGCGAGGTTCGCAGCATTCTCATGGATTTGATGAAGCGCGAAACCTCGAATTTCTCGACGGACTTCTCCAATATTCTGGTGTCGCGCTTGCGCGGTCAGGTGGCGTTGACGCGCGATCCGCAGCGCGCCGCAGCCTTCAAAGTCCTCAAGCAGTCGCATGCGCCATCGGTGTTGGTGGAACTCGGTTACATGAGCAATACGGCGGATGCAGCGCTGATGCGCCAGCCCGATTGGCAGGGCAAAGTGGCACAGACGATCGTCGGCGCCGTCGACGCCTTTTTCGACAAGCGCACAGCGCGCTCGGCCCCGTGATTGGCCGGCCGGTGGCCAAAGCGCCGCGACATGCTACGAACAATCGCCCGAGTTTTGTTGAGTTGGAAACGTCTGTCGACGTATCGTATCGGCTTGTGTGCGCTGTTCAGAAAGTGTATTTCCGAGCCATCCCCATGTCAGTGGCCGTGCCCAGACGACTTGCTGCCACATTCCGTGCTAGATTGACCTCTTGATATGTGAGCCGGACTATTGCTGCATTGCCGCAATGCGCGCGCGGCGGCATAGGCTTCGGCTCCAGCCTCACCAAGGACTTCTGGCCGGGGTCATGGCCGCCGTTCGGACAGGTCTTCGCATGCGGGTTTGTTGCCTGGTTTGCGCTTTGTTGCCGAGTTTGTTGCCACCTTGCGGTGCCCCGGACTTGTCGGGGCCACACCAAGAGATCAGGTAAGGAACAGCGAGCGGTGGCGGGCCCACGTTGTGGCGTGCGGACGGCGCACACGAACCATGGCCGGTCTGCCATGGCAAACTTGGCGCATCATCGAGCGGCGCCGGCAGGATCAACGTTCGCGTCATTTTGCGGCGCGGTCTTCAGGTTGAAGTCGAAGGTCTGATGAGAGCCCCTCAGCTACCACCACCCGAGGCGCCGAGAAAACGGCGGCGCAAGAGCTTGCTGCTGAGCTTTCTTGGTTGGACTTTTGCCTCCGGCGTCTTGCTGTTCGTGATCGGCTCGGCGGCGGTCGGCTTCATGATCTACCGTGCGTCGCACGATCTGCCCGATTACGAAAGCCTCGCCAAGTACGAGCCGCCGGTGATGACGCGGATTCATGCGCATGATGGCGCATTGATCGCGGAGTACGCGCGCGAGCGGCGTATCTTCATTCCGATCAACACGATACCGAAACTCATGATCGCCGCGTTCCTCTCGGCAGAGGATCGCCGCTTCTATGAGCATGGCGGCATCGACGTGCAGGGCCTTGCCCGCGCCGCCGTCAAATTCGCTGAAACCAAGGTCACCGGGCGAGGCAGCATTCAGGGCGCCTCCACCATTACCCAGCAAGTCGCCAAGAACTTCCTGTTGACCTCTGACCGCACCTTCGATCGCAAGATCAAGGAAGCGATCTTGTCGGTGCGCATCGAGCGCGCCTACACCAAGGACAAGATCCTCGAGCTCTACTTGAATGAGATCTATCTGGGGCTCGGCTCCTACGGCGTGGCGGCGGCGGGCCTCAACTACTTCAACAAAGAGCTCAAGGATCTGACGATCGAGGAGGTGGCGTATCTCGCGGCGCTGCCCAAGGCTCCCAACAATTACCATCCGTTCCGCCACACCCAGAAGGCAACCATCCGGCGCAACTGGATCATCGATCAGATGTGGGAGAACGGCTACATCACCAAGGAAGCGGCAGCCGCGGCCAAGGCCAAGCCGCTCGCCGTCAACCTGCGCCCATTCGGCGCCCACATCTTCGCGGCCGAATTCTTCGCCGAGGAAGTGCGCCGCTCGCTGCAAGCCAAGTATGGCGAGGATAAACTCTACGGCGGCGGCCTGTCAGTGCGCACGACGCTCGATCCGGAGATGCAGGGCTACGCGCGCAAGGCTCTGATCGACGGCCTCGTCGCCTTCGACCGCCAGAAGGGCTGGCGCGGACCAGTCAAGAAGATCGATATCGCCGGCGACTGGGGTAAGGCGCTTGCTGAAATCGATACGCCCGAGGACATTGATCCCTGGCGGCTTGGCGTCGTGCTCGATGCGCAGAAAACCAAGGCCATCGTCGGCCTGAAGCCAGCCCGCAAGCAGGATGGCAGCCTGATCGACAAGCGCGAGGCGGTCGAGATCGCCTTTGACGAGATCAAGTGGGCCAAGAAAGCGGAAGGCGGCGCGGCACCCAAGGCGGCCAGCGATGTTTTGGCGCTGGGCGATGTGATCTACATCACGCCCAAGGATGCGCAGAACCCAGCAGGCGTTTGGTCGCTGATGCAGGTGCCCGAGGTGTCGGGCGGTTTGGTCGCCATGGATCCACATACCGGCCGCGTGCTGGCGGTGGCGGGTGGCTTCTCCTTCGACATGAGCCAGTTCGACCGCGCGGTGCAGGCGCGCCGCCAGCCCGGCTCCTCGTTCAAGCCGCTCGTTTATGCCGCCGCGCTCGACAATGGATACAAGCCGACCAGCATCATTCTCGATGCTCCGATCGAAATCGAGCAGGGTCCGGGCAAGGAAGTGTGGCGGCCCGAGAACTACAATAAGGAGAAATCCTTCGGCCCCACCACGCTACGCGTCGGCATTGAAAAGTCGCGCAACCAGATGACGGTGCGACTGGCGCAGGACATGGGCATGCCGCTCATCACCGAGTATTCGCGCCGCTTTGGCGTTTACGACGACCTGCTGCCGGTTCTTGCCATGTCACTTGGCGCCGGCGAAACGACGCTGCTTCGCATGGTCAACGCTTATGCGATGATCGCCAACGGCGGCCGACAGGTGCAAGCGACCTTCATCGATCGCATCCAGGATCGCTGGGGGCGCACGGTCTGGCGTCACGATGATCGCGGCTGCGACGGCTGCAAGGCCGAGAAATGGGCGGGGCAGGCCGAGCCCGAGGTGGCTGACGACAGGAAGCAGATCATCGATCCCCACACCGCCTACCAGATCACATCGATCATGGAAGGCGTGATCCAGCGCGGAACGGCGACGTCCTTGAAGAAGCTGGAGATGCCGCTGGCCGGCAAGACCGGCACCACCAACGATGAAAAGGACGCTTGGTTCATCGGCTACACACCCGATCTCGTGGTTGGCGTGTTCGTGGGCTACGATACGCCGCGGCCGATGGGCAAGGGACAGACGGGTGGCTCCGTGGCCGCGCCGATCTTCGGTGATTTCGTCAAGGCAGCGCTCGGCAGCAAGCCGGCCGTTCCCTTCCGCGTGCCGGCCGGCATCAAGCTGATCCGCGTCAGTCTGAAGACCGGTTTGAGGTCGCAGTCGGGTGAGCAGGAATCGATCGTCGAGGCCTTCAAGCCCGGTGAAGAGCCCGATGACGCCTATTCTGTCATCGGCTTCACTGATCCCACCACCAATCCGAGCACCAGTGACGCGGGCCAGTCGGGCTCCAGCGACACGTATTCGCCGGCTTCGCGCGGCGCGCCCCCAGCACCTTCCGGCGATGGCGGCTATGCGGGCGGTCGCGGCGGCCTGTGGTGAGGTCGCCGAGCGTGTGAGCTGACCGTTTACATGCTGGCCGCGCCGCTCTATACCTCCGCCGTTTCCGTCAAAACGCGCCCGACGTCGCAGGAGGCAGGTATGCGCGCCGAAGCCCAAAAGCATGTCGATTCCATTCAGGAGGCGCTCGCCCTCCTGAGGAGGCATCTTTGACTGGGATACAGCCGACGCCCGTCTCGCCGAACTGAACCGGCGCGCCGAAGATCCCGCATTGTGGGGCAATCCGCAGCAGGCGCAGAAGGTCATGCGCCAACGCCAGCAGCTGGAAGGCTCGATCCAGAGCTATCAGAAGCTGGAGCGCGATCTCGATGATTGCGTCACCTTGATCGAGCTGGGTGAGGCGGAGGACGACGCCGCCACCATCGACGAAGGCGAGGCGGCGCTGAAGCGGCTCGACGAAGATGCGAAACGCCGCTTCGTCGAAGCCCTGCTGTCAGGCGAAGCGGATGCCAACAACACCTATCTGGAGGTCCATGCGGGCGCTGGTGGCACCGAAAGCCAGGACTGGGCCGAAATGCTGACGCGCATGTACACGCGATGGGCGGAACAGCGCGGCTACAAGGTGGCGTTGCTCGAACAGAGCCCGGGCGAGGAAGCCGGCCTCAAATCGGCGACGCTGGAGATCAAGGGCGAGAACGCCTACGGCTGGCTGAAAACGGAGTCGGGCGTGCATCGCCTGGTGCGCATCTCGCCCTACGATTCCAATGCCCGGCGCCACACCAGCTTTGCGTCGGTATGGGTGTACCCGGTGGTCGACGATGACATCGACATCCAGATCAACGAGAGCGAGTGCCGCATCGATACGTATCGTTCGTCGGGTGCAGGCGGCCAGCACGTCAACAAGACGGACTCCGCGGTGCGCATCACTCACATCCCCACTGGCATCGCCGTGGCGAGCCAACAGGAGCGCAGCCAGATCAAGAACCGCGCGATTGCCTGGGCGATGCTGAAGTCGCGGCTTTACGAGCTGGAACTCAAAAAGCGCGAAGAAAAGGCCAACGCAGAAGCCGCCTCCAAGACCGACATCGGCTGGGGCCACCAGATCC
>CAZLHQ010000146.1:0-7949 GCA_964559355.1 uncultured Hyphomicrobiaceae bacterium
TGTTGATCCACGGCGGCACGATCAGCAGCGGCACCTCGCGCACCTTGTCGGTGGTCGGCGTGTACTGGATCAGCTGGATGATCTCGTTCTGGTAGACGACCTTGCCCGGCGTGACGGCGAGATTCTTGCCGACCTCGAACGCGGAGATGTCGGTTTGGCTGATCTTTAACAGATCGCCGGATTTCTCCATGTCCTCGACGAAGTGCGTCATGCCCTGGACGAGGTTGCGCGCGTTGGATTGCAGCGTTTCACGCACGACCTCTGGATTGGTCATGGGGAAGTTGGAGGGCGAGAGCGCGCTCGACACCTGACGGAAATAGAAGTCCGCCTTTTGCTTGGTGCGTTCGTCCAGTCCTTCGGTCTTGTCGAGCACGGCCTCCGCCCAATGGGTGGTGACGAGGTAGGCCTGCTTCCAGAAATCGAAATAGGGGTTCTTGGTCCACTCGGGATCCTTGAAGCGGTTGTCGCCCGCTTCGGGCTCCGCGACGGGGGCGACCTGCTCGCCCATCATCCGCCGCAGCGTATTGTTCCAAAGCTCCGCATACGAGCGCATCAACTGGCCCTGCGCTTCGACCAGCTTGACCGGCTCGGTCATCCAGCGCTGCGCAATCTCGCCCATGATCTTGCTGGTTTCGGCAACCTCGCTCGCCGCCGTGAAGGGGCTCATCTGGGTGTCTGCCCGCTCCAGGTAGCTGGTCATCGCCCGGCCACCTTCCTCGAACAACTTCAGAATGTTGCGAGTGAACTCCTCGGGATCGTTGATGCGATAAGGCGCAGCATTTTCGGTGTCGGGCTTGTTTGGCTTCTGCATGGCGGTGTTCTTCTTTCAGCGCAGTCGTAAGGCTAGACGCAAACTGCTGCAGCGAATTGCGAGGTGCATCTGAGGCACCGTTCAAGCATTCGTGCAGTATCACATGTACCTAGGCGCTACCTTCTCATGACCCGGGAATCAAGTAAGCATTCCGTACGGGATTGGCAAACGAGCGCCTTTTCCCAAAATGTGGAGGCTGGGCTTGGAATGCCGGTGAAGGCGGGCAATCACCGCTATCGTTGGCCGGTGGCGACGGTACTTTTGGTAGGCTTGCTCGCGGCTTGCGGTCAGGGATCGACGACACCGCTGCCCGAGCTGACGCCGGTCGCCAGACCTGTGTTAACCCCGCAAGAGCAAAAGCGAGCCATGGCGGAGATCGAGGCCGAACGGGACAAGGCGAACAGCGAGGCCGTTCGGAGCATCGAGCAGCAGCGCTGACGGTGTCGCCACAAATCATGGGCGGCGCGGAAATTCGGCCAGCGGCGGTCTTGCGGGCGCACCCGGAGCGGTCACATTCTTCGTTGAATTACAGCGCCTTAGTCTCACCTTGCGCGGCAACTCACCGGGTGCGCCGACGTTGGGACGCGATGCCCACCCAGTTGCGCTGAGGCCGCCGACGCAAGACATACCTAGGGCCTTCCTGGCGGTGCGGCGGGGAACCCTAGCGCTGCGGCTTTACGCAATGGTGCCTGCCAGCGTAAATTGACACGCCGCGGTTGAGACGATTCGAGGGCAGTGAGCTCGCCAGGGGGCCAGTAGCTTGTGCAATCGGCTCAAATGCGCCGGTTTTGTGTGTCAAGTCGCGGCGACCGGCCCGCTGCCTGCACGATCTCATGACGTTACGTCGACAGCCACTCCTGTAAGAGGGGGCTGAAGGCGGATTTGAAAGAAGACCGGAAGAAGTCGGGCCACAAAGTTTCGCCGTTACCTGAGCGGCAGCCCACAACGAAGCACAACAAGTATCGCGAGACAGATAGCCGTGATCGAGGAATTCCACCGCATTAAGCGCCTGCCGCCCTACGTTTTCGCCGAGGTCAACCGGTTGAAGGCCGAGGCACGAGCGCGCGGCGCCGACATTATCGATCTCGGCATGGGCAATCCAGATCTGCCCACGCCCCAGCATATCGTCGACAAGCTGGTGGAGACGATCTCCAAGCCGCGTACCAACCGCTATTCCGCCTCCAAGGGCATTCCCGGTCTGAGGCGCGCGCAGGCTGCCTATTATGATCGCCGCTTCGGCGTGAAGCTCAATCCCGAAACGCAAGTCGTCGCCACGCTCGGCTCCAAGGAAGGCTTTGCCAACATGGCACAGGCCATTACTGCGCCGGGCGACGTGGTGATCGTGCCCAACCCGACTTATCCTATTCACGAGTTCGGCTTCCTGATCTCAGGCGCGTCCGTGCGGCATATCCGGGCCGGCACCGGCGATGAATTCCTGCGCTCGGTCGATCATGCCTGCCGTCACACGATCCCTAAGCCGATTGCGATGGTGCTGTCTTATCCGTCCAACCCGACGGCGATGACGGCCGACCTAGATTTCTACAAGGCGGCGGTGGAACTGGCGAAAAAGCTCGGCATCATCATCCTGTCCGACATCGCCTATTCGGAGATCTATTTCGACGGCGTGCCGCCGCCATCGGTGCTGCAGGTGCCGGGCGCGATGGATGTGGCGGTCGAATTCACGTCGCTGTCCAAGACCTATTCGATGCCGGGCTGGCGCATGGGCTTTGCCGTGGGCAACGAACGGCTCATTAATGCGCTGGCGCGCGTCAAATCCTATCTCGATTACGGTGCCTTCACGCCGATCCAGGTTGCCGCGTCCGCAGCGCTCAATGGGCCGCAGGATTGCATCGAGGAAGTGCGGCAGGTCTATACCAAGCGCCGCGACGTGCTGGTTGAAAGTTTCGCGCGCGCCGGCTTCGACATTCCCGCCCCGCCCGCGACCATGTTTGCCTGGGCGCCGATCCCTGAGCGGTTCAAGGCCCTGGGCTCGGTCGAATTCTCAAAGCTCTTGATCGAGAAGGCCGACGTGGCCGTCTCGCCGGGCTTGGGCTTTGGTGAATACGGCGAGGGCTTCGTGCGTATCGCGCTCGTCGAGAACGAGCATCGCATCCGCCAGGCGGCGCGCAACATCAAGAAGTTCCTCGCCCAGGCTCCTGAAACGATGCATAACGTGATCCCCATCCCGCAGAAAATCTCACGCTAGTCGACCCTCAATGAAATCGCCTTTGAAACTCGGCATCGCCGGGCTCGGAACCGTCGGTGCCGGCCTCGTTCGTCTGCTCGCCGACCAACGCACCAACCTCTCCGCGGCTCTGGGTCGCGAGATCGTGGTCGTCGGCGTCAGCGCGCGCGACAAGGCCAAGGTGCGTGATTGCGACATCAGCCAATGCCGCTGGTTCGACGATCCGGTGGCGCTGGCGGTCGATCCGGGCATCGACGTGCTGGTGGAATTGATCGGCGGCGAGGAGGGCACCGCGCGCAGTGTCGTCGAGGCCGCGCTCAATGCCGGCCGGCATGTCGTCACCGCCAACAAGGCCTTGCTTGCCAAACACGGCTTCGCGCTCGCCGCACTCGCCGAGCAAAAGGGTGTTGCGCTCAATTTCGAGGCTGCCGTCGCCGGCGGCATCCCCGTCATCAAGACGTTGCGGGAAAGCCTGCTCGCCAACAAGGTGAGCCGCATCTATGGCATTCTCAACGGCACCTGCAATTTCATCCTCACCAAGATGCAGGAGGAGGGCCGCCCGTTCGCGGAGGTGCTGGCGGAGGCGCAGGCTCTGGGCTACGCGGAGGCCGATCCGACATTCGATGTCGGCGGGTTCGATACCGCCCACAAGCTCGCCATCCTGACAAGCCTCGCCTTCGGCACGCGCGTGGCGCTTGATGAAATCTACGTCGAGGGTATCGAGAAGGTGACGGAGGCCGACATCAACGCGGCCGAGGATCTGGGCTATCGAATCAAGCTGCTGGGCGTCGCCGTGCGTACCGAAACGGGTATCGAGGCGCGCGTGCACCCGGCCATGGTGGCGCAAGACGAGGCTGTTTCGGAAGTCTGGGGCGTCACCAATTGCGTGGCCATCGATGGCGACAGGGTCGGCAATCTGCTGCTGGTGGGGCCCGGTGCTGGCGCCAATGCCACGGCTTCAGCGGTAGCCAGCGACATCGTCGACATCGCGCGCGGCATCGTCGTGCCACCATTCGTGACGCCGACCAGCCAGTTGAAGCCGCATACGCGCGCGCGCCTGGGCGAGCATCAGGGATCCTATTACGTGCGCCTGTCGGTCTACGACAAGCCGGGCGCGATGGCGGCCATCACCTCACGCATGGCCGAGCGCGGCGTATCGCTTGAATCGATCGTGCAGCGGCGGCCGAAGGGAGCTCTGCCAGGGGCTCCGGTGGCGACTGCGCCGGGCGCCCCCGCCGCCGTCACGCTCATCACGCATGCGACGACGGAAGCGGCCATCCGCGGTGCGCTCGACGCGATCGAAGCCGACGGCAGTGTCTCCGACAAGCCGCAAATGATACGCATCGAAATACTGTAACGGCCGGATTTTGAGACAGCCGCCAGGTTCCACTCTGGCCGGCTTTGGAGGGGAGGAGCAGCCATGGCGAATGCGAGCGACGGCGGCAACGGCCTGGATCGGGTGCTGGTGCTCGAGGTCGCGCGCGTTACCGAAGCTGCGGCGATGGCAGCGGCTCGCTTCACTGGGCGCGGCAACGAGCAGGCCGCCGACAAGGCTGCAGTCGATGCAATGCGCCGCGAGCTCGGTCGTATTCCCATCATTGGCCGTGTCGTGATCGGCGAGGGGGATGCTGGCGACTCCGAGACGCTATATGCGGGCGAAGAGATCGGCGCCGGTGATGGTCCGCAGGTCGATATCGCGGTCGATCCGCTGGAAGGCACGACCATTTGTGCCAAGGCGATGCCAAACGCGCTGTCGGTCATAGCAGTTGCCGAACGGGGCGGCTTGCTGCGCATTCCCGACGTATACATGGACAAGATCGCCATCGGTCCCGGCTACGCCGTCGGGCTTGTCGACCTGGATCGCAAGCCTAGTGAAAATCTGGCCGCTCTGGCGGCTGCCAAGCGCGTGCCGATCGGCCAGATCACGGCGTGTATTCTCGATCGTCCGCGCAACGGCGAGTTGATCAAGGCGGTGCGGGAAGCAGGTGCTGCCATCCGCCTCATTCCAGATGGCGATATTGCAGGCGTCATGTGGACGACGCAAAGCCGTGAAACCGGCATCGACATCTATCTGGGTGTGGGAGGCGCACCTGAGGGTGTGCTGGCGGCGGCGGCATTACGCTGCACCGGTGGCCAGATTCAAGGCAGGCTGATGCCGCTCAATGCGACGGATCGCCAGCAGGCGCATGCCATGGGCATCACCGATATCAAGCGCAAGTTCGCCCTTGCCGACATGGTCAGTGCCGATGTCATTTTCTCAGCCACCGGCGTCACCGATGGTGCCCTGCTCTCAGGGGTGCATTTCCACAATGGCGGGGCGGTTACCGACACCCTGGTTATGCGCTCGCAAACCGGCACCGTGCGCCGTATCCGCACCAGCGTGCGCGATGTCGCGGACCGCTTCTCGGCCTGATGGCGCAAGGCACAGCCTTCGAGCGGCAGCGACCTTCACAATGTGGATTGCTCAGTTTGGATAGCGCTTCGCGTAACAACTGTCGAAGCGCGCCTTGCACTTTTCACATGTGTGCGTCAGCTTTGGCCACTTGCCGATGCGCGAGATGCAGGTGTTGATATTGCCAAGGCAGGTTCGGCACGCGGCCCGACGCTTTTCACATTTTTGTTTTGTGATCCCAGGTGCGCCGCGCTCGGCGGCCTTGAAGCAGCGGACATGGGCACTCGGATGGCAGGTGCGGGCAAAGCTTGAGGATTTGACCCCGCATTCATGTGGCTGCACGGCTGCAACAGGTGCGGCGGCCAAAACCACGATGAAGAGCGCGCCAAACCACGCCGCAAAGGCACTCGCAATCGCGTTACGCATCACACGTCCTCCCTGAACCCTCATTTGACGCTATCAGCGCGAGGCATCGGCCTGCAAGGGGCGAGGCGGAGATGCAACACGAGCGATGTGCTGGCGGAAAGAGGCTGATTGCGCACAGCCGAACAATCCCCGCCACCTCGGGGCATGTCCGAATCACCCTACAAACGCATGTTTGGAGGCACCCATGTCGGCACGACCAAAGCTCAAGTCAGAAGTCGGCGAGGTGATATCGCCCGCATTTCTCGGCGTCAGCCAGTCGGTGCGCGGCTTTACATGGCGCGAACGGCTCGATCCCGCCAATAAGCTCGTCGCCGACGCCATCAGCCAGCGCTATGGTTTGCCCGAGCTGCTCGGCCGCGTTCTGGCGGCACGTGGGGTGAGCCTCGACCAGGTCGAGGTCATGCTCGAGCCGACCTTGAAGGCGTTGATGCCCGATCCGGCGACGCTGCAGGGCATGAGCGAGGCGTCAGCGCGATTGGCTGAAGCCATCATGACGCGCGCGCCTGTTGCCATCTTCGGCGATTATGACGTGGATGGCGCCTGCTCGTCGGCCCTGATGAAGCGATTTCTCGCGCATCATGGCACGCCGGCGCGCATCTATATCCCCGACCGCATCTTCGAAGGCTATGGACCCAATCCGGCGGCGATCGAAGCGCTGGTGAGGGAGGGCGCACGCTTGATCGTTACGGTTGATTGCGGCACCACGAGCTTCGGCCCGCTCGACGTAGCGCGGCAACTTGCGACCGATGTCATCGTCATCGATCATCATCAGGCCGATGAGAAGCTGCCCGCCGCTGTCGCGGTCGTCAATCCCAACCGGCAGGACTGTTTGTCGGGGCTTGGACACCTGTGTGCGGCAGGCGTCGTCTTCATGGTCCTGGTGGCAACGCAACGCCATCTGCGTCAGCAGGGCTACTACGCCCGCAAGACGCTTGCTGAGCCGCCGCTGCTCGAACTGCTCGATCTGGTCGCGCTTGCCACCGTCGCCGACGTGGTGCCGCTGACCGGGCTCAATCGCGCTTATGTCACGCAGGGCCTCAAGGTCATGCGTCAGCGCCGCAACACGGGATTGAAAGCGCTGTTCGACGTCGCCGGTCTCGATAGCGCGCCGACGCCGTATCACCTGGGCTTCATCTTAGGCCCGCGCATCAATGCCGGGGGACGCATCGGTGATGCCGCACTCGGCGCGCGACTGCTGGCAACCGACGACGAGGCGGAAGCCGCCAAGATCGCCGCGCTGCTCGACAAGCTCAACCGCGAGCGCAAGGCGATAGAGACACAAATGCTCGACGAGGCGATGGCGATCGCCGATCAGCGCATCGAAACAGATCCCGACCTGCCGCTGCTGATGGTCGGTTCGCAGACCTGGCACAAGGGCGTCGTCGGTCTCGTCGCCAGTCGCTTGACGGAGCGCTTCCGCCGGCCTTCGTGCGTGATCTCGTGGGAGGAGACGGCGAGCGGACAAGGGACAGGCTCGCTGCGTTCGATTTCCGGCATCGATATCGGCGCAGCGGTGCGCGCGGCGATGGCCGAGGGGTTGTTGGTGAAGGGCGGCGGTCATGCGATGGCCGCGGGTCTGACGGTGGCGCAGGAG
Source organism: uncultured Hyphomicrobiaceae bacterium (assembly GCA_964559355.1). Classification (GTDB taxonomy): domain Bacteria; phylum Pseudomonadota; class Alphaproteobacteria; order Rhizobiales; family Hyphomicrobiaceae; genus JAEUMD01. The sequence continues at coordinate 7,409 of CAZLHQ010000146.1, forward strand.
CGCTTCGAGGACTTGCAGGGCTTCATGCTGGAGCGGCTGCGCGAGCGCTCGCGCCTGGTGCGTGATGCGGCAAGCCTCGATATCGACGGCGCGTTGATGCCGTCGGCCGCCAACGATGCATTGATCGAACTGATCGAGCGGGCCGGCCCGTATGGCCAGGGCAATCCGCAACCGCGCTTCGCTTTCCCCTCCCATCGCGTGAAGTTCGCCAAGGTGGTGGGCGAGGCGCATGTGCGGTGCGCGCTGGAAGCGGCCGATGGCACACGGCTCGACGCCATCGCGTTTCGCGCTGCAGGCCAGCCGCTGGGCGATTTGCTGATGAGCGCGGGCGGAATGCCGCTGCACGTGGCGGGATATCTGCGCAAGGATACCTGGGGCGGTCGCAACCGTATCGAGGTGCAGATCGACGACGCCGCCGACCCGCGCCGCCAAGGTTGAACAGACCATGTGGCCCGCACAACTGGGGGCTTTTCCCGCACGGCTTGCAAGGTCGGGCAAAGCTGCCTATACCGTCGCCTCGACGGTCCCTTCGTCTATCGGT
>CAZLHQ010000147.1:0-7904 GCA_964559355.1 uncultured Hyphomicrobiaceae bacterium
GGAAGCCGGTGGTGGAGGCGGCTCCGCCGGCGCACTGGGCGACGTTCTCGTAGACTTTGCAATCCTGGTACTTACCGGGGCCGAAGCCCTTCACGGAAGCCATGATCATGCGCGGATTGAGCTGCTGGATCCGCTCCCAGGAAAAGCCCATGCGATCGAGCGCGCCGGGGGCGAAGTTCTCGACCAGCACGTCGCAGGTCTTGATCAAACGCTCAAGGATTTCCTTGCCGCGCTTGTTCTTGGTGTCGATGGTGATCGAGCGCTTGTTGTGATTGAGCATGGTGAAATAGAGACTGTCCGCGCCGGGCACGTCGATGAGCTGCTTGCGCGTCGCGTCGCCTTCGCCAGGGCGTTCGACCTTGATCACGTCGGCGCCGAACCAAGCCAGCAGCTGGGTGCAGGTGGGGCCGGACTGGACGTGCGTGAAGTCCAGAATTTTCACGCCATCGAGTGCCTTCATTCGTTTGCTTCCTCGTATTGATCGAATTGTTTGGGGTGTTGTTGTCAGTGTCTGCCGCCTGCTGCCGAAAAAGGTGACGCCCCGGCATCGCTACTCGGTGCCGGGGCGTTCAGAAGCTATTTGTACATTGTCTGGTTCTTGGTGCCGGGCGCATATTCGCGCGGATCGATCCAGACATTGACGACGGCGCATTTGCCGGTTTTGGCAATCGCCTCGCGGGCGCGGCGCAGTGCGGGGGCAATGTCCTTGGCCTCGCGCACTTCCTCGCCGTAGCCGCCGATCATCTCGCCGAACTTGGAGAACGGCACGTCACCGAGCTTGTTGCCGATGTCGCCGCGGTTCTCGCCGTACTTGGCGATCTGGCCGTAGCGGATCTGGTTCATCGCCGAGTTGTTGCCGACGACGGCGAGATAGGGCGCGCCGAAGCGCTGTGCGGTCTCCATGTCGAACGCCGTCATGCCGAACGAGCCATCACCGTAGAGACACATGACTTCCTTGTTGGGATGAGCGAGCTTGGCGGCCAAGGCAAAGCCGGTGCCGACGCCGAGCGAGCCGAGTGCGCCTGGGTCCATCCACTGGCCGGGCCCGCGCGGACGCACCGCCTGCGCCGAGATGGTGACGACGTCGCCGCCATCGCCGATGTAGATCGTATCTTCGCCGAGGAACTCGTTGATCTCCCAAGCGAGCCGATAGGGATGGATCGGCGAGGCGTCGGATTTGAACAGCGGCATCAGCTTGTCGAGTGCGACGGCTTCGGCCTGCCGGAGCTTCTTCATCCACTGCTGGCGCTCCTGACGCGCGCCCTTGTCGGGTGACGCAGAGATCGCAGCGCTAACAGCCGACAGGATCGCGCCGGGATGTCCGGCAAGGCCCAGGTTGATGTCGCGGTTCTTGCCGACCGTTCGGTAATCCATGTCGATCTGCACCAGCGTCGGCACCGAGATGCGCTTGCCGTAGCCCATGCGGAAATCGAACGGCGTGCCGATAATCAGCAGCACGTCGGCGTCCTTGAAGGCGAGGGTACGCGTGCGGTCGAAGTGGTGCGGGTCGTCGGGGTGCAGCATGCCGCGGCTGGCGCCGTTCAAGTAGGCAGGAATGTCGAGCGCACGAACGAAGTCGATTGCTTCCTTGTGGCTGCCCGATACGAACACCTGCTGCCCGAACAGGACGGCGGGGCGCTTCGAGCTGTTCAGGATCGCGGCCAGCTTCTCGATGTCGGCAGGATCACCGAGCGAGCGCACCGAGGCGCGGTAGTGGCCTGGCTTGGGGATGCGCGCCTTGTCGATATGGATCTCGGCATCGAGGATGTCGCGCGGGATCTCCAGATAGGATGGGCCATAGGCGCCAGCGTAGCACTCGCGGGCCGCCATCGAGATCATGTCGGCGATGCGGTCGGTGGAGAACACGCCGGACGCGAACTTGGTGATCGGCTTCATCATGTCGACGTGCGGCAGGTCCTGAAGCGATCCCATCTTGTGCTGGGTGAGCGATGACTGGCCGCCGATGTGGATGATCGGGCTTTCGGAGCGGAATGCAGTAGCAACACCGGTGACGGCATTGGTGCAGCCGGGGCCTGCCGTGGTTACGACGCAGCCGAGCTTGCCGGTTTGGCGCGCATAGCCGTCCGCGGCATGCGCTGCAACTTGTTCGTGGCGCACGTCGACGACCTTGATGCCTTCGTCGATGCAGCCGTCGTAAATGTCGATGATATGGCCGCCGCATAGCGTGAAGATGGTGTCGACGCCTTCGTTTTTGAGGGCCTTGGCAACGAGCCGGCCGCCAGAGACGACATTGGGGTCAGTGCTTTTTCTTTGTAGGGTATCGTCTGCCGTCGAGCTTGCCACCTTGGCTTGAGCTGCTGCGTTGCCCGCCATGAACGAACCTCCTGTTGGGTGCACGCGGACCTGCGCAGGGCCAGCGGCTGTTTCTTGTTGAGTTATGGAATATCTACGAACTGCTCGACATGGGCGCGAAGCTTCAAGGTGTGCTCTCGCACCAGCTTCTCGGCCAAATCGCCGTTGCCCTTCTCGATCGCGGTGACAATCTGCTTGTGGTCGATGATCGACTTCTTGGCGCGATCCTTTTCGAAGATCGTTCTATTGCGGATCGCGCGGACATGCAGGAACAAGCCATCGGTGATGTCGGATATGAGGTGGTTGCCGCTGGTGCGGATGATGGCCTGATGGAAGCTGATGTTGGCGTCGGAGTATTCGCCCATGTGACTGGAGACATCGCAGAAGGGATCGGTCAGGCGGTGCAACTCGGCGATGTCGTCAGGCGTGGCGCGCTCCGCGGCGAGGCGAGCGGCCATGCTTTCGAGCGCTGCCCACACTGTAATCATGTCAAGGATTTCGGACTTGGTCTTGCGAACGATGAAGATTCCGCGCCGGGCCACGACCTTGACCAGACCTTCCTGGTCGAGTTGAGCCAGCGCCTCGCGCAGTGGCGTGCGAGAGATGCCGAAGCGGGCGGACAGATCGCGCTCGTCGAGCCGCAGCTCGGCGTTGTCGTCATAGATGTTCATCGCCGCGATGGCCGCCTTCAGCGCATCGTAGGCGCGCGCCTTCAAGCTCTGGCTTTCGCCGATTGGGACGATCTTCAGAACAGTCTTCTGCATGTTCATACGGTGCCTCCGTCTGTAATGGTCGCGAAACTTGACCGAGGCAGTCGCTCCAGCTCCTGAGGGCGGCCCGGCTGTCGCTGTGTGAAGCCGGGATCGCATGGGAAACTGGCATACCATATGCCAAGGATCGAGTATCTTCAACAGCGATTAGGTTTCCGTCGCAACTTTTCACATCGCAAGTGTTCGTAGTGGTCCGACGCCCTGGCCCGACATCACGACAATCTCGACGGGCTTGGTCGGTTTCCAGCCGGCATGCGCGGGCGGTGGAGCGGCGAGGAAGCCCATGCCAGCCAATGTGGCCATGGCGAGGAGCATCAAGCGTGGTCTTGGGCGTGCAAGCGGCATGCAGGAACCTTGGTTACTCTACCAATTCCTCGACATCCTCGACGTCTGCGGTTCGCGTCGGTGCCGTCGATCGTCGGTGGTCCCGTCGTTGCGGGGCGTGACTCGGGCCGGGCCGTTTGATCATCACGCAGTGCACATCTAAGGCTGGCCAGTCTTGTATGCGTGAGTTCTTGTAGGCGTGAGCGGCCCTTCTAAAAAGGTAATGGTATACCTGAATGGGGCCGGTTGTCCGCTGCTACCGTTCTTCAAAGTCTGGTGCACAATATCCCAATGTCGAAATTCTGATGCTTGTTGGAGCCGCTGCGGGAGTGGGTCAGCGCCCATATCGAGCGATCCGAGGACCGGGGCGGATCGACGTCCAAATCCGGGATGATTTGGGTGTGACACGAAAAAATATGGGTAATTCAATTGGGTATTATTTTTGTGTGGCGGACGAGCGATTGCAAGTCATGCAGCAGAAGCACGGCCGGTCTGCGCAGCAATGATTGTCTATTACGGACCTCGGAAATCGTGGTATACCACAATCGTGACGGCCGCATGCGCACTGGATGCCAGCGGGTCCAGCACCGATGCCGGCAATGGCGGGAGAGTTCGGCCTTTTGGGTTATCGGATTCCACATCATGGAAATCGGTGGCGAAATCCGAATGGCCAGGAAGCACAACCGTCGCCACCGTGGTAAGGCAAGCACGAACGACATAAAGCGACGACGCAGTACGACAATGCACGCCGACGATAACGCGCGGCCCGTCGATGAGACGGTGAGGGAGCGGAGCAGCCCAGCATGAACCTGCACGAGTTCCAAGCCAAGGAACTCCTCTCGCGTTTCGGCATCAAGGTGCCGCGCGGTCGCATTGCCGATAATGCCGCCGATGCAGAGCGTATCGCTCAGCGGCTTTCATTCCAAAGGTATGCCGTCAAGGCGCAGGTGCAGGCGAGCGATCGCTTTGCCAATGGCGGTGTGCGTTTCGCCACCTCGCCCTCCGGCGTGCGCGAAACAGTGAGCCTGTTGCTCGCCACCACGTTCACGCGGGCGGGCGGGCCGGTTGGCGGGGAGCGGGTGCGCTGGGTGTTGATCGAGGAAGCGCTGACGCCGATGCAAATGCTTTATGCCGCGGTTTATCTAGACCCCGCACGCGGCGCCCTCAGCATGCTGGCCTCTGCGGCCGGCGGCAGCGCCATTGAGCAGCGCAGCGCTGCCGACCCGAGCATGGTTTCGCGCGTGCCGATCAGCATCACCGGTGACCGCGCGATTGCGGATTTTTCCGCCCTGGCGCGCGGCATCGGGCTTGCCGGGCCGGTTGCCGAAAAGGCAGCTCTCGTGTTCGCCAGCATGGCGGACATCGCCGTCAAGCTCGACGCGCTGCAAGTCGAGATCAATCCGCTGGCATTGACCTACGATGGCGACCTCGTGGCGCTCGATGCCAAGATCCGCATCGACGACAACGCCATGTTCCGCCACCCCGCGTTCGCCGCCATGAGCAGCGCGGTGGAGGTGGAGGAGGGCGACCCGGTGGTATTGGGGGCCGACCGCCACCATATCAACTATCAGCGCATGCACGGCGACATTGGCATTGTCGTCAACGGTGCCGGCCTTGCGCTGGCGACGCTCGATGCTGTCGTGGATGCAGGCGGCAGCGCCGCCAACTTCATGGATGTGCGCACAACGGCGACGAGCCTTGATGTGGCCTATGGACTGGAACTCATCCTGGCCAATCCGTCGGCCCGCGCCATACTTGTCAATATCCACGGTGGCGGCATGCAGCCCTGCGATACGATTGCTGAAGGCATAGGCGTAGCGATGCGCCGCGCTGTACGGCGCCCGCCTCTGGTGATCCGCATGGCCGGCAACAATTACGAGTTTGCCCACAAGGTGCTCGGCAACAACGGCATCGCATATTCGCATGCAGCCGATATCGGTGCGGCAGCCCGCATGGCGGTTGCGGCCGCGCGCAGCAACGTATAGGCGTTGGTTGAACTCGCTCGAACGGCAACAAGAGCAAGAACTGAAAAAAGGGACGGTAGCTACGATGGACCAAAAGGGGCTCGGCAACGGCAACGCACATCGTGGCAACGGACACGGCAATGACGCCTCCCTGCCAGATTTTGGAGGCGAGCGTCGTTCCCCTCATCCGGGATCAGGACGACGCAAAGCGCTCGTGTTTCCCAAGGGCCGGCTGCTAAATGACGACGAGCGCAAGGCGCTGCGTGAAATTGTCGGCGAAGGTCCGTTCGAGCGGGCACTCCTTATCGAGTATCTGCACAAGATCCAGGATCGCGAAGGTTGCCTGCCCGCGGGGCTGCTACATGCTCTCGCCGAGGCGATGCGCATTCCCATGGCGGCGGTATACGAGGTGGCGACGTTTTATGCCCACTTCGATGTCATTGCGGACGGTGAGCCGCGCCCGGCCAAGACCACCATCAGGGTTTGTGATTCGCTGTCGTGCATGCTGGCTGGCGCAGAGCAGTTGCTTGGTGCGCTCGGATCGGCAGACCTCGGAGACGTGCGCGTCGTGCGGGCACCGTGCGTGGGCTCCTGTCACACCGCACCCGTAGTGCACGTCGGCCATCATCACGTCGATCATGCCACGCCGGACAAGATCAAGCAGCTCGTCAGCCACGGCCATACGCATCCCGAGATTCCAGACTATCAGGCCTTCGACGCCTATCTGGCGGAAGGCGGCTATGGCGTTCTCAATGCCTGCCTTGCCGGTGAGCGCAAGGTCGATGACGTCATCGCCACGCTTTCGGATGGCGGCCTGCGCGGGCTTGGCGGTGCGGGCTTTCCGACCGGGCGCAAGTGGACGTTCGTGCGCGGCTACGAGGGTCCGCGGCTGATGGCCGTCAATGGCGACGAAGGCGAGCCCGGCACATTCAAGGACCGACATTTCCTCGTCACGCGACCACACGCCTTCCTGGAAGGCATGCTGATCGGCGCCTGGGCGGTGGAGGCCGAGGCGGTCTTCATCTACATGCGCGACGAGTACCAGGAGGTGCTGGAGATCCTGCGCAACGAGATCGCCAAGATCGAAGCGGCGGGACTTGCCAAGCATGTGAAGATCAATCTGCGCCGCGGCGCGGGCGCCTACATCTGCGGTGAAGAAAGCGCCATGATCGAGTCGATCGAGGGCAAGCGCGGTCTGCCGCGGCATCGCCCTCCCTATGTCGCCGAGGTCGGCATCTTCGACCGGCCGACACTCGTCAACAACATCGAGACTCTCTACTGGATCCCTTCGATCATCGAGAAGGGCGCCCAATGGTTCGCGAGCCAAGGCAAGAACGGTGGCAAGGGCCCGCGCTCGTATTCGGTTTCCGGCCGCGTCAAGAACCCGGGCGTGGTGTTGACCGCAGCCGGCTCGACCGTCGAAGAGCTGATCGCACTGTGCGGCGGCATGTTGGATGGCCACGCCTTCAAGGGCTATCTGCCGGGTGGCGCATCGGGCGGCATTCTGCCGGCTTCGATGGGCAATATTCCGCTCGATTTCGGGCAACTGGAAAAGCACGGCTGCTTCGTCGGCTCTCACGCCGTCGTCATCTTGTCGGACAAGGACGACATGAAGGCCGTGGCGCTGAACCTGATGCGCTTTTTCGAAGACGAGAGCTGCGGGCAATGCACGCCCTGCCGTCAGGGCACCGAGAAGGCCGTCAAATTGATGTCGGGCGCGAAATGGGACACAGCCTTGCTCGGCGATCTGTCCCAAGTCATGCGCGATGCCTCCATATGTGGACTTGGTCAGGCGGCATCAAACCCGCTGATGTCGGTCTTGAAGTTCTTCCCGGAGGACCTTGCATAGTGCAAGTGCCGGCCCGCATCGCCGTGCGGGTGAGACGAGACGAGTGAACCAGACAGATCCGCGAGAGACGAGATCATGACAGAAAAAATCAAGTTCACGCTCGATGGACGCGAGGTCGAGGCCACGCCGGGCGAGACCATCTGGCAAGTCGCCAAGCGCGAAGGCACGTCGATCCCGCATTTGTGCTGGCTGCCGGCTCCGGGATATCGCGCCGATGGCAACTGTCGCGCCTGCATGGTCGAGGTCGAGGGCGAGCGGGTGTTGACCGCATCCTGCCAGCGCAAGGCCACATCCGGCATGAAAGTGAAAACGGCGTCCGAGCGGGCGAAGAAGTCGCGCGAACTCGTGTTCGAGTTGCTGCTCGCCGATCAGCCGGCGCGCGAGGATAGCCACGACCCCAAGGCGAAGTTCTGGACCTGGGTCGATAGCATGGGCATCGCGGCCAACAGCCGGTTTCCCGCAGCCGACCGTCCTGCAGCCGATACGTCCCACGCCGCCATCGCCGTCAATCTCGATGCCTGCATCAATTGTAACCTGTGCGTGCGCGCCTGCCGCGAAGTGCAGATGAACGATGTCATCGGCATGGCCTACCGCGGGCATGGCGCCAAGGTCGTGTTCGATTTCGACGACCCGCTGGGAACCTCGACGTGTGTCGCCTGCGGCGAGTGCGTGCAGGCCTGCCCG
>CAZLHQ010000148.1:0-7860 GCA_964559355.1 uncultured Hyphomicrobiaceae bacterium
TTTGTCGTGCTTCTTATCGGAAAACCGGTTCCCACTTTTCCGGAAGCACTCTAGGGCCGGCCGAGACATCCCGATCGTTGGCACAACAGGGGCAACGCAGCTCTGTTGTTGGTTGACGTACCACCCAGGGTAGCGTGGCGGTCACCGCATTCCACCCCAATGGCGCCACCGCCGGATGGCCATGCCCCTTGTCCGCCGGACCGCCCGGTAAGCCGTGGCACCCTGGTCGCGGCAGTCGCAATCGAGGGCGATCTGGCCGGCGCTTGGCGGGGGAATCGATTGGGCTGTGGCAGGCCAGGGGCTTGAACTGGACCCGGTCGCTAATCATATTCAAATGTATGAATGCGACAATGCACCACGCCCAACCCCACGGAATCACGGGGTTTTTCGATGACCCAAGACAGCCGGACACGCCACTTTGCCTTGACGTCGCCGCATCTTGGGGAGCAAGCTAAGCGTGCGTTGCAACAGTTGCATTCGCGTCGGCAACGCCAATAAGACGCCTCAGTCGTAATCGTCCGGAGAGACGGGTTCTGGCGTCATAGAAAAATTCCACACTACGAGAATGGAGATGACGTGATGAGCAAGGATCCTTGCTGTTTTGGTTGCAATGGTTGTCTCAATCTGTTGATCGAGACGGTCGTGTTCGTCGGAGTATTCTTTGCTGCAGTCGCCGCGACGGTGCTGCCGCTGGTTCTGTGACGCGCAACTCAAAAACCTGGCGATAGAGCCTCGCACCTCAGTTGAGGCCAGCCACATCGGCAAAAAAGGGTTCTGCAATCAAATTCTGCAGACCATCAAGAGCTGCACAAGAAAACACCGGCCGCGACCCGCCTTCGTGCAGGTCTGCGGCCGGTGGCATTTTGGGGCCATGAGCCGACGGGGGAATGTGCCGGCCAGTTCGCGCAGGGCAGTACACGCAGGGACACATTCCCTGCGTGCGTCGCGTTCACTTGCGCAATACCGGACAAGGAACCTTGACCTGCTCCTGCAACGCCTTGGCCTTGTCGTTGTCGAGATAGCGCATGACGTCGACAAGGCACGCGGCCGGTCCCGGCTCACCGCGGCGGATCAGCCGTTGCGCGGTCTCGTAGTATTGCTCGGCTGCTTCACGCATGCTGCCATTTTGGAAGTAGATGTTACCTAGCTCTCCCGTCAGGTCGGGCACGTCGGGATAGCGGCGCACGAGTTCCTTGTAAGCGGCCACCGCTTCCGGCTTGCCGTCGGCGTAGGCTTGGCGAGCTGCAGCCCACTGCTGCATCATGGCTTTGTCGCCCTTGTCATCTGCCTTTTTTTCATCCTTGGCCTGGCTGCTACTGCGGCCGTCGGCGGCAACTTTGGAGTCAGATGACAGGGCTGCCGTCTGCGCCGGCTTGGCCGCGCCGGCGGGCGTTGCGGAAGCTGCCGATTGCGGGGGCGCGGTCTGTGTGGCCGGGGCGGGGGCAGCTGGCGGTGCCGCTGTCGTTGCGGTTGTTGCTGTCGTCGCGGCAGGCGCTGCCGGTTTTGCGGGTGCTTCGGTCTTGGCTGCACCGTCGGGCTTGATTGCTGTCCCGGTGGAGGCCGTTGCGCCCGTTGCCGGAGCGCTTGGCGATGGAGAGGTCGACGCCGTGGCCGGAGTCGTTGAACTGGCGGCAGGGGCTGCGGCCGCCGTTGGCGCGGGTTGAGCGGGCTTCGGCGTTGCCGTTGCTGGTGCGCTCGACGATGCCGCGGGTGGCGATGACGTCGATGCCGATGCCGCTGGTGCTGAAGACGTAGCGGCGGGCGCCAATGCCATTGCGGTGGAAGTCGACGCCGCGCTTGGCGCACTCGGGGTTGGCGCACTTGGGGTTGATGTTGCTGGCGCCTTGGCGGTGGTGCTCGTGGCGGCCGGCGGCGCCGCTTGCGTCGTAGCCGGCTGCGCCGGGCTCGATTGGGCAACTGTGGTGACGGCCTTGTCGCCCTTTGTCGTGGCGACGGCGACGGGAGACTTGCTCATGAACTGGCCGAGCGCTTGCGGCGCGCACACCGTGTCTCCGACATCGCGCAGGATCGGTGCGTGGTAGAGATAGCCGAGCACGCCGGCAACCGCTGCACCCGCAAACAGCAGGTGGCTGAACAGCGAACGCATGAAGCGCGCGACGGGGCCGCGCTGCTGGCGGCCATTGCGTGGTGCTTGCTGGGGCGGGGCTTGCTCTTGCACGGGTGCGCTCATCGCCACCGGCCGCGGCGTCGTCACCTCCGGCTTTTCGGCAATCGGCTTGTCGTCGGCGTTGGACGGGGTCTCGGTCGTGGTCATGGACATGTCACCGCGCGGCGGTGTCTCCCTGAGGCTATGGCTGTTGGTTGGAGGGGCTCAAAGCGCGCGGCGATGCCTCGGGCATGCCTGCCAGATGAGGTGACCACGGCGCGGCATGCCAGCCCATTGGAATGTCTTCGCCAGTCCGCTGCGGCAACGGCAGCGCAATTTGTCGGTAGCCGGGCGGAACCTCGAATGCGTCGTCCCCGATCGCATCCTGCTTGATGTTGACGAGATGGCGGATAAGCCCGTTCGGGCGCCGCTCGATGACCGGCAGCGACACGCCTTGCGCAAAGACGACCATGCCGCCGACATAGCGACCGCCGGGATAGAAGTAGGTCAGCTCCCACTGCTCGGCCTGCAGCCCCTCATAGGCGGCATGCTCCCGTTTGATTGCCTGCAAGCGATAGCCGCCGGGATATTCCTCGCGCACTGATCTCTTGCGCGCCTTGTCCCACCAGATACGGATGTCGTCGCGGCCACCGGGCACGCCGAGCGTCCAGATTTCGGTGTCGATGCCGCCGATCTCTTCGCTGCCGGTACGCACGCACGTTTGATAGGAACCAGCGTGGCATGGAGCGTCGAGGCTGCTGCGGGCTTGGGCAGGTCCGCGAAACTCCATGAATGTGCGCGCCGCAGGAAACAAGACGCGCTTGATGCCATGAGCGGGTAGCATGATCTCGACGATGGGGGCGCCCTGACGAGTGACCTCGTAGCGGGTGTCCTCGCCACGCACATGCAGACGGCCGGCTCTGCGCTCGCCGGATGGATGCTGCTCCAACGCATCGGCGCTGAAATCGCTCTGCCGGGCCGCATCCGCATCCGCGTGCGGCGCTGGGCCGGCGATGGCAATGGCCGCGAGGATTGCGGACGCGATGTGTCGTCGGGCCATGACGTATCCAAGTATTCCGGTTCGTTGCGGTGCTGAGGCCACAAGGCCATGTGCAGCCGGGCATGCGTGCCCGACCATCTTGCGGATGTCGCGAAATTCGCCATTCGCCGTGGCCGGCGGCGAGACCAGCCAGCACCAGGCCGGCCTCGCCGCGATCGGTCACAGGTCTAGATCAGCGCGCTGCGGGTGCTGCCGGCGCTGCGGGAGCGGCCGGAGGAGCCGGAGGCGCGTAGTATCCGGGGTATCCACCCCAGCCGCCGGGATAGCCGTAACCACCATACGGGCCATAGCCGTAGCCGGGACCACCGCCCCAGGGTCCACCGCCCCACGGACCGCCACCCCACGGGCCACCCCAGCCGTTGTTCCAGCCGTTGTTGCCCCAGCCATTGCCGCGGCCCGACAGGTTGCCGCCGAAGTTCATGCCGAAGTTACCCGAACCAGAGCCATTGCCCCAGCCGTCACCCCAGCCGTTGTTGCCCCAGCCGTTGTTCCAGGGGCCCCAACCGCCCCAGGCCTTGGCGTCGGTCGCAGTCAGTGCCGAAGCGCTGACTCCGAGCAGACCGGCAACTACAAGTGTCTTAATGAGTTTTTGCATCGCGGTACTCCTCACTCGAAAAATCCCTCCCTACAGGTTGAAGTCACATGACGAAGCAGGCGGAGGAGGGGGTATGCCAGTTCGCCATCTCGTGAAATTCGCAACCCGATTGCCGACGGAGGCCCGAGCTGGCAGCCGCCAGCATATGCAGATTGCGATCGCCCGGCCGAGTACCGCTGACAGACCGTTCAGCCCGCCAGCGGCATCCGGAAGGGTTACTTGTTGGCCGGTGCTGCCGGGGCAGGAGCGGCCGGAGCCGGGGGCGGCGGCGGCGGAGCATAGCCATAGGGGCCGTAGCCGTAGCCGGGATAGCCAGCGCCCGAGCCTGCGGCCTGGGTGTTGGCGGAGCCACCGAAGTTCATGCCGCCGGAGACGTTGCCGCTACCGCTGCCCGAACCCGAGCCAGAGCCCGTGTTCCAGCCGTAGTTGCCCGGATAGTAGCCAGGGCCGGCCGGATAGGGCGGCAGTGCGGGCGCGCCAGCGGCCTGCGGTGCAGCAGCCTGCGCAGCGGGAGCTGCCGGTGCGGCAGGGGCCGCCGGGGCAGCTGCCTGCGGAGCCGGAGCTGCCGGAGCAACCGGAGCCGGGGGAGGCGCATAGCCATAGGGAGCGCCATAACCATAAGGAGCGCCGTAGCCATACGGGCCATAGCCGTAGCCCGGGCCGCCCCAACCGCCAGGACCGCCCCAGCCGTTGTTCCAGCCGTTGTTGCCCCAGCCGTTGCCGGCCATGTTGGAGTTGCCAGAGAAGTTCATTCCGAAGTTGCCCGAGCCGCTGCCGCTGCCACGGCCGTCGCCCCAGCCGTTACCCCAGCCGTTGTCACCCCAGCCCGGTCCGCCCCAGCCCCAGGCGTGCGCCTGATCAACCGGCAAGGCGGCGCCAACGGCGAGAACGGCCGCGAGAGCTGCGATCTTTCCAAAATGCTTCATTACGTACTCCTGTTAACTTCGGCCCCCCTTGCGAGGTTCATTGGTCAAGAACTTCCGGAGAGGAGGGCCGTATTCCCCGGAGATTGATGAACTCGGGCACCACTAGAAGAATGGCAATCCGAGATAGGGTGCCGCACCGATGGGTGCGGGATACAAGGGCTGGTAGCCGCCAAGGCCGCCGTAACCAGGCGAAAGCGTTGACGGACCGGCAAATCCAGGATGATCGATAGCGTAGGGCGTGCTGGTGCGCGGGGCCGCTGGATCGGTTTCGGCGCGGCCGGCTGCGGGTGATTGAGTGCCAGCGCGTTGCGGCGCGGTGCGCTTGGTGGTCGTCAATTCGGTCGGATCGCTGCCAAGCGGCGGATAGTTGCCGAGTGGCGGCAGTTGGTAGGCCGGCTGCTGCTGCTGCTGATAGACGGGCTGCTGCTGATAGACGGGCTGCTGCTGGTAGACCGGTTGCTGCTGATAGACCGGTTGCTGTTGGTAGACCGGTTGCTGTTGATAGATCGGTTGTGACGCCGTTCCACTCGAGATCGACGGGTTCGCCTGCACCGAGCCATAGCCTTGCTGCTGCGTTCCCCACTGTTGAATGCCTTGCACCGGCGCCGCCGTTGCCGCCGAGCCGTACTGGCCCGAATAGCCGGCACCCAAGCCCAGCTGTGTCGAATATGGAGATGTCTGGGGGAGAGCGCCGGTCTGCGTCGTCGCATAACCCTGGATGACGGTTTGCGGCTGGTGGCTCGGCTGGGGTGGGATGTACCAGGGATTGGTCTGGGCGCGCGCCATCGTTGCCGGCGTCACCACCAGCGTCACCAGAAGCATTGCGGGCCACACCTTCTGTGACATCGCGCGCGGTCTCTCCTCGTTAGCGTTGCATCGGTTGCGTGGGTGCGCCGACAACGCCTCCCCACCACTGTGGTGCAGCAGGCGCCGGCTGATAGGCTGGACGCTGTTGCTGCCAGTATTGTTGCGGTTGCGGCGGCTGAGCCCAACCCGGCGCCATCGGCTGCGGCGCGGTATAAGGCTGTGCGGCCTGGGGCTGGGGCGGTATGGCCCAGTTGGTCGGGACGCCCGCAGGCACAGCAGCGGCCGGCGGGGCCTGCGGCGGTGCGACAGCGGCAGGCGCTGCGATCGGGGCCGGTGCAGCGGGAGGCGTGGCGACTGCGGCCGGTGGCGCGGCAGCGACGGGCGCGGCCGGCATGCCGGGCGGCTGGAAGCCCATCGGCGCATAGGCGCCTGGGTGCATCGGCGGCATCGCGCTGCCGACGGGCGCAGGTGCCGCGGCCGGCGCGGCAACGGGAGCAGGTGAAGGCGGAACCGGCTGGACGGCCGCGGCCGCAGCGGGTGCAGGCGCGGCTGGGGCGGGTGTCGGGCTGGTAGCAGCCGCGGGAGCAGGTGCAGGCGCCGTGACTGGCGCGGCCACCGAGCGAGCCGGGGCAGCGGGTGGGGAAGGCGGCGCGATAGGCGCGGCCACCGAAGGCGGTGCGCTGGGTGCGGCGGCCATAGAGGGCGCCATTGAACCGGGTGCTACCGGCATCGCTGATGCAGCGGGTGCAACCGGTGCGGCCGGTGCAGGTGCCGCCGATGCGGCGGGTGCCGCAGCACCCTGTGCGCCGGCCGGCTTCTGCGCGGTGCTGCCGGGCGAGATCGGAGCATATGGACCAAGCGGCATCGTCTCGGGCGACGGCGAGCCGGGCCAGGGGCCACGTGTGGGGCTGGACGCCGCGCCATCGCCGCTACCGCCAGGATCAAAGCCGAGCGGCGGATAGGCGCCGCTGGGAGCCTGCGCCATTTGCGGCGCGGTTGCCGTCGTAGCGGTGGGCGACACCGGGTGCTCGAGCGTCGTGCTGGCTGCCGGCTGCGCGGCTTGCGCAGGTATCGGCAAGGCACTGCCCGACACGGCGGCGGTTATCACGAGCGCCGTCATCGCGGCGGGACGCCAAGATGCTGTCGGCGTCAATGGAAGTGCGCAGGTCAATCTCATGACGCTATCTCCCCTTGTCTGTTTATACGTTGCCGCCGGTCAGCGTCTTGGCCTGCCCAATCCAGTCATCGCGTTCGATCCGGCCATTGACGTTCAAGGCTTTGTCGAAGCGCATGATGTCGTCATGGCTCCAGCGCGCGATGTCGGTGAGGTTGTTGACGCCGAGCGCTGCGAGCTGTGCTGCGAGCACTTGGCCGATGCCGTCGATGCGCAGCAGGTCATGCCCGGCCATTTGGTCTCCGCTTGCCCCGCGGGCAAGATCTGCGGCGCTCGCAGCGGCTGCTCCGGCAATCGAAATCGCCTCTCCGGTCCGCTTCAGCTTGACCTTCGGCTTGGGCGAATGCTCTGCTTCGTGCTCCACGGTTTCAACGTCGTGCTGCGTTGCCAGATTCTCTGCAGTAACGCCGCGCTGCTGGCCGTTGAGCGATTGCGCGAGGATGGCGCGCGACGCTTGCGCAGCAGCCGTCTCGCCTCGCGTCGAGGTAACGGCCGGCACGCTTGCCGTTCTGGGCACCAGTGCGTTGGCCGGTGCGGTGTCGGCCTGTGCGGCGGTGTTCGCAGGTGCTGCGGTAGCGGCGCCTCCAACGGGTGCTGGTGATACCGGGGGCGGTGTCGAGGTAGGAGCAGGCGAGCTGCCGCCATCGCTGCTGCCGCCGCCCGAGCCGCCACGCTTGGTCGTGTTGGGCGCGTTGGCTGCCGTTTTCTCCGGCAGCGTGCCGCCGAGCAGATGCACCAGCGCTTCCTTGGCCGCGGACAGAACGCCGGCAAACGGCATGCGCTCCTTCGGCATGACGCCGCCCGATATCAGGTGGCGCAACGCTTCGCTGATGAAGGCCAGCGCAGCGCCGACCGGCGCCAGCATGCCTTTCCATTCGCGCTTTTGTGCGTTGGCGGTCGCCGAGCCGGCGGCGTCGCTGGCGGCATGCGCAAGGTCGCTGAGCTTTGTGGCGATGCTGGCCTTGGGCTGGCGTGGTGCGCAGGCGGCGGCAACCACCGGCTTGACGTGGGCATCGTCATAAGGCTCGTCGAAGCGGTTCGTCACCGAGAACGCACCGGCGGCGCGGTTGCAGGCAATCGGGATGACGATCAGTGTCAGCGCGGTCGAGACGATGGCGCCGAACAGGAGCGAAATCGCCATGCCCTGGAAGATCGGGTCGGTGAGGATCGATGCCGAGCCGGCGATCAGTG
>CAZLHQ010000149.1:0-7857 GCA_964559355.1 uncultured Hyphomicrobiaceae bacterium
GCCATAGCCGGGGTGGACGGCATCCGCGCCCGTGATCTCGCAGGCCGCCAGCAGGCGAGGAATGTTGAGATAGCTTTCGCTGGCCGGCGGCGGTCCGATACACACGCTCTCATCGGCAAGCCGCACATGC
Organism: uncultured Hyphomicrobiaceae bacterium; assembly: GCA_964559355.1. GTDB lineage: Bacteria > Pseudomonadota > Alphaproteobacteria > Rhizobiales > Hyphomicrobiaceae > JAEUMD01. The sequence goes on from CAZLHQ010000149.1 coordinate 131, forward strand.
ATGGCGTCGGCGTCAGCGGTCGAGTGGACCGCGACGGTGGAGATGCCGAGTTCCTTGCACGCACGCTGGATGCGTAGCGCGATCTCTCCGCGATTGGCGATCAGGACTTTGTCGAACATTGCCTTGCAGGTGAGTGCTGAGTGGTCAGTCGTGAGTGGTTGAGGAGACCTCTTCCCCGCTCACAACCGACCACTCACCACTCACGCCCCTTTCATTCAATGATCACCAACGGCTCGCCGAATTCGACCGGTTGGCCGTTCTCGAACAGGATCGCCGTCACCGTGCCGCCTTTGGGGGCGGGAATCTGGTTCATGGTCTTCATGGCTTCGATAATCAGCAGCGGATCGCCGGCGGAAACGCGCTTGCCGATCTCGATGAATGCTGCGGCACCTGGCTCTGGGGCACGATAGGCGGTGCCGACCATCGGCGATTTGACGGCGCCAGGATGCTTGGAGAGATCGCTGGAAGGGTCGAGCGCGGCTGCGGGCGCCGCCGCCGCTGCAGCGGGGGTGGGGGCTGCATGGGCCACCGGAGCCGCGGCCGCCATTGCTTGGATTGCCAGTTGGCGGGCGACCCTGATGCGAAGTCCGCTCTTTTCGATCTCGATTTCCGAAAGCCCGGTCTCGTTCAACAGCTCGGCAAGCTCGCGGATCATTTCCTTTTCCGCGCTGCCTTTTTGGTCGGAGGTCTTGGCCGTCATACCGGTCAGTTCCTTCTTGTCGGCGCCCTTGAAGCGGCGCTTCCTCATGTTGATTTCCTGCCAGCGCCGGAGGCCGTCTTGCCGATGACATCCGCCATCGCATCGACCGCCAGTTCGTAGCCCTTGGCGCCAAGGCCGCAGATCACACCCTTGGCAGCAAGCGAGACGTAGGAATGGCTGCGGAAGGCTTCACGGCGGAAGATGTTGGACAGGTGGACTTCTATGACCGGCAATTCGGCGGCTTGGAGCGCGTCGAGCAGCGCGATCGATGTGTGGGTTAATCCACCGGCGTTGATGATGATGCCGGCGCCTTTCTCGCGCGCCTCCTGCACCCAGTCGATCAACTGGCCTTCGTCATTGGATTGGCGGAACTCCAGTGTCAGGGCGTGGGCGGCGGCCGCGGTTTCGGCGCGCTTGCGCACGTCGGCCAGCGTTTCATGCCCATAAACGTGCGGCTCGCGGACGCCCAGCAGGTTGAGATTCGGTCCATTGAGTACGTAGATGGGCTTGGCCATTTCGGTCGCCGATCGCAGGAACAATTGAAGGCGCGGCGGGCCGCACTCGGCGTCCCCCCACGTCCGTTGGAAATCCAACCGCCCGTTTATCAGCTTTCCGGCAGCCGGGGAAGGGTTGCGGCCATAACCTTGTTGAGATCCGGCGTCGTTGCCAACGTATTGAAATACAAAACTTCTTTGTTGCCGGTTCAATAGCCGCGCGTTCCGTGCGCGGCTGAAATGCAAAGCGGCGGCACCGATATGCGGGCCGCCGCTTGCTCGATTGCGATTGGAACAGTCGCGCGGAACTATGGTGCCTGCAAACTGGCGCGCGTCAGCGGGCCAGCCTCAGCAATACTTGCAGCCGGACTTGCGCACCTCGGCCGCGTCGACCTTCAACTGCTCCAGCAAATCCTGGGGTGCGCCGGCAATCGAGCGATCACCGACGATGAAATGCGGCGTGCCGTTGATGCCGAGATTTTGCGCCAGTTCACGCACCTTCTTGATCTCGGCTTCGACTGCATCGCCCTTCATGTCAGCCTTGAGCTTGGCCATGTCGGCGCCGATCTTCTCGGCGATCTTGAGGGCGCTGGCCTCGTTGGCTTGGCCCTTGAACTCGATCATCAGGCTATGAAAGTCCCAATATTTGCCCTGCATGTTGGCGGCGAGCGCGACGCGCGCAGCTTCCTCCGAGCCCTTCGACAGGATCGGCAACTCGCGGAAGATGACGCGTACCTTGGGGTCTTCCTTGATGAACTTGGCGACGTCGGCAAAGCCGCGCTTGCAGTATCCGCAGTTGTAATCGAAGAACTCGACAACCACGACGTCGCCCTTGGGATTGCCGGCGACAGGCGCATTGGGATCCCGGAACAGGGTATCGGCATGGGCGGCGAGCGCCAATTTCAGCTTTTCGGCTTGCACCTGCTCCATCTTGGATTCCAGCGCCGACTGGATCTCCAGGAACACCTCGGGGTTCTTGACGAGGTAGTCCTTTATGATGCGCTCGATTTCACCCTTCTGCTCGGGCGTGAAGGTGGACAAGGGGGCGGGCGCTGCGGCGCTGGGCGCTTTGGCTGCTTCCTGGGCGATGCTGGCACCGGGCGTGGCGGCAGCCGTCATCACCGCGGCCACCGCGGCAATTGCCAAGCTCGCGCTCAAGGCGTGCTTCCCTTTCGCAAGGACTGACAGAAGGGCAGACGGCTTGAAGCTCATATCGATCACTTTCTGTAGGCGCGAGGGGACGTTGGTCCCGATTTTGAGACTGCCACGGCGGGCGTGAGGGAACGTATCAGGTTTCGGGCTTGTAGTTGATGATGTCGTCGTTGCGCAACCATTCGGGCGTACCCTGCTTCAACTGCCGCTGGGCACGCTTGGCGAATATCTGGGCTTGTTTCACGTTGCCTTCAAGGAAGTGGGCCTGCGCGGTCTCGGCATCCGCCAGCGGCAGCTTGCCCTGCTTGTAATAGGCGTTGGCCAGTTGCCGGTGCGCGGTCGGGTTGACGTCGCTTATGACGGCCTTGCGCAACAAGCTGACGACTTCATCGAGGCTGCCCCCCGATTGCTGCAGCACGGTGGCGAGCTGCACCTGGATCAAGGTTGCTTCTGGATCGAGCTTCAGGGCTCGACGCAGAGGTGTGATCGCTTCAGCCGGCTTGCCCGCGCGCGACAGCAGATCGCCCTTCAGCTCCCAGAAATAGGCGTAGTCGGGCTTTTCGCGCAGCAAGTCGTCCACCTCGGCAACGGCCTGCTGCACGGCGCTGTTGCCGCCCATGAAGTAGCGCGCGATGGTGCGCGCATAGCGGGCGGGCAGCGACTTGTTGGTTTCGGGATAGCGGTTGAAGACCGTGCGCGGCGCCTCCAGATAGCCCGACAGCTTGGCGCGCATCAAATCATGACGCAGCTGCAGCTCGGGTGGGTCCTTCTTGGTGTAGTTGGGGCTCTTCTCGACGAGCTCGCGCAGCCGCGCCAGACGGTCGGTCGCCACCGGATGGCTGCGTACGAAGGAATCCTTGTGGGCGTCGGAGATGTACTCCTGCTGAGCGAACCGCTCGAACGTTTCCAGCATGCCGCGACCCGATTGCTGGGTGGTGTTGAGATATTTGAGACCGGCCTGGTCGGCCGCCGATTCCTGCGACCGGCGCTCCGATAGCAGCGAGCGCATGACGATCTCCGAGCCACCCTGCATGACGGCTTGACCGGCGCCACCCAGATCGCGGCCGGTATCGCCGCCTGCCGCCGCGCCGCCGATCATGGCGCCGATGCCGAGGATCTGCGCAATCAGGATCTTGGTCTGGTCGCGGGCGATGCGTGAGCGCAACGCCGCCATGTGGCCGCCGGCGATGTGGCCAGCCTCGTGCGCGATCACGCCGATGACCTGATTTGGCGTGTCGGACTGCATCAGCGAGCCGGTGTGAACGAATACGTTGCGTCCATCCACCACGAAGGCGTTAAAGGCGTTGTTGCGGACAATGCGGATCGCGACACGCCCAGTGCCCAGGCCTGCGGCGCGAAATATAGGCCGCGAATAATCGTTGAGAAGGTTTTCGATTTCGGTATCGCGAATGAGCGGCAAGCCGCCTTGGGCATTTGCCCGCGCGCAGGGCAGCATCGCGGCAGCGGTCGCCGCGGCGGCTGTCAGGCAAATGAAGACCTTGCGCATGGCCACACTCGACATGTCAAGAACCCGAGTCATCTGAGAAAAAGCAAGCCTTGCTATTGCGTCATCTCGCGACCGAATTACGGCCGGCCGCCCCCTCGGCGCTACGATCTTGTGGAACCTAGTGGCGCCTCGGGCGGGGGTCAACGCGACAGCGGATAGCAAATTGGCCACTCGTGTGGCGTCGCTCCTTGGTTGACCTACGTTGCGGCTCGCGTGGCGTCAACCAAGACGCGTTGAACGCCATACTAAGCCTCTGTTTCTTCTAGTGGCCTTTACGTCGCGCCAAAATCGTTTGCGGTCGCGGCTATGCTTCGATTTTTGCGCGACGCAAAGGCCACTAGGACCGACCGGCGAACGCGAATTGACGCATATGAAGCTGGCCGGATCGCAGCCGGACACCTATAACGGCACACCGATCACGGCGTTTGACGGCATGCGGCAGCTGGGTCCACTCCGCCCTATTCCACACGGCAATTGGCGCGGGGCAGCCGCGCACCAGGCCACCAACCCATCGCGACAATGGGGCCGCAGGATGGCAGCGCCAGAGCCTGATCGTCCTCGATCGAAACGCATGCGTTTCGATCGAGGACGTGAATCAGACTCTCATTCAAGGACTTAGAGCAGGCCGCCATGGCACGATGCGATTCCATGTAAGTTGAACCTGCTCTAGCCGAACCGGCGCTGCGCCGCGGTCGGGTATGGGCAACTCGGGCAGCGGACACATCGGCGATGGCGATCGAGCCAACCAATATGACGGCGGCACCATCGATGACCAAGGCACTCGCGCGCGCCGCATCCTGCCGTAGCGCCATCGACAGTTTCATCGTCATGGACGTGATGAGTGCCGCCGCCGCGCGCGAGGCTCAGGGCATCAAGGTCGTCCACATGGAGGTGGGCCAGCCCGCGACGCCAGCACCCAGGTCAGCGCGTGAGGCTGCCAAGCGCGCCATCGACGACAGCGCCTTGGGCTACACGCTGGCGCTGGGCACCGAGCCGCTGCGTCAGCGTATCGCGAGACACTATCGGGACTGCTACGGCGTCGAGGTTGCGCCGCAGCGCATCGTCGTCACAACCGGTTCGTCAGCGGGCTTCGTGCTGGCGTTCCTGGCGCTGTTCGATGTCGGCGCCCGTGTAGCGCTGCCAGAGCCCGGCTATCCCTGTTACCGACATATCCTGACCGCGCTCGGCCAGACGCCGGTGGCGATCGAAACCGGACCGTCGACGCGCTGGATGCCCTCGCTCGAACAGATCACCACCCTTGCCGACAGTAGCGAGGGACTTGATGGATTGTTGATTGCAAGTCCCGCCAACCCGACCGGCACCATGCTTGAGCCCGAGCGGCTGGCAGCAATCGCCAAGGCGTGCGCGGCGCGCGGCATCTGGTTCATTTCAGACGAGATCTATCACGGCCTCACGTATGGCATGCGTGCCGAGACCGCCTTGCAGTACTCCGATGCAGCGATCGTCATCAACAGCTTCTCCAAATACTTCTCGATGACGGGCTGGCGCGTCGGCTGGATGATCGTGCCCGAGCATCTGGTGCGGCCGATCGAGCGTCTGGCGCAGAATCTCTACATCGCCCCGCCGGCCGTTTCGCAGGTGGCAGCGCTGGCGGCGTTCGATGCCGACGACGAGCTCGAGGCCAACGTCACTGTCTACGCGCGCAACCGCGCATTGCTACTGGAGGCCCTGCCCCGGCTCGGGCTTGACAAGATCGTGCCCGCCGATGGTGCGTTCTATCTTTATTGCGACGTTGGCCACCTGACCGACGACAGTCTCGCCTTTGCCAACGAAATGCTGGCCGATATCGCCGTTGCAGTGACGCCTGGCATCGACTTCGATCCCGTGCGCGGCCGCCGCTTCATCCGCTTTTCCTACGCTGGCGCCACCGCCGACATGGAAGAAGCGTTGTGCAGGTTGGCAGGGTGGGCGCGTCTGCAAGCTTGAGTGCTCAAGCCTTTGCCGCATCCACGGCCGCCAGTGCCGCCATGTTGACGATGCGGCGCACACTCGCGGTTGGTTCCAGAATGTGTGCGGGCCTGGCCGTGCCGATCAGCATCGGTCCAACAGTGATGTTGTTGGATGACGTCACCTTGAGCAGGTTATAGGCGATGTTGGCGGCGTCCACGCTCGGCATGATGAGCAGGTTGGCATCGCGCTTCAGTTTGGCATCGGGGAAGATCTGCTGCAGAACCGGATGCATCAACGCCGCATCGCCGCGCATCTCGCCATCAACTTCGAGATCGGGCGCACGCTCGGCCAGCAACTGGGCCGCCTTGCGCATCTTGGTCGCCTCGGGCGAATCCGAACTGCCGAAGCTCGAGTGCGATAGCAGGGCGACGCTCGGCCGCATGCCGAACCGGCGAACCTCTTCGGCGGCAAGCAGCGTCATCTCGGCGATCTGCTCGGCGGTGGGGTTCCGATTGACATAGGTATCGCAGATGAAGAGCTGGCGGTCGGTCAGCATCAGCATGTTCATCGCCGCGAGCGTCGTTACGCCCTCGCGCTCGCCGATGACCTCGCAGATGTAGCGCAGGTGTTCCTCGAATGTGCCGCGCATGCCGCACAGCATGGCATCGACATAACCACGATGAAGGTACATTGCGGCAATGAGAGTCGGGCGCGACCGCATCTTCTCGCGCGCCATCGCCATGGTGACGCCACGCCGCTTCATCAGCTCGAAGTATTCGCGCTCGACATCCTGCTGCTGGTGGCTCGCTTGACCATGGATGATCTCGACCGAATGTCCCGCTTCCAGCCGCAACCCCAGTTGGCGAATCCTGTGGTTGATGACGGTGTCGCGGCCGACCAGCACGGGGAATCCGAGCTTTTCGTCAACCAGCGTCTGGGCCGCGCGCAGCACACGCTCATCCTCACCCTCGGCAAATACCACGCGCTTCAGCTGCCGCTTGGCGGCGTCGAGCACCGGCTTCATCGCCGGGCCGGAACGATAAACGTAGCGTGCCAGGCGCTGCCTGTAGGCTTCCAGATCGCTCATCGGCCTGGTGGCGACGCCCGATTCCATCGCGGCCTTGGCGACGGCAGGGGCGATGCGCTCGATGAGGCGCGGATCGAATGGCGTCGGGATCAGATACTCGGGGCCGAAGCTTTGCTGTTCGGCGCCATATGCCGAGGCGACGACATCGGAGGCCTCCGCGCGCGCCAGTTCGGCAATCGCATCGACGGCGGCAACCTTCATCGCTTCGGTGATGCCGGTGGCGCCGACATCGAGCGCACCACGGAAAATGAACGGGAAGCACAGGACGTTGTTGACCTGGTTGGGGTAGTCGGAGCGGCCGGTGCAGATGAGTGCGTCGGGACGCACCTCGCGCGCCAGCTCCGGGCGGATCTCGGGCTCGGGGTTGGCGAGCGCCATGACGATGGGGTTGGGCGCCATGCTGGTCAGCATCTCCGGCTTCAGGATGCCGCCTGCCGACAGGCCGAGGAAGATGTCAGCCCCCTCCAGGATTTCCGCCAGTGTCCGCTTGTCGGTCTTTTGGGCGAAGCGCGCCTTGTACTCGTCCATCAGCTCTGTGCGCCCCTCATAGACGACGCCGGCGATATCCGAGATCATTATGTTCTCGCGCTTCAACCCCAGCGAGACCAGAAGATCGAGGCAGGCGAGAGCGGCAGCACCCGCGCCCGAGCCAGCCAGCTTCACTGAGCCGATGTCCTTGCCGACCAGCGAGAGCGCGTTGCGAATGGCGGCAGCGACGATGATTGCCGTGCCGTGCTGGTCGTCGTGGAAGACGGGGATGTTCATGCGTTCGCGCAGCTTCTTCTCGACGATGAAGCACTCGGGCGCCTTGATGTCTTCCAGGTTGATGCCGCCGAATGTCGGCTCGAGCGCGGCGACGATTTCGACAAGGCGGTC
>CAZLHQ010000150.1:0-7784 GCA_964559355.1 uncultured Hyphomicrobiaceae bacterium
ATGACTGCGGCCGAGGTGATCGCCGAAAAGCCGAAAGCCATTGTCCTGTCGCCAGGCCCATGCACGCCCAACGAGGCCGGCATCTGCCTCGACCTCATCGCCAAAGCGGGCGCCACCATTCCACTGCTGGGCGTGTGTCTTGGCCATCAATCGATTGGCCAGGCCTACGGCGGCAAGGTCTTGCGCGCGCCGGTGCCGATGCACGGCAAGCTCTCCACCATCCGCCACACGGGCACAGGCATCTTCAAGGGTGTGCCGCAGAATTTCGAGGTCACGCGCTATCATTCCCTGATCGTGGAGCGCTCGAGCCTGCCCGATTGCCTGGAGGTGACGGCGGAGACCGAGGACGGCCTGATCATGGGCCTGCAGCACAAGACCCATCCCGTGCATGGCGTCCAGTTCCATCCCGAAAGCATCGCCTCCGAATACGGTCATTTGCTGCTCGCCAATTTCCTCGAGCTTGCCGGCATTCCGCCCAAGCGCGGCAACATACCGCCACCACGCCGCGCCGCTTGAGCATACGCGCCCGAGCGAAGGAGCCCACCAGATGACCGCGCCAAACACGACAGCGCCCGACGTCAAGCGTTTCATCCAGATGGTTGCCGCCGGCGGTAGCCTGTCGGAGGAGGACAGCTTCACCGCACTCGAGTTGATGTCGACGGGCGAGGCAACCCCGGTGCAGATGGGCGCCTTTCTCATGGGCCTGCGCGTGCGCGGTGAAACGGTGAGCGAGATTACCGGTGCAGCACGCCTGCTGCGCTCGCGCATGCTGACGGTCGAAGCACCGGCCGATGCGGTCGACATCGTCGGCACGGGTGGCGATTCGCATGGCACCTTTAACGTGTCCACCTGCGCCTCGATCGTGGCGGCCGGCGCCGGGGCCAAGATCGCGAAACACGGCAATCGATCTGTCTCCTCGCTGGCGGGCGCATCCGACGTGTTGGCAGCCCTTGGCGTCAAAATCGATGTCGCGCCCGAGACTGTGTCGCGCGCCATCGCGACTGCGGGCGTCGGCTTCATGTGGGCGCCGATGCATCACCCGGCGATGAAGCACTGGGCGCCGGTGCGCGCGGAGCTTTCCATCCGCACCATGTTCAACCTGCTGGGCCCGATCTGCAATCCGGCAGGCGTCACGCGGCAGGTGGTCGGCGTATTTGACCGCCGCTGGGTCGAGCCGATCGCACATGTCCTGAAGAATCTCGGCTCCGAGCATGTCTTCGTCGTGCACGGCAGCGACGGCATGGATGAGCTGACGACGACCGGGCCGAGCCTGGTCGCCGAATTGAAGGACGGCGACATCACCGTGTTTGAAATCACCCCGGAGGATGCCGGCGTGAAGCGCGCCAGCCTTGCCGAGCTGAAAGGCGGGGATGCGCGCGTCAATGCCGCTGCCATAACGGCGCTGCTCGGTGGCGCGCCGGGCCCCTTCCGCGATATCGTGCTGCTCAACGCGGCAGCTGCGCTCATCGTTGCCGGGCGCTGCGCCAACCTCGCCGATGGTGTCGCCCGCGCCGCCGAGGCGATCGATACGGGCGCGGCGCGGCGCGCACTCGAGAAGTTGATCGCCGTCACCAGCCAGGGAAGCTAGCGGCCATGGCCGACATCCTCGACAAGATCACCGCCTACAAGCGCGAGGAGGTGGCACGCGCCAAGGACGAGAATCCGCTGCAGGTGATGGCGGAGTATGCGCGCTCCGCACCCAAAGTGCGCCCGTTTGCTGAGGCCCTGCGCGACAAGCTCGCCCGCAACGAGACTGCACTCATTGCCGAAATCAAGAAGGCATCGCCCTCCAAGGGCCTGATCCGCGCCGACTTCGATCCACCTGCGCTCGCCAGGGCCTATCAGGCGGGTGGAGCGACATGCCTGTCGATCCTCACCGACCAACCCTCGTTCCAAGGCGCTCCCGACTATCTCAAGGCCGCGCGCCAGGCGGTGACGCTGCCGGTGCTGCGCAAGGATTTCATGATCGACACCTATCAGGTGGTGGAGGCGCGCGCCTGGGGAGCGGACTGCATCTTGATCATCATGGCCGAAGTCGATGACGAACTGGCCTACACGCTTGCGGCCGCCGCCGCCGATTGGGGAATGGATGCGATCGTGGAGGTTCACGACGACATCGAGCTCAAACGCGCGCTCTGGCTCGATTGCAAGCTGATCGGCATCAACAACCGCAATCTACAAACATTCGAGACGACGCTCACCACCACCGAACGCCTCGCCCCGATGGTCCCGGCCGATCGCATCGTGATCGGGGAATCGGGGATCTTCACACCCGCCGACATCGCCCGTCTCAACAAGGTGGGCGTCAATGCGTTCCTGGTCGGCGAGAGTCTGATGCGCCAAGCCGATGTTACGGCGGCAACGCGGGCACTGCTGGCCAAGATATGAGTCTGCATGCTCATGAGCCAATATGCTGGTGTCGGTCGCGGGCGTGGCATCCTCACAATTCGAGTAGCAGACGGTGCGGTGGTGATTGGTCGGCATCGGTCTGCTCGTAACGGCTTGCTCAAGGAAGGAAACCTGCGTCCATGAGAACCGACATCGATTTCCAGCCGGGCCAGGTGTGGCGCGCCAAGGGGCGACCGCAGGACAAGGATCCGCATGTGGCCGTACTTGCAGTGCACTTCGACCTGCAGCTCGGACCCATCGTGTCGATCGCCATGACCGGCGTGCACATTCGCAATGCGTTTGTCGAGGGCGGTGTGCAGACGCAGTTGCCGCATGCACCCATCAGTGCCGAAAGCCTTGCCGCCGCAGTGACAGAGCTGTTGGCCGAAAACGGCCCGACCGCCGATCATCCTGGCTTCGCCGACGCCTACCAGGAATGGCTCGAACCCTTCAACACGGGCGAGGCTGGCGTATTCACGATCCCATTGACGGAAATCCTCGACCTGATCGAGCAGGCCGCCGCCTCGCACGGATAGAAAACCTTCAACATCGATGCACGATACCGGAGCCCAGCACATGCATCACGCCTGTCGCCTCGCCGTCAGAGCCTTCACCGCTGCACTGCTTGCTGCGGCGGCTTGCACGTCCATCTCGCTGACAGCCTTTGCCGGCACGCCCGCATTTGTCGGAACCTGGGGGAGCGACGCGGCGAGCTGCAAGGTGCCGCAGGACCAGCAGGGCGCGCCGATGATCGTCACCGCCAAGGGCTATGACCAGCACGAGGCACACTGCACGTTCGCCTCGATCACCCGCACGCGACGGGTTTGGAAAGTGGATGCGCAATGCAGCGTCGAAGGCGACAAGCAGAAGGATTCCTTCACTCTGCAAGTCAACGGCAACAAGCTCGTGATGGCGCATGGCGCGAATGCCCGGACGTATGTGCGATGCAAGTGACGAGCACCGGAACAGGTTGCATTGGCAGCCCTATGCTCGTGGCGATGGGCATGGCTGCACTCGTGGTCGTTCTCGCGACACCGGCATGCGCTGAAACACCGGCCTATGTCGGCATGTGGTCGAAAACGAGTGTGCATTGCTCGACCGAGCAGAAGCGTCCGGGCGCACCGATGCTGATCACCGAGCAGGGCTTCGACCAGTACAAGCTGCACTGCAAATTCGCGAACGTGGAACCGGTGGCCGCAACGCCGTCCCAACCGGCGTCCTGGAACGTCAAGGCCGATTGCGAATGGAATGGAATTGCCACCAAAATGGAGATGGCTTTCGCGGTCACCGGCGCCAACGAGTCAGTGACGCTGACGTTGCGGGATTCGGGGGGAACGCACACACTGATGAAATGCGTGCCGCCGCCGGCCAAGCCCGCCGCCCCGTGAGCAACCGGCATGTGTGCATCAATTTGCGCAGCAACATGCACGCTTCCGCTCAGCTCTTGGGGCCCGCTTCCACCACCGCTTTCAAGTTGGCGAGACCCTTCTCGTAATCATCGCCGATCATCTTGTCCAACTTGACGCCCAACAGCATCATGAAGGCGCGGCTCACGAACCCGCTTTCGCCCGACAGGCTCCAGGTGACGCTGGTGCCGGACCCTTCCGGCTTCAACGCGAATGTCGAGTAGCTGGTGCCTAGCGTCGGCTTGGTGAAATCGAGCTTGATGGCGATGCGCTCGTTGGGTTTGCTTTCGACCAATGTCATGCGGCCCTCGCCGACGTCCTTGTTGCCGGACCATGCCAACGATGCCCCCTCCCCACTCTCAGGGCCCGAGTACTCGCTCTTGGCGTTGGGGTCCTTCTTGGCCCAGGGCGACCAGGCATCCCACTTCTTGAAGCTGTTGATGTGCGAGAAGACCGCTTGCGGCGGCGCGGCAATGGCTGCCGTTCGCGACACCGTGTAGGCCGCGGGCTGCATGGCAACATACGTCAAGAGCGCTGCCATCGCCGAGACGAAGCCAACGAGAATGTTGCGGAACATGAGCTTGCACCTTGTTGTTGCGATCTGTAGTTGCGATTTACGTGAGTGGGCCAGGATAACGAATTGTTGCTTCAAACGTCATGCGCCAAGCGACGACGCGCCAGACATTTGCGTGCCCATATCGCGCCAAGGCCATGGCGCCGAAATGCGCACTGCTTTGAATGTTGACGGACCATCACAGCGCAGAGCATGATGGATGAGTTGCATTGCCATGCACAACTTTGTGGCTACGTAGTACGGGAATAAACTGTCATGCGCATCCTGTCATGTATTGCGGCCAGCCTCATGTACGCTGCCATCAGCAGTCCGGCTATTGCCAACGCCCCAACCTCGGCCAGCCCTGGCGCCTCAGCCGGCATTATCGGCAAAAGCCTCGAACTCGTTGCCAACCCTTCGGCATGCAAACGGGCCTGCAAGAGCCGTTATGTCTGCGCCGGCGCCTACAGCACATTGAAGCAGGCCTGCATCGACGATCGAAAGGCGTGCATGAAGGCCTGCAAATAGGCGGCGTCGCTGAGGCTTGAAATCTCCTCCATTTGGCGAGCGCTCAATTCCGTTTGGCGAGCGCTCAATCGCGTAGTGCGCGCGATGGCATGGCGGCAGGTGAGGAGTGTGGACAACCGCTTGAGAGCCCACAGCCAGAGCCTGATCGTCCGAGATGGAAACGTAGTGCGTTTCCAACGAGGGCGTGAATCAGACTCTCAAAAGAGCCTGATCGTTCGAGATGGAAACGCCAAGCGTTTTCATCGAGGGCGTGAACCAGCTCGCAAAGCGCTCTGGCCCAGCCTTCGCCCCGCCGGCAATCACCCGGCAAGACTTTGCGCGATGGCGTCCAGCGCTTCGGCGGCCTTGGCGCCATCGGGACCGCCTGCCTGCGCCATATCTGGCCTGCCGCCGCCGCCCTTGCCACCGCTCTTTTCCGACGCCACGCGGACCAGATCGACGGCGTTGAAACGATCGATCAAATCCTTGGTGACGGCGACGACGATCCCGAGCTTGCCATCGGCCGAGGCATTGGCAACCGCGACAACACCCGAGCCGACCTTGGCGCGACCTTCATCCGCCAGCGACTTCAGGTCCTTCATCTCGACGCCCGAGACACTGAGCGGTAAGAATTTTGTCCCGGCAATCTCCCTGATCGCCGAGCCTGCGCCGCTTCCCGAAGCCCCGCCGCCCATCGCCGCCTGCCGCTTTGCATCCGCGAGTTGACGCTCGAGTTGCTTTTTTTCGTCCATCAACGCGCGCACACGATCGACGACCTCCTCGGGCCGCGTCTTCAGCACCGCGGCCGCCTCGCGCAACCTCTTGTCCTGTTCGGCCAGATATTGGCGCGCGCCTTCGGCGGTCAGCGCCTCGATGCGGCGGACGCCCGAAGCGCTCGCCGTTTCGGCGACCACGCGCACCAAGCCGATGTCACCGGTGCGCCGCGCATGCGTGCCGCCACACAGCTCCACCGACCAGGCCTTATTGGCGCCGGGCGCCGCGTCTCCCATGGAAACGACGCGAACTTCATCGCCATACTTTTCGCCAAACAGCGCCATGGCGCCTGACGCGATGGCGTCATCGACCGCCATCAACCGCGTCTCTACCGGCGCATTTTGAATGACGATGGCATTGGCGCGCGCCTCGACCTCGGCGATCTCCTCTGCCGACATCGGCTTGGGATGAGAGAAGTCGAACCGCAGCCGGTCGGGCGCCACCAGCGATCCCTTCTGAGCGACATGCGTGCCGAGCACCTGGCGCAGTGCCTCGTGCAGCAGATGGGTGGCGGAATGGTTGGCGCGCGTGGCGGTGCGGCGCGCATGATCGACGCCAAGCTCCACCGCATCGCCCTTCGAAAATGTGCCGGCCTCGACGACGCCTTGGTGCACGAAGAGATCGCCGAGCCGCTTTTGCGTGTCGGTGACGAGGAAGCGCGAGCCCTTGGCCGTACTGATGACACCCTGATCGCCGACCTGGCCGCCCGACTCGCCATAGAACGGCGACTGGTTGAGGATGACCTGGCCGCGGTCGCCGGCCTTGAGCGAAGCGACCTGCTTGCCATCCTTGACCAGCGCGCGGATCTCGCCTTCCGCCGCCTCGGTGTCGTAGCCGAGAAAATCGGTGGCCCCGACCGAATCGCGAATTTCGAACCAGATGGTCTCGGTGGCCGCCTCACCCGAACCCTTCCAGGCCTTGCGCGCGTCCGCCTTCTGCTTTTCCATCGATGCGGCAAAGCCAGCGGTATCGACCGCAATGCCGCGCGTACGCAACGCATCCTCGGTGAGATCGAGCGGGAAGCCGTAGGTGTCGTAGAGCTTGAAGGCGACATCGCCGGGGAAGGTCGCGCCATCAGACAATTGCTCGCTCTCTGCGTAAAGCAGACCCAATCCCTTTTCGAGCGTACGCTTGAACTTGGTCTCTTCAAGCTTGAGCGTTTCAGAGATAAGCGCTTCCGCCCGATGTAGTTCCGGATACGCTTGACCCATTTCGTGCACCAAGGCTGGCACAAGCCGATACATCAACGGCTCCTTGCAACCCATCTGATGGGCATAGCGCATCGCCCTCCGCATGATGCGGCGGAGTACATAGCCGCGTCCTTCGTTGGAAGGCAAAACGCCATCTGCAACAAGGAAGCTTGTAGCCCGCAGATGGTCGGCAATGACCCGCTTGGCAGCCCTGAGACCACCAGTCTGATAGATTGCTCTATACTCGGCATCGTCATCCCGGAGAGCACCGAGCTTAGAAGCTTCTTCCTCAATCTTTGAGATTAGGGCTCGAAAAAGATCGGTCTCGTAGTTGTCGTATGTCCCCTGCAGCACCGCCGATATGCGTTCCAGGCCCATGCCCGTATCGATCGACGGGCGCGGCAGGTTGATCCGCCGGCCACCCTCGTGCTGCTCGAACTGCATGAAGACGAGGTTCCAGATCTCGATGAAGCGATCGCCGTCCGCATCCGCGGAGCCCGGCGGCCCGCCTGCAATCTTCGGCCCATGATCGTAGAAGATCTCGGTGCAGGGCCCGCACGGTCCGGTGTCGCCCATGCGCCAGAAGTTGTCGTCGGTCGCGATGCGGATGATTCGGTCGTCGCCAAAGCCGGTGAGCTTCTTCCAAGTGCGGAAGGCCTCGTCATCGTCGTGATAGACCGTCACCATCAGGCGCTTTGCGTCGAGCCCGAACTCATTGGTCACGAGGTTCCAGGCGAGCTCGATCGCGCGCTCCTTGAAGTAGTCGCCAAACGAGAAGTTGCCGAGCATCTCGAAGAACGTGTGATGGCGCGCGGTGTAGCCGACGTTGTCGAGGTCGTTGTGCTTGCCACCCGCACGCACACACTTTTGCGAGGTGACGGCGCGCTTGTAGGGCCGCGTCTCCTGGCCGGTGAATACGTTCTTGAACTGCACCATGCCGGCGTTGGTGAACATCAAAGTCGGATC
>CAZLHQ010000151.1:0-7768 GCA_964559355.1 uncultured Hyphomicrobiaceae bacterium
CAGCAACCCGGTAGGTCTTGGATTGCTGCCGGTCAAGTACGGCTCACCGACCGTGCCGATGCCGGGCTATCAGGTGGACGTGCTCGACGAGAAGGGAAAGCCCGTTGGCGCCAATCAATCGGGCACCTTGGCCATCAAGCTGCCGATGCCGCCCGGTTGTCTGCCGACACTGTGGAACAACGACGAGCGCTTCCGTAAGAGCTACCTTGCCGACTTCTCGGGCTACTACTCGACGTCGGATGCCGGCTATAAGGACGAGGACGGCTACGTCTACGTCATGGCGCGCACCGATGATGTCATCAACGTCGCCGGTCATCGGTTGTCGACTGGCCAGATGGAAGAGGTCGTTGCCCAGCACAAGGATGTCGCCGAGTGCGCGGTGATCGGTGTCGCCGACGACATGAAGGGGCAGATGCCAGCGGGCTTCGTGGTGCTCAATGCCGGTGTCGAGCGCGACGCCAAGGACATCGAGGCCGAGGTTGTCAAGCTGGTGCGCGATGTCATCGGCCCTGTCGCCGCGTTCAAGAACGTGATGATCGTCAAGCGGCTGCCCAAGACCCGCTCCGGCAAGATCCTGCGCGGCACCATGCGCCAGATTGCCGACGGCGAGACCTGGAAGATGCCGGCAACGATCGACGATCCGGCAATTCTGGGAGAGATCACCGACGTATTGATTTCGCGTGGGCTCGGTGCAGGCTCGGTACAGGCAGGTTGAAATTCGAGAGCGCTGCGGCCGGCTTTGCAGAGGTTTTGGTAGACTGCAGGATTATCTCTGCCGCCCGGCCGCCGCGTTCGCTCGAAATTCGACAGCCGCATGTTTGCATGCAGCCGCGATAACGCCAGCCGTGACCTGATCGGCGATCGGCGAACATGTGGCGCGCTACGGCCATGGCCAATTTGGCGCCGATAGAGTCCGACTCATATCAGCCTGCCGCAGCGCTTTTTTGAGAACGGCGTTCTTTTCATGGCGTGCAGGGGCCAGTATGGTCGGCCTCGCCGCAGCCCGACTGTGGTGATCTGCAAAGGTTTGGCATGCTGCTTTCCAATAAGGTTGCGATCGTCACCGGCGGTGCTCAGGGCATCGGCCGTGCTACAGCCGAACGTCTGGCGCGAGAAGGCGCGAAAGTGGTGGTGGCCGATGTCGCCGAGGCGGAAGGCGCCAGAGTCGTGGCTGCCATCAAGTCCGCTGGCAACGAAGCCATCTATCGCAACGCCGACATTTCCGAGCGGCTCGACGTTTTCAATCTGGTGGCGACCGCGCGCGATGCCTTCGGTCGCATCGACGTGCTCGTCAACAATGCCGGCATTGTCGATGACCAGCCGTTCCTGGAGCTCGAGGAAGCCGAGTTCGACCGCGTCATGCGCTGCAACGTCAAAGGTGCATTCCTGCTCAGTCAAGCCGTTGCGCGCCAGATGCTGCGTCAGCGCGGGGAGGATGGCAGTGTTTCGGCCGGCGCCATCGTGAATGTCAGCTCGGTCAATGCGCGGTTCGGCCAGCCCGACCATCTCGCCTATGCGGTTTCGAAGGGGGCGCTGGAGCAACTGACGCGATCAACCGCGCTGGCACTCGCGCCGCATGGCATTCGTGTCAATGCGGTGGGGCCGGGCACTGTCGAAACGCCGATGGTGGCGCAGGTCTATAAGAACGAGAAATTGCGCCAGCAAGCCTTATCGCGCACGCCGCTCGGGCGCTTTGGCACGCCCGACGAGATCGCCGGAATCATCGCCTGGCTGGCGAGCAAGGAAGCAAGCTACCTGACCGGCACGACGATTTGGGCCGATGGCGGCCGCTTCGCGCTCAATTCCGTCATGCAGGCGCAGGGCGAGCCGGCGGCGTGACAGCCGCTCGTCGCCAAAGTTGCGTCAACCCAGGCGGCAGGGGACGACAGGAGACGTCACTCCTTGGCGTCGCCCTCGCCTTCGTCCTTGGGGCTCGACATTTCCCGCAGCCGAGCAAACAGGCGCGCTTCTTCTTCCGCTTCGGTTTCGACGTGCTCCTCGGCCTGCTTGGGCGCGATGATCTGCGCCATCGGCCGCGCCGCCGCTCCGGTCGTCTGCTCGGTCGGCAGCAGCGTGCCGCCTTGCTCGCCGGCTTCTCCGCCGCGTTCGCGATCGAGCCGCCGCGCCGCCTTCTTGACCTCGGCGTCCAGGTCGATCTGCGAGCAAATGCCGAGCGTCACGGGATCGTTGGGGACGAGGTGAGAGGCGTTCCAGTGGCTGCGGTCGCGGATCTGCGCAATCGTCTGCTTGGTGGTGCCGACGAGGCGGATGATCTGGCTGTCCTTCAGCTCGGGATGGTTGCGCAAAAGCCAAAGAACGGCATTGGGCTTTTCCTGGCGCAGCGAGACCGGCGTATAGCGCTTGCGGCGCACCTCGGGAATTTCGACACCCGCCTCGGCGATGCGCAGTTTGTGAGTTTGGTCCTTTTCACCCCTCTCGATTTCCTCGCGTGTGATCTGGCCGCGTGAAATCGGGTCGAGGCCACGGATGCCTTGAGCCACATCGCCGTCAGCGATGCCTTTGACCTCGAGCACATGCAGGTCGCAGAATTCGGCGATCTGCTCGAACGTGAGCGAAGTATTCTCCACCAGCCAGACGGCGGTCGCCTTGGGCATCAGCGGTTTGCGGTCGCTCATAATGGTTTTCTCCTGTCCCCCGCCGCGGCAAAGCGCGCGAAGGCCCTACGATCGAATGGATTGATGGGATTAATTCACTTTATAGGCGCTGCGTCGACCGAGTGCAACCGATTAAGTATTGGGCAGCGCACCAATTTCTTCCCAAGTTGCCGGGCGATTAGGCGAAAAGCCAATGATCGCAGTGCACAACGGCGTTGCGATGTGGGGGGTGCGCGGTTAGTGTGGCGCCGCCCGGCGGCCTGCGTCTGGGACGTAGGTTGCGCCGCACAAACAATCTGGCTCTGTTCTCTTATGATGTTGAAGCACGCGTTGGGCTGGCGATCGACGTGCAGCTCTTTAGCCCGCTGATGGTGCAAACCCGGCGCTTCAGCATTGCTTCCGGACCGAGCGAAGAATTTCTCACCCACGACCGCGCCTGTTGGCGGGCGCGTCCAACACAAGGAAGAACAACGGCATGTCGAGCACCAAGAGCTATTGCATCGAGGATCTCAGCGTTGGGATGGAATCCTCCTCCTCCAAGACCGTTTCGGAGGCCGACATCGTCGCATTTGCCGAGGTGTCGGGCGACCGCAACCCTGTGCATCTCGACGCCGCTTATGCTGCCAAGACCATGTTCAAGGAGCGCATCGCGCACGGCATGCTGTCGGCGGCCTACATCTCGGCCATCTTCGGCATGCAGATGCCAGGCCCGGGCGCCATCTATATGACGCAGTCGCTGATGTTCAAGGCGCCGGTCAAGATCGGTGATACCGTCGTGACCACCGTCAAGGTGATCGACGTCAACCTGGAGAAGAAGCGCGCGCGCTTCGAGTGCGTGTGTGCTGTCAACGGCAGCCCTGTGTTGACGGGAGAAGCAATGCTCATGGTGCCGTCGCGCGCCGCTTGAGCAAAATTGCCGGCGGAGGCGAGGCATGCTGGTCGTGAGGGGCTCGATGGATGTGCCCGATGGAGCCCGGGGCGGCGTGCTCGCCATCGGCAACTTCGACGGCGTGCATCGCGGACACCAGGCACTCATCGATAAGGCCATCGAGCGAGCTCGTGCGCTCGATGCGCCGGCTGGCGTGGTCATCTTCGATCCACACCCGCGCGAATTCTTCCAGCCGCAAGAGCCCCATTTCCATTTGACGCCGCTCGACTTGAAGCTGAAGCGACTGGAAGCGCTGGGTCTCGACGTGGTCTTTGTTTTGGCGTTCGATGCAGCGTTCGCAGCGCTGCCGGCATCGGCCTTTATCGAGCGCGTTCTGGTTGAGCGGTTGGCGCCGCGCCACATCGTGATCGGCTACGACTTCTTCTTCGGCAAGGGACGCTCGGGCACACCGGAGACGATGCTGCTTGCCGGGCAGGAACTGGGCTTTGGCGTCACCATCGTCAGCCCGGTTGCTGAAGATGGCGAGGTGTTCTCCTCGACCGGCATTCGTTTGAAACTCGCGCAGGGCGATATCCGCGGCGCCACCAGTGCGCTCGGCGACTACTGGCGGGTATCAGGGCGCGTGGTCGGCGGTCACAAACGCGGTACCGGCTTAGGCTTTCCCACTGCCAACATTGCGCTCGAGCAGGGCTGCGCGCTTACACATGGCATCTACGCGGTGTTCGTTGACGTCGACGGTGAGCGCCACAAGGGCGCGGCTTATCTCGGCACGCGGCCGACATTCGACGACGGCGCGCCCGTGCTCGAGATTTTCCTGATCGATTTCGACGGCGATCTTTATGGCCGCACGATCGAGGTCGCGTTCGTCGATTTCCTGCGTCACGACCGCCGCTTCTCCGACGCCGAAGCGCTGGTACGGCAGATGCAGGATGATTGCCGCGCCGCGCAGGCCATCCTTTCGGCCGAGCTCAAAGCAAAAGCGCCGTCATAAATGGGATGCGCGACGGGTTCAGTCGCTACAACTTTTTTGCGCAGGTCGTGGCGCTGTTGGTTCACACTTCGCCTGCAACACATCCGCCTGAAACACAAAGGCCCCGATTTGATCGGGGCCTTTGCGTAAGGTCTGGGCCCGCACTGCAGCGGGGAGGTTGCTCGATCAGAACAGTCCCTCGATGCGGCCGTTCTCGTTGAGGCGGATGTTATCGGCAGAGGGGACACGCGGCAGGCCCGGCATGGTCATGATTTCGCCGGTGACGACTACGATGAATTCCGCGCCCGCCGACAGCCTGAGCTCGCGGATCGGCACGATGTGGCCGGTCGGCGCGCCGCGCAGGTTCGGGTTGGTGGAGAAGGAGTATTGGGTCTTGGCCATGCATACCGGCAGCTTGCCGAAGCCGGCCGCCTCCAATTCCTTGAAACGGGCCTCGATGGAGCTGTCGCAAGAGATGTCGCCGGCGCGATAGATCTCGGTGGCAATCGTCTTGACCTTGTCGCGCAGCGGCATCTCGTCGGGATAGAGCGGCTTGAACGAAGCCTGGCCGGAGTTGGCGAGTTCAGCGACGTGCTTGGCGAGGCCTTCGGTGCCCTTGCCGCCTTCGGCCCAGTGCGTGCACATGAAGGCCTTGGTGCCCATGCTTTCTGCCGCCTTCATCACCTCGGCGATCTCGGCTTCCGTGTCGGTGATGAAGCGGTTGACGGCCACCACCGGGGGAACGCCGAACTTGCGCACGTTCTCGATGTGGCGCTTCAGGTTCTCGCAACCCTTGGCGACGGCGGCAGCGTTCTCGTTCTTGAGATCGTCCTTGGCGACGCCGCCGTGCATCTTAAGTGCACGCACGGTGGCGACGATGACCGCTGCTGACGGCTGCAGCCCGGCCTTGCGGCACTTGATGTCGAAGAACTTCTCGGCACCCAGATCGGCGCCGAAGCCGGCTTCGGTGACCACATAGTCGGCAAGCTTCAACGCGGTCTTGGTGGCCAGAACCGAGTTGCAGCCATGGGCGATGTTGGCGAATGGGCCGCCATGAATGAAGACCGGGTTGTTCTCGAGCGTCTGCACCATGTTGGGCATCATGGCGTCCTTGAGCAGGACGGTCATGGCGCCGTCACCCTTCAGCTCGCGGGCGCGCACCAGCGCCTTGTCGCGGGTCTGGCCGACGACGATGTTGCCGAGCCGGCGCTCGAGGTCCTTCAGGTCCATGGAGAGACACAGGATCGCCATCACCTCGGAGGCAACGGTGATGTCGAAGCCGTCCTCGCGCGGAAAGCCGTTGGCGGTGCCGCCGAGCGAATTGACGATCTGGCGCAGAGCGCGATCGTTCATGTCGAGCACGCGCTTCCAGGCAATGCGTCGCGCGTCGAGACCCAACGCGTTGCCCCAGTAGATGTGGTTGTCGAGCAGGGCCGAAAGCAGATTGTGGGCACTGGTGATGGCGTGGAAGTCGCCGGTGAAGTGGAGGTTGATGTCCTCCATCGGCACCACCTGGGCGTAACCGCCGCCGGCCGCACCGCCCTTGACGCCGAAGCAGGGACCGAGTGAAGGCTCGCGCAGGCACATCATGGCCTTCTTGCCGATGCGGTTGAGGCCGTCGCCCAATCCCACCGTCGTCGTCGTCTTGCCTTCGCCGGCCGGGGTCGGACTGATGGCGGTGACAAGAATGAGCTTGCCGTCCTTCTTGTCCTTCTGGCTCTCGATGAAGTCGAACGAGATTTTGGCCTTGTAGGGGCCGTAGTTGAGCAGTGCGTCGGACGGCACGCCGACCTTGGCGCCGACTTCGGCGATCGGCCTCATCTTGGCTTCGCGGGCAATTTCGATATCGGACTTCACGGCCATGGTAGTTCCTCCAGCCTCAAGGGCATTCTTATTTCATTGTGTCAGCCATTCTGCTTTGGCTGTGCTGACGTGAACTTGTCGCCCGGTTTGATCCCGGTCGATGCGGCAAATTCCGCCGCGGCGATCTTTTGCCCCCCCTCGGCGCGCACTCTCTTGGCGAGCACGGCACCCGATTTCGCAGCAATCGTCATACCGTCGGCGGTGACAGACAGGATTTCGCCCGGTTGACCCGTGCCGTCAACCTTGCGCGCGTCGTAAATGTCGACCTTGGCGCCGTTGATGGTGGTCCACGCGCCGGGTGCGGGATTGACGGCGCGGATCAGATTGTAGACCTCGGCGGCCGATTTGCCCCAGTCGATCTCGGCCGTGGCCTTTTTGAAGCGGTATTCGTAGGTGGCCTGGGAATGATCCTGCGGGATCTTCGGCGCCTTGCCGGCACGCACCAGATCGAGGCTCTCGATCATCGCGTCGACGCCCATCGGGAAGAGCTTCTTGAAATAGACGTCGCCGAGCGTCTCGTCGGGTCCGATGTCGCAGTCCTTCTGCAGCAGGATCGGCCCCTCGTCCAAGCCCTCGTCGGGCCAGAAGATGGACAGACCCGTGTGTGTCTTGCCGAAAGCGATCGGCCAGGAGATGGCAGACGGGCCGCGATGCAGCGGCAGCAGCGAGGGATGATACTGGAACGTGCCATAGGTCGGTGCGTCGATCACCGGCTGCGGCACGAACAGCGTCACATAGGCCATCATGCACACGTCAGGCTTGAACGAGCGCATCAGCTCCAGCGCTTCGGGTGTCTTCCACGAGGTCGGCTGGTGCACCGGCAAGCCTTTTTCAGTTGCAAATTGCGCGAGCGGGTCGCGGGCCTTGCCGTCCTTATCGGGTGCGCAGAATACGGCCACCACGTTCTCACCGCGCTCGAGCAGCTTTTCCAGAACCGCTTTGCCGAAGGCTTCCTGTCCATGAACGACGATGCGCATGATCTCTCCTTGCGCCGGGCCACGAGCGCGACGCTACGATGCTGTTACGTGCGATAGGTGGGGGGCACGAACGTGTCCCCCTCATAGTGCAGACTGCTATTCCGCCGCCATTTTCTTGGCTGGCTCGATGGCGCCGGCGTCCTTGAGCTCCTGCAACTCCTCGGCCGAGTAGCCGAGCACTTGGGTCAGTATCTCGTCGGTATGCTCGCCCAACAGCGGCGAACGCGTCACTTCAACAGGGCTGTCAGACATCTTGATGGGACAACCGACCGATAGGTACGACCCCCGCTTGGGATGATCGACCTCGACGACGGTGCCGGTGGCGCGCAGGCCCTCGTCCTCGATGATCTCCTTCATCGACAGGATCGGGCCGACCGGGATGTCGAGCGGGTTGCAGATCTCCATGACCTCGTACTTGGTCTTGGTCATGGTCCATTCCTCGATGCGGGCGAAA
>CAZLHQ010000152.1:0-7721 GCA_964559355.1 uncultured Hyphomicrobiaceae bacterium
GTGTCGAAATCGGGCTCGCCCGCCGACAAGGAGATGATGTCGCGTCCGGCTGCCTTCAACTGGCGGGCCTTGGTCGCCACCGCGATCGTCGCGGACGGCTGGATGCGGTTCAGGCTGTCGGCGAAAAAGCCCATAGGGTGAGAACCTTTCGATTGGATGGCGCGCGGCTCAACGACGGTCCCGCGCTTTTCGGGCGGCGCGGAAACTACGCGCTCGCCGGACGAACCGCAAGCCATCCCAATGTTCCCGGCCGGTTCGAGGCGCCAGACGACGGCAGAACGGCGCGCCGCAGGGCGCTCGCACGTTGCCGGACAACAACATGGCGCACCCATTTGGGCGCTGCCAACATAACTGTCTCTCCTTGCCATATTTGCGGCCCAGGACCGCCACACGACGCGTGTGTGATGCCTCTGGTTGCACCAGCGTACCAAACGTGGAGAGGGACTGGCCGATGAGGAATGACGCATTGCCGCCGCCGCGACGCAGTCGCATCGCCGCAACGCCTTTCGGCCGCGCAGTTCGCGATGGCGCGGTTGCATTGGCCACTTTTCTGGCGGTTGCCGCCGCGGTCGGCTGGAGCGCCACTCCCGCCCGTCCTATGGGAGCCACTGACGTGCTCGCCGCAAGCGGCAACAGCGCCCAGTTGGTGCGCGCCGACCATTTCGCCCAGAGCACGGCGGCCGCCGTCCGGACCACCCTGCCGATGCCTCAGCTCGAGGCCAGCGGCGTGATGCAACAGATCGGCCGCAGCCAGGGCGTGATCATCCTCGGCCTCGCCTTTACCGCTATCATCGCCTTCAATCTCGCATTCCTGAGACACCTGCGCCGTGTCTACGCCTCCCCACGGCGCGGTGGCCGGAGGAGGGGGTCGGTTTCCCTTGAGGGATAGCACCCTCCTCCTCTTGGCCTTTATTTCGGCCTGAACGGCCGTTTGCCATTCGGCGACGGCTCCCTATATTGGCTGCATTCGACCTCAAAGGGTCGACCGGAAATCGTTCGATTTTATCTTGCCGCCCGTGTCTTGCGTCGAAGGCAGCCCAATCACCAAATCGAGGCTAAGCCATGAACCAGCTCGATCTGCATGCCGACCTGGAAAATTCCGGCCAATACCCGACGGCGGCCCGGCAACAGGCGGTTACGCGCCCGTCACCACGGCGCAGCCCGCTCCCCGCGCTTGCAGCGATCGCGCTTGGCCTCGGCGGGCTCGGCATGACGGCTGCAACCAGCGACCAGCAATTCGTGCGCGGCATCGAGCAGGCGCTGCAAACGCAGCAACCCAGCGTCGCGCAGTTGGCCACTGCCGCAGCAACGACCCGATCGCAGCCGCCTGTCTCGGGCAGCGAGGCCTTCTGGCTCAACAGCGGCACCTTGGCGGTTCCGGTGCGCACCGCAGCATGGACCGGGCGAGCGCTCGCAACCGGGGACCGCTTTGCTTTCGGTGGCGATCGTGACCGTCGCATCCTGGAAGTGACTGACGTGCGCCAGCTCGATGCCGTAGCCGCTGCGGCGGCCAATGCGGACAATGCCAGCGCCACCATGCTGCTCGTTACGCTGCGCGACACCGCGGCCCGTGATGCCACGCTGGTACGACTGCTCGTTGAAGCCGACGCGCCGTTAGCTGGCCTCGCACCCCTCGCAGCGACTCCGCAACGCGACCTGTGAAGACCTTGCTGCCGGTTCGCGGCCTCGCAATCGGCATTGAACAAGGCCGGTGAAGTATGGGCGGCTGTGCCTTCGCCCGCGGTGAGTCCGTGCGGACCCACGCCGCATCTTTTGAGCCCGTATGCTTCACAGCCGGGCCAATCCGATCTACCTTCCCGTTCAACCGAGGCGGTGTATCGTCCCGACTTGCCTGAGACTTCCTGCATTGCCCATCTGATTATCAAAGTCTGATCGCGGAGACGATCCCATGCGGCTCAACCCGCCGACCATCGTGATTTTCCTGATCTCGCTCGTCATTGCGGTGCTGGCCCTGGTGACGAAGCTCGGCTTCGTGCATGTGCCGCGCTACCTGCCTCACCAGGAATACTGGCTGGCTATCACCGCTTATCTGGTGCTCATGACCGGAAATATCGTGCGCGGCCTGTAGCGGCATTCGCCGCCGGCCAGGACGTTTCACGCCGCGTGCCATTTGAACTTCGGCGGACTGCTACACGTCTTTGAAGAGGGCTCTCGCTACCAGTCGATCGGCTTTGAATCGCGGAAGAACCCGCCGGTCGGCCCGTCATCGTCCAAGGTCGCCAGCCACACCGCGGTTTCCGCCCCCTGTTCGACACTGCGCGTCGCCTCCGGCCCGCCCATATCGGTGCGCACCCAGCCCGGGCACATGGAATTGACCTTGATGTTGGTTCCGGCAAGATCGACGGCGGCAGTGCGTGTCAGCGCGTTGAGCGCAGTTTTCGACATGCGGTAGGCGGAATAGTTGCCGCCCATGTCCGACAACTGGCCCAATCCCGACGACAGGTTGACGATGCGGCCGTAACCTTGCTCGCGCATCAAGGGCACTGCCGCCTGCATCAGCATCAAAGGACCGATCAGATTGGTGCGCATCGTCGCCTCGACCGTCGCCGGTGACACGTCGAGCGACGTCGACATCCCCGACGCGCCGGTATCGAGGAATACACCGGCATTGTTGACCAGCACATCGAGACGATGGAACATTTCGGCGACCTCCGAGACCGCGCGCCGGCAGCTCGCCTGATCGCTGACATCGAGGGCAACGACCGGCAATTCCAGCCCCTCCGAGAGAAGTTGCTCGGCAGCCTGCCGGCCCTTGCCGGGATCACGGGTTCCCAGCGCTACCAACAGCCCGCGACGTGCCAGTTGCCGGGCAATTTCCAGACCTATGCCGCGGTTGGCTCCGCTGACCAGTGCGACGCGTGTCTCTGCCATCGTCGTCTCTCCCGTTTCGCTCATGTGCGGATCAGATTAACCGCCACGTCCGCCAGAGCAACCCGCCGCGCTGCGATGGCGCCCCAAAAGCGCAATGGGCGGAGCCGTCGCCCCGCCCATCTAAAAAACCAGAAGCTCGCGCCAAAAGATCGGCGCTACTCCACATCAATTCGGCTTCTTCTTCATGCAGGCCTTGCGGAACTTCTTGCGCTCCTTGCCGTGCAGATTCTTGGCAGTGGCTTCCGCCGAGCACTTGAGCGACAGCTCCGAGCGCGCGGCCTTCGCCGGGTCGGCGGCCTTGGTGGTTGCGGGCTTGGCATCGGCAGGCTTGGCCGCAGTCGTCTTGGCCGGGGCGGTGGTCGTGGTCTGAGCCGTTGCAGAACCTGACACCAGGGCCATCGCAAGAGCCGCAGCAAGCGCGACAGCAACATTCTTCATCATGAGCAGTCATCCTCTGGAGGCCCCGGTGCCGACGATCGTCACCCAAAGAAGACTCGACGCACCGGCCCGCGGAACAACCCCTAAACGTCCGGCAGCCACGCCGTGCTGGGCGCAAATTGTGGAGGGTTGGCGGTCAAACCGCTCTCGTAACCCGCTGATTCATAGAAAAGAATAGTCGTGCGGCGCGCACCATCACCGCTGCTGGCGGTGTGAACCAGAAGCTGAACCGCCATGACTCCGTTGGTCAACGCCATGCTGGCCGGCGCGCAGCCCTGATGCTACTCGTGTACAAATGCGATGTGAGACGAATGCGGCGTGGACACCGTGATGGCATCCACGCCTTGACCGTTCGGGCCATGAGCCGGGGCTATTTGTAATAGCCGACCGCGCAAACCTGATCGCCTACCTTGGTCACGTAGGACACTTTCTGCACCGGCGCATCCGTGCCCGGGCGCGGCCACTTGTAGTCGACCTCGTCGACCTTGCCTTCCTTCGCCGTGCTCAGGATTGCTTCGCCGAGCGCCTTGCCTTCCTTGTCCTTCAGCTCTTTGAGCGACTTGCCGGCAAGCTTGGGATGGGCCGTGAAGATGCCATCGGCCGCGTTGGCGCAGAAGGGATAGAGGTCGCGATCCTTGAAGCCGTCGGTGCCGGCATTGAACGCAGCAATCGCCTTGGCCTTGTCGGCTTTGACCGCCGCCACGGCCTTTTCGAGCATCGCCTTGGCTTCGGCGGCAGAACCGAACTCGGCGGCGTGTGCGCCAATCGTCAATACCGCCAACGCAGCGGCACTCGACATCAACTTCTTCAACATTGCATTTCCTCCAGTGGTTCTTCTCGGGGCAGGGGGCGACGACGCGTCGATCTTGCGATAGCCGCCGGTCGGCCGCCATTAGACGGCTTGCTCGATTGCGCGCCGCAGTTATGACGCAATGAGACAACGCGCCAACCGGCCCGAAGGTTCACGGCCCTACTCGAACGCCATTTGCCCGAGCGCGCGTTCTCGCAGCACACGCCCCTCGATATCGGCATCGTCGAGCTTGATCTTGACCAGATCGCCAATCGACACGAGACCGACCATACGCCCCTGCGACATCACTACGACGTGGCGGACGCGATCATCGGTCATGCGGCGCAGAACCTTCGAAATCGGATCTTGTGCCTGGCAAATGGGCGGCGGCACTTGCATGGCCGCCGTCACCGGTTCGTTCAGAGCCGCTGCACCGCGCAGCGCAAGTGCGTGAAGGACGGCACGATCCGTGACAATACCTCTTGGCGCGTCATCGGGATCGGTGACGACCACGGAGGCGATTTTCCTCTCGTCGAATATGGCGACGACATCCCGCAGCGGCCTCGTGGTCCACACCGTGACGACACGCGAACCCTTGCGTTCCAGTACTTCGGCGATCTTCATGAGAGCACCTCGCTTAGCCAGCGGTAGTGCCCCTCCGTCGATAACTTTGATTGTCGCGCATCACGAGGCGCAAGTGAAGCCCGCAATGGCAGCGACATATGTGGGATCTTCACGCCGCGACGCGCGCGAATCGATACCGACAAGCGCAGAGCCAGCCAAGAACGGCGACGGGAGGCGGCATGCGCAATATTGCAGCCCTATTCGGCACCACGCGACTGGTTCATCGTTTGAACGACCCGCGATGATTGTTCTGCCACTCCTGCTGACCATATTACCTACACCCTCCCCCTGTCACAGCACAGCCAAAAGACCTGTACAGATGGAGTTGGTTAAGGGATAGTTGCCCCGAGACGGTAGGCGTTAAGCGGGGTGCTTCATGTGGCAGTATCTTCAGCAAGGGATCATCGAGAAGCTTACAAGCGAGCAACTGGCAGTTGCGACACTCGCCTTCGTATCTGTTCTCGGATATGGCTTCCTAAAATGGGCGTTTGCAAAAGCTTTAGTATTCCGCGACTTCATTGTCAGCCGGCGACGTGCACTGGGCGCAGTTGCACGCACAGTCGGAAATGATGGACCAAAAGAGGGTCCGGGTGTTTGGACGCTCCTACCAATTACCCAACCCAGCAACTACAAAGGCGATCTCAAAGGCGCCAGCGTGCTTGCGGTTGCCAACCTGAAGGGCGGTGTGGGAAAGACCACTGTCACAGCAAACATTGCTGCGCATCTCGCCTCAAATTCCCGGTGGCGCAAGAAGATACTTCTCATCGACCTCGATTACCAAGGCTCACTCTCATCTATGTGCTTTCCAATCGATGCGAGCTGGCTGCCGCCAGCAAACACCGACTCTGTCGCCACACGGGCACTGAGTGGCGATCTTGAGCCCAATCTGTTCCTTTCAGCAGCAAAACGCGTCGACAATGATTTCCATTTGGACGTTATCACCGCGCACTATGATCTTGCGCAAGCAGAAAACCGCTTACTGGTAGAGTGGCTATTGAATGCCAGCAATCCTAAAAGCCGTGGCGCGAGAAAATGGCTCTCCGATTTCATTCTTGGTCGCCTATATAATCCGCATGAAATGCGATATAATTTGGCAAAGTTGCTATGCAGCGACGCTGTACGAGACGCTTACGACCTCATAATAATCGATTGTCCCCCGCGATTGACTGCGGGCACTATTCAGGCACTGTGTGCAAGTACGCACCTTTTGATACCAACCATCTTGGATAAGCCCTCAAGCGAATCGGTGATCTCATTTTGCGACCAAGTGGAAAGCTTGCGCACAGCTGGCCTTTGCCCCCACCTACGTCACGTCGGCGTGGTTGCAACCCGCTACGTGGACAATCATATTGCGGCTCGCCGCGCAGCTCAGTTAATTCGGGATCGATTTGCAGGCAAGCCCTACAGCTGTGGGCTTTTATCGAAGACAACGTTCATCCCACAAACCCAGGCATTGGTCAGAGATGCAGATGAAGGCATCGCTTATTTTTCTCTCGGCAAAGATAGCTCTTCGATGAAGGCTAAATCAGCGATCGCTGCGCTTGCCGAGGTCGTTGCGCATCAAGTTGGCGTATCTCCGGTGGCGTCTTATGACGACAGCGAGAACATTGCCCAACTCAATTTACCTGGAGCGGCCGAATGAAGTGCTCTGAATTCAGCAAACTTTTGGATGAGATCCCGAAGTTGTGCACAACCGACGCATCCTCAAATGCCATGGACGAACTCGCCGCAGTCCGACAAATCCTAACGCTGACGCCGAACATAACTGTGCTTTCAGCAACGAAACAACTCTATGCCTACAAGAACGGCATCGTGGAAAGCTCCAGCAGAGGCCTGCTCGTCGAACTAGCCGCGTTTCTCGAGTTATTCGGCAAGCCTGCGATCGCCAAAGATGCTGCTGCAATTTCAGACTTGCTAGGCAGGCTGGACGGCAAAGGCATCAGACTGCTCGCCGACCGTGCGACCATTGCACGAAGCACCGCAAAGAAACCCGCCAATAGGGTCAATGAGGCCCCTGTTCGACATGAGCTCGTGGCGCGGTACAGTCGGCTGTTGGAGCAGTCACTCGGTGATGATCCTGGGTTTAGCGCCGTCGTCGCCGAGCTTGAATCGGACAAATCTATCACTGGTTCCGAATACGCTGCCTTGTCCAAGTCCTTCTGTCTCAAGGTCTCGAAAACGAAGGCCGCGGCGCTCAAGAATATTCGGGCCCGCCATCAGAATCTTATGATAGCAAGGGCAAAATCTGCCGCGACCGCGGGCCGCATCGCTGGGTGATCCCACCTTGCCCCACCAGCCCCAGCGCCATAGTCTGCGCCGATGGCTCGATCCCCCAAGACTCCCGCCACCGGTACGCCCAAGTCCCGCCCCTCGCGCGGGCGCTCGGGTAAACCGGCGCCGCCGCCCATCGAAACTGCCGCCGGCACTCCGGCGCCGCGCGGTTTCGCCGAGGCTGCGCAAAAGGCGTTTGATGCCGACGACACCCTCAGCCTGTTGGCGGCCCAAGAGATAGCGGCCAGCCGCGAAGCTAGCGGCGCCACGGCCGGTTCGTCACCGCAGCGCGACGCGGCACCGCACAGCACGCCGCCGACACTTCCCGCTTTGCGCCAGCAGGGCCCGCGCCCGGTTGCCTCCGCGGCATCCGCCACCGCCTATCTCGAGGCGCTGCTGGCCAAGCCGCAGGAGCGCTCGGAGTCCGCGCGCGAAATCCTGCGCACGCAGCCGCTGATGGCATCGCATCCGATCGTCGCCGGCAGCGCCACCGACTACACGCCACACCGTCCGGCGCGCCCCGAGAAAAGCGAAGGCGGGATTCGCTTCGAACTCGTTTCCGAATACGCGCCGAAAGGCGACCAGCCGACTGCCATCCGCGAGCTGGTCGGCGGCATCGCGGCTGGCGAGCGCAATCAGGTGCTGCTCGGCGTCACCGGCTCGGGCAAGACCTTCACCATGGCCAACATCATCGCCGAGACGCAGC
>CAZLHQ010000153.1:0-7686 GCA_964559355.1 uncultured Hyphomicrobiaceae bacterium
ATCAAGGCGGTCGAAAACGACGGCATCGTCTTCCTCGACGAGATCGACAAAATCTGCTCGCGCTCCGACTCCGGGCGCGGTGGCGCCGACGTTTCACGCGAAGGCGTGCAGCGCGATTTGTTGCCGCTTATCGAGGGCACGACGGTCGCCACCAAGCATGGCCCCGTCAAAACCGATCATGTACTTTTCATTGCCTCGGGTGCTTTTCATGTGGCCAAGCCTTCCGACCTGCTGCCCGAGCTGCAAGGCCGGCTGCCGATCCGCGTCGAGCTGACGGCGCTGACGCGCGAGGACTTCCGCCGCATCTTGACCGAGCCAGAGGCCAACCTCATCCGCCAGTCGATCGCGCTGCTCGCAACCGAGGGCGTGACGCTCACGTTCAGCGACGACGCCATCGACACGCTGGCCGACATGGCGGTTTCGGTCAACTCGTCCGTCGAGAACATCGGTGCGCGGCGTCTGCAAACCGTGATCGAGCGCGTGCTGGAGGAAATCTCCTTCGAGGCCTCCGACAAATCCGGGCAGACCGTGGCAATCGACAAGGCCTATGTCGAGGCCCGCATCGGCGACCTCGCCCGCAACGCCGATTTGTCGAAGTTCATCTTGTAGCGCGGGCAGTTCGGGAACCGCCGCCAGCATCAGCCTCGCGGACGCGGCATGGCGGCACGCGAGCCGCCCCGCAGTCGCCGGGCCAATGCGAACGCCTCGCCAATTCTGCCCGAAGCTGGCGATGCCGAGGCGCGCGACTTCAGCCGGCGATTGATCTCCGCCACCCGCTCGGCCGAGCTGCTCGCGTGAATGAAGATGAAGTTGTTGATGTAACGCCCGACCTTCACCGATCGACTCAACGCCTGCGTATTTTGATCGCGCGCGGGATCGAACTCCTGCATCGACCGCAGGCGATCGGCATCAAGGAAAAAGCCCTGGTAGCCCTGGTCGGCGAAAAACCGATGCACTGCCGCGACGCCGCCCGCTCTGTGGCGCTCCTCGACCTCGACCATCACCACCGGCCGGCAGTCCGCGATCAGGTGGCGCGCGCCCTCCAGCACGGCAAGCTCGTGACCTTCCACGTCGATCTTCAACAGGCCGACCTGCTTCAGCCCGAAACTGTCGAGTGGAGCCTTGCGTACGTGATGCACCTCGAGTTCGCATGCCGGTTGCGACGCCGCGCCGGAACTCGCGTGGCCGGGCTCGATACTGCCGAGTTCGTTAAAGCCTACGGGCAGGCTCAGCTCGGCCTCGCCCTCGTGATCGGACAAGGCAACAGCATGCACGCGGGCATTGCGCGGCGCGGCCCGCTGCAGGTAGCTCGCCAATGCGGGCAACGGTTCGAACGCCACCACATGGTCGAAGTTACGGCTCAAGTGATGCAGATAGACGCCCTTGTTGGCGCCGGCATCGACCGCTGTGAGCCCGCGCGGTGCCAGCATCGGCAAAAGTTTGATCTCGGGCTCGTGCAACCAGCTGCGCCGCGCCATCACACTGAGCAGAAGGCGAGGTGCCACCCGTTGGCCAACATCACGCACGAACCACTTCACGCGCCGCATACCACTCACGCGCATCCCCTCTCAAGACCTACAAGGCCGCAATAAGCCGCCAAGGATCAATCGCAAACGTTACCGCTGACCGTTTGCGCGCAACATCATCGCTTACCGCCAAAGCATATTCCGTACCAATTACGATCCTCCCTAAAGTTAATGAATCCCGTATCGAATCGCAATGCATTGGCCATCGGATTTCCTGATGGCGGCACAATGCAGCATTGCATAATCCTGACGCAACGCACCTAAACAGCGCTCGTTCTGAATCACACGAGAAACATGCTGTTGGCTTGTGTCGCGATCAGTTGGCGATGTGCTAGGCTTAAGGTTCGACGCCATGCAGCTGAACGCCCGCCATGCCAAACGAAGGCCTCGAAGGCCTGTTTGAAAAGCTAGAAATCTTCGAGGGGCTTTCGCCCGAGCAGCGCCATGCAATTGCGGGCCGCTTCACCGCAATGACAGTGCGGCGCGCGGACGTGCTGATGCGGCAGGGCGAGGCCGCGCAGGACATGTTTATCGTCGTCTCCGGCCGCTTCGCCGTCACCCTCGACGGCCGCAAGGACACCATCAGCGAGATCGGACCCGGCCAGCCGATCGGCGAGATTGCCTTTCTCGCTGGCGGCACGCGCACCGCAACAGTCACCGCTTTGCGCGACAGCCTGGTTTTGAAGCTCACGCGCCAGGATTTCGAACAACTGACGGCGGCGAGCCCGTCGCTGTGGCGGGTCATCACGGTGGCATTGGCGCGCCGCATCGCCGATCTCAACGCCGCGCGACCGGCCCCGCCAGATCCGCGCCCGCGCACCATTGCCATCGTTCGCGCCGGCGCGACGCCATTTCCTAAAGCATTCGTCACCGCACTCGCTGAGGCGCTGTCGCGGCCGTCGCAAAAGCGCAAGCAGCGCGATCGCCGCGTGCAGGTGGTGGATGGCGAACGCGCAAGGTCGCTGTTGTTCAACGGCGCCACGTTCGATTCAGATTCGGCGACCCATGCCATCAACGATCTGGAACGACAGTCCGAATTCGTCATCTACGTCGCCGATGACGAGCTGACCGCATGGTCGGAAAAGGCGATCCGCCAGTCCGACGTCGTGCTCGCGGTCGGCATGCATGCCGGCGACGCGCAACCCAACACACTGGAGCGTCGTGCGGCCGAGCTGCTGCCCGCCTCCGCCCGCCGCCTCGTGCTGTTGCATGACACGCGCGGCACGATCACCGGCACCAGCCGTTGGCTGCATGGTCGCGACATTGCCATGCACCACCACGTCGCACTCGACGAGCCGGGCGATCTTGCGCGGCTTTCACGCTTCCTCAAAGGCACCGCGATCGGTCTCATCGCCTGCGGCGGCGGCGCGCTTTGCACGGCGCAGATCGGTCTGTTCAAAGCCTTCTCGCAAGCCGGCATCACCTTCGACATGATGGGCGGCACTTCGGGCGGCAGCGCCTATACGGCTGCTTTCGCGCTTGGCCGCTCGGCGGAGGAGATTGAGGCCGCGACGCACCAGATGTTCGTTGAGAACCGCGCCATGCGTCGCCTCACCTGGCCGCGCTATAGCCTGATCGACCACAAGCATTTCGATGCGCAGCTGCAGCGACACTATGGCGGCTTCGAAATTGAGGACATGTGGATCCCCTACTTTGCGATCTCCACCAACCTGTCGCGCAATGCGTTGCATCGCCATGCCGCCGGATCGTTGTGGACTGCCGTGCGCGCCTCCGCCGCCATTCCCGTGGTGCTGCCGCCCTACTACACGCGCAACGGCGACATGCTGGTGGATGGATGCCTGCTCGACAACGTGCCGATCCGCGCCATGCACGAGTTGAAGAGCGGCCCCAACGTGGTCATGAGCTTCGCGGTGCCCGACATGGAGCGTTTCGACGTCTCCTACGACGAACTGCCTTCACGCGCGGCGCTGCTGTCACGCGTCGTCAATCCGTTCGGCCGCAAAACGCTGCCGTCTGCTCCAGGCCTGATGACGGTGCTGCTGCGCTCGCTGATGGCCAACCGGCAGGACTTCAAGCGCCACTTGGCGGAAGAAGATCTCCTGGTCATTCCGCCTGTTCCTGAGGACATGAGCTTTCTCGATTGGCCACGCCACGCCGAGCTGGTCGAAATGGCCTATGCCTGGGCCACGGCCGAGCTTGCCCGCGAAGGTGCACCGTTGCACGCTTGGCTCGACAGCGTCACGTTGGACCCAGCGCCAACTGCGACCTGAGCCGGCAGCACCGGAGTAAACGCGCATGGATGACTTCAGGGCGAAGTCTGCTCGATGCCGGCTGCCGCCGCACCGTCCTGCATCGTATCGAGGTCGGTATCCTTCGTCTCCTTGCCGAGCACCATCGAAATCAGCGTCAGGCTTGCCAGAAACGACAAATAATAGCCGACCGCACCGACCCCATGTTGGGAGGCGAGCCACGTCGCCACGAATGGCGTCATCGCCGCGCCGATGATCGAGGCGGCGTTGTAGGCAATGCCCGATCCCGTATAGCGGATGTTGGTTGGAAACAGCTCCGGCAGCAACGCCGACATCGGCCCAAACGTCAGCCCCATCAGCATCATGCCGACGCAGAGGAACGCCAGCATCAAGCCTTGGTTGGCATTCGCACCCGTACCCATCACGCCAGCCGGAAGCACCATGCCGAAGCTCAGCCCGAACATGATGATGGCAGCCGTCACGGCAATCAGGAATTTGCGCCGGCCAAAGCGATCGGCGAGATGGCCCGAAACCGGTATGAACAGCGCAAACAGCACCACCGACACGAGCTGCAAAACCAGGAAATCGCGGTAGCTGATGCCGAGATAGCCCAGCTCGACCTTGCCGATTGCAAACGACAAGATCCACGTCGTCATCAAGTAGAACAGGCCGTAGGTCGCCACCATCGCGAACGTGCCGAGCACCAGCTCGCGCCGGTTGTTTCGCAACACCTGAAGCAATGGCGACTTGAGCTTCTCGCCACGCGCCACCGCGCGCGCAAACACCGGCGTCTCGTTGAGCTTCATGCGCACATAAAGACCGAAGATCACCAGCACGATCGACACTAGGAACGGGACGCGCCAGCCCCACACCAGGAAATGATCGTCGAGGCGCGCGGCGGTGGAATTGAAACCGAAGGCGATCGTCAGAATAAGAAAGAAGCCG
This sequence comes from uncultured Hyphomicrobiaceae bacterium, assembly GCA_964559355.1. Classification (GTDB taxonomy): domain Bacteria; phylum Pseudomonadota; class Alphaproteobacteria; order Rhizobiales; family Hyphomicrobiaceae; genus JAEUMD01. The sequence goes on from CAZLHQ010000153.1 coordinate 4,682, forward strand.
TTGGCCAGCAGAAAGCCGAATGGCGCGCCCAGTTGCGGCCACATCGCCGCCTGCGCGCGCTTGCCGGGCTCGGCCGTTTCTGTCGCTAGCAATGCCGCACCCGACCATTCGCCGCCGAGCCCCAGCCCCTGGCAGAAGCGCAAAATCGTCAGCAGGGTGGGCGCAAACAGCGCGATCTGGTGATAGGTCGGCAACAAGCCGATGGCGAAGGTCGCGAGCCCCATCAGCAGCAGCGAGCCGACCAGCGTTGCCTTGCGACCGATGCGGTCGCCGAAGTGACCGAATAGAACAGAGCCGATCGGACGAGCGACGAAAGCAACGCCGAAAGTGGCCATGGAGGCGAGCAGCGCCGCATTGCCTTCGCCTTTGGGGAAGAACAACAGCGGGAACACGGAAACGGCGGCTGTCGCGTAGATGTAGAAATCGTAGAACTCGATCGTCGTGCCAACCAAGCTGGCGAAGATGATCCGGCGGCGCTCTGCCGCGCTCACGCCTAGCCGCTGGTCCATGCTGTCCCCCCGTCAATCCCACGGCACGTTTCAACTTCGCCCAGGGCGGCGTCAAGCCCAGATCGAAGGCACTACCGACAATGACGGCGACAACGGCTCGCTCAGGGCAGCGGTCCGGCTTGAAACAATGTCACGCGCAGACCGCCATGCAAGACCGGCGCGGCGGGCGGCGCGAAGTCGAGCCCGGTTGCGCGGGCGAGCATCGCGTCGCTGGTGATGATGCCGACGCGCCAGCCGGCGAACCGCGCCTTCAAAGTTTGGCCGAGCGCCCGGTACAGCGCGTGCAACGTCGACTTGTCGCCGATGCGGTCGCCATACGGCGGATTGACGATGACGAGACCCGGCGGACCATCCGGCGCCTCGAGCTCGCTGATCGTTGCCTGCTCGAAGCGGGTGATGTCCGCGACACCAGCCCGTTCCGCGTTCGCACGGCTCATGGCAATGGCGCCGGCGTCGCGATCGCTGCCAAAAAAGCGCAGCGACGGCATCGCAATGCGCTGTTGGGCGGATTGCTGTAGCTTTTTCCAGGCCGCCAAATCGAACGTCGCAAGCTTCTCGAAGGCGAAGTGACGCGAGCGGCCCGGCACCAGGCCCGCTGCGATCTCTGCCGCCTCGATCACGAACGTGCCGGAACCACACATCGGATCGACGAGCGGTAAAGTGCCGTCATAGCCGCACTGGCGCAGAAACAGCGCCGCCATCGTCTCGCGCATCGGCGCCTTGTTGACGGCCTCCTTGTGCCCGCGCTTGTGCAGCAACTCGCCCGACGTATCGACGCCAATGGTGCAAAGATCGTCCTCGATGCGTGCCTTTATCTGAACCTCAGCCTCTTCGGCCAAGATGCAGCCGAGCTGATCGCGGATGGCCTTGCCGATGCGCTCGGCCGCGGCCCCCGAGTGATAGATGCGCGACACCTTGCACGATACCTCCACACGCACCGCTACGTCCGGCCGCAAGACTTCGCCCCACGGGAACCGGCGGGCGCGCTTGTCGAGCTGGGCCAGATGAAACGCACGAAACGCACCGATACGCGCCACCACGCGGCCAGCGCCGCGCAGCATCAGATTGGCCCGCCACACGTCTGGCCAGCCACCCTTGATGGTGACGCCGCCGGGCACCGTCTTGGCTTGCTTGAAGCGGTTGGCGCGCGCCTCCGCGCACAGAGCCGCCTCCAGCCCCGGTGCGCAGACAAGGAAGATCTCGAAGTCGTCGGCGGGGGCCTTGCCGGTCGGCGCAGTCGGCGAGCTGCTCATCGCGTCGCACCGTCCGGAGCCTCGTCGGCCAGCGACAGGATGTAGAACGCCAACGCCTCCATCTCGTCCTGGCTCAGGTGATGGTTGGGCATCATCGGCGGCACCGAGCGCAACCAGCCGATAATGCCCTCGATGGTCTGCCCGGGGCGCTTGGCGACGGCCACAAATCCCGGCACCGTTCCAGGGCCTGATTTGTCACCTTGATCGGGATTGAGATGACAGACGGCGCACATCTGCTCAGCCAGCAGCTGCCCCTTCTGCACCTCAGCGGCAATCGGCTCGGCAGATGCTGGAGCACATACCGCGGCGAGCGTTGCAAGGGTCACGGCTGCGGCGAGCATCATCTGCCCCATTGTCGCACTGCAGGCGGCCAGTGACTTGCCGCGTGACATGACGCACGACACGGGCCCTAACCCTCGCCGTAACCCGAATTCGCCCGCGCGAGGCTGCTTGCGGCTTGCCGTGTTCACCACACTATGCCCCCGTCTCCCGGAACGCGCTGTGATCCCGCCAATGGCGGCCACGCGCACCACGCCGCGCAGGTCCTGTCTTCCTTTGGCGGCCAAGGATCGCTAGATACATCGCTAGATGCGCCGCTGGAAGTACGGTGGCGAACCAATAGCAAGGCTTTGCGCTCCAAATGGTCCTGGTTCTTGATACCGCCCCGAACAAGGCTGGCGCCGGCGTCGCGAACGAACGGCCCTCGCTCGCCGGGCTCGACCGCGCGCGGATGGCGGCGGCTCTGGCCGCGATTGGCGTTCCCGAAAAGCAGGTGCGCATGCGCGTCAACCAGCTGTGGAGCTGGATCTATGCGCGCGGCATTACCTCCTTTGACGACATGTCGGACGTGTCGAAGGAGCTGCGTGGCAAGCTCGCCGCCGCCTTCACGCTCGACCGACCGCAGATCGTCTCCGAGCAGATCTCGATCGATGGCACCAGAAAGTGGCTGCTGCGGCTGCCCAAACGCGGACACGAGACAAAGGCCCCCGAGATCGAGTGCGTGTATATTCCGGAGGAGGATCGCGGCACCCTGTGCATCTCGAGCCAGGTGGGCTGCACACTCACCTGCACCTTCTGCCACACCGGCACCCAGCGCCTGGTTCGCAACCTGGAAGCCGACGAGATTGTCGGCCAGATTCTGCTGGCGCGGGACCGCATCGGTGACTGGCCCGGCGCCAGCCCACCGGGCGACGGCCGCTTGCTGCCGGACACCGAGCGCAAGATCACCAATGTCGTGCTGATG
>CAZLHQ010000154.1:0-7582 GCA_964559355.1 uncultured Hyphomicrobiaceae bacterium
GTTGATGACGAAGAACAGCACGATGGGTGAGAGCACCGGCAGCAGAGACGGGATCACCATCTCCTTGATCGCTGCCTTGGTGAGCAGGTCCACGGCGGCCGCATAGTCGGGCTTCTCGGTGCCCTTCATGATGCCGGGCTTGGCCTTGAACTGACGGCGAACCTCCTCGACGATGGCGCCGCCCGCACGGCCGACAGCCGTCATACCCATGCCGCCGAACAGGTAGGGAATGAGGCCACCAAGCAGAAGGCCGGCGACGACGTAGGGATTCTCCAGGCCGAAGTTGACCTGCACACCCTTGAAGAACTGATAGACCGTCGATCCCGGCTTGTTGGCCTCGGTGATGAAGTACTGCAGGTCGTAGCTATAGGCCGCAAACAGCACCAGGGCGCCAAGACCAGCCGAACCGATGGCATAGCCCTTGGTGACGGCCTTGGTGGTGTTGCCGACGGCGTCGAGCGCGTCGGTGGACTTGCGCACCTCTTTCGGCAAACCGGCCATTTCGGCAATGCCACCGGCGTTGTCGGTCACCGGGCCGAAGGCGTCGAGCGCGACGATCATACCGGCAAGACCGAGCATGGTGGTGGTCGCGATCGCGGTTCCGAACAGACCGCCGAGATTGTAGGTCAGCAGGATGCTCGCAACGATGGCAATGGTCGGCATTGCGGTCGCTTCGAGCGAGACAGCAAGACCCTGAATGACGTTGGTGCCGTGACCCGTCACCGACGCCTGGCTGATCGAGCGCACCGGACGGTAGCCGATACCGGTGTAATACTCGGTGATCCAGACGATGAGGCCGGTCAATGCCAGACCGACCAGACCGCACAGCATGAGGCTCATGCCGGTGATCTGCTGGCCTGCTGCGGTGCCGACCACACCATAACCGCCGAGCACATACTGGGTTGCAACCCAAAGTCCCAGGATCGACAGGATAGCCGAGGCGATGACGCCACGATAGAGCGCGCCCATGATCGAGCCGTTGGCGCCGAGCTTGACGAAGAACGTGCCGATGATCGAGGTGACGATGCACGCCGCGCAGATCGCCAGCGGATAGACCATCAAGGCTTCGAGGTTCGGCTGACCGGCAAAGAAGATCGCCGCCAGAACCATGGTCGCGACCACGGTCACAGCATAGGTCTCGAACAGGTCGGCGGCCATGCCGGCGCAGTCGCCAACGTTGTCACCGACGTTATCGGCGATCGTTGCCGGGTTGCGCGGATCGTCCTCGGGAATACCGGCCTCGACCTTGCCGACGAGATCGCCGCCGACGTCAGCGCCCTTGGTGAAGATGCCGCCGCCGAGACGGGCGAAGATGGAAATCAGCGAGGCGCCGAAGCCCAGCGCGACGAGCGAGTCGACAACGGTGCGGCTCGCGGGTGAATAGCCCAGACCCTTGGTCAACAGCATGTAGTAGCCAGCAACGCCGAGCAGCGCCAATCCGGCGACCAGCATGCCCGTGATGGCGCCCGACTTGAACGCCAGATCGAGACCGCGGGCGAGCGACTGTGTTGCCGCCTGCGCCGTGCGCACGTTGGCGCGGACCGACACGTTCATGCCGATATAACCGGCGACGCCCGAGAGCACTGCGCCGATCACGAAGCCCAGCGCGACGAGCGGACCAAGCAGCAAGTAAGCGAGGACCAGGATGACGATGCCGACCATGCCGATCGTACGATACTGCCGATTGAGATAGGCCTGAGCACCCTCGCGGACGGCGGCGGAAATCTCCTGCATCCGCGGCGTGCCCGCATCCGACCTCATCACCTCGCTCGAGGTGTAAAACGCATAGAGGATGGACAGCGCCCCGCAGGCGATGATCCCCCAGAGTAAATTTGTCATTGGACGTCCCCTTGGGCCCGTTGTCCCCGAAAATTCCAGCGCAACGGAGAATTCCGCCGGCCGGCGCGTCGCCCGCTGAAGCCGGCGAATATCGCGGGCGGAACATGCCAAAAGCACTGCGGCGTGGCAACATCACAACATGCAGAAGTTCGTCGATGCCGCACCATGGCCGGGGTTATTCCCAATATGCGATCGTGCGCATGCCTGAATTGGTCAAGTGATCTCCTGACCAATATCAACAATTGCCGGCAAGGCTGTTCGCTGCAGTGCAACCAAGGGGAAGCTGTGCACGTTCCGTAGCTGGGCTACCAAATGCCATGCCTCGTTGCGCCACGTCGTGGGAGTCGCCTGCCGGGCTGTTGCGAGGGCAATTGCGGCCGAGCCCCTCCCACAGCGCCTCCAAGCTGCTCCCCGAAGATGTCGAGCAGCCAAGGCGCGTCGGCCGTTCCAGCCGCGCACGCAAAGCCATGTGATTTCCGAGAACATCATCGCACCGCTTGTCGCGCTGGCATGGCGAGCTGATATGTTGTGCGCCGTAGGCTGCCTTCTGCCGCAGCAAGACCCGCCAGTCGTTCCGCAATATCGAGATTGTCCCAGTGAACATCATCAAGCAAACCCTCGCCGGCTCTTCCTCGACCAATGCCGTGAGTGAACTCTCCCGCGCGTTCGGCACCTCGCCAGATGCAACGCGCGCAGCGGTTGCCAGCGTCGTCGACGAGTTTACGAACCGCCTGGAGCGCAACACACTGTCCCGCGGCGGCCTCGCCGAGCTGGTGCGTGCGGTCGGCGACACCCATCATGAAGCCTATCTCCGCGACCCATCGCTCCTTCGCAGCGCCGGCATGGAACAGGACGGCAAGGCGATCCTCGATCATGTGTTCTGGAGCAAAGACAAGAGCCGCGCAGTGGCAGCGCATGCTGCGCGCGCCTCGGGCCTGCCCGCCAGCGTGGTTGAGGACATGATGCCTTCGATTGCCGCACTGTCGATGGCTGAGCTAACTCAGGCGGCGGCCGGACCTTTCGATGACATCCTGCGCCGCATTCCCGGCCTCGAAGAAGTCCTCCAGGAAATGCAGCGGCAAAGTCGTGACGGACAAAGCCGTGACGGAGATGGCTTCGAGCCGCGCAATGCACCGGGCCGTGGTTCGAGCGGCGACTACGATTCGATTCCTGGAATGCCTGAGACGAGAATGCCCGAACAGCGCCCGCCCTACGGCGAAAGCCCGCCGCGCGAGCCGGGCCATGGAGGCACGACCACGGGCAGCATTCCCGAGCAGCGGCCATTACCCATGCCCGGCGAAGCGCCGATGCCCGACGAAGGCAGCTCGCGTTATGACGATCTGTCCGACATCCTGCGCCGCGGCGGCTTCAAGGTGCCGGGCGGCGGTGCGGAACTGCCCGACAGCATTCCCGGCGGCAATGGCGGCATCGTCACCGGCACACTCTCCAACATCATCCGCGCCATATTGGGAGCACTGCTGGGCTTTCAGAGCCGCGGCTTCCTCGGGTGGGTCATCCGGCTGATTGTGGTGCGGTGGGGCTGGGGCTTTCTGCAACGCATCCTCGGGCGCGTGCTGGGTCGCGTGCTTACCGGGCGTTGATAACCCGAGCAGGCAGGCACACGGATGCAACAACGGCGAGCGGCTGGAATGGGTCCACATTCCAGCGGTGCTCGCCGTCATAAAATTGCGCATTGCGTGCTGTGGTCTTCAGGCGCTTCACCGCGCCAACACGCAAAGACGACCTACTTGCAGGGGCGCGCCTGAATTTCACAGCCCCATCCGCCGGATGAAAGCGTGCACTTGGCCGTCGAACTGCCCGCCTTGCGGAAGTTTGCCCAATCGGTGCCGTACTCGAGAGCGGTGAAGCTCTGCCAAGAATCGATGGCATGCGCCATGGCGATCTTTTGGCTGGGATGCCCGGCGCTCGAACCGAAATGGAAATGATCGACCTGGCACAGCCGGCGCTTTTCCTTGCGCACCTCGTGCAGCGAAGTGGCGAGCCCCGTGTCATCGGCGAATGCGGGCGCAACAGACAGCGATGCGACGACACATGCACACGCAACGACACCAAAAGTTTTTGTTCTGAATGACATGGCAGCGCGCCTTCCGCGTTTCGTTGATACGAATCGTGGGGAAAATTGCCAGATTCAGAATTGCCGCGCGATGCACAACATCAAGCTCGACCAACAAATGCTGAGGTCGCTGCAAAGTGGTCACAGCGCAACTCGACCTGCGCTCATAGCAGTGGCAGCGCCTCGATACGCACGCCATCGACGCTGAGAGCCCTGATCGCCGCGCGCCCGCGCTTGTCGACGACGACGTGCGCGACGACTTTTTTGGCGCCGACATCGCGCTCGATCTCGCTCCCGGTGCCTTCGGGCACGAAAAAGCTCTCGATGCCATAGCGCAGCCTCACCCGCGCAGCGGCATCCGGCGGATCGGGTTCGTCGCTATCCGTCTCATCCGCCAACTCCAGCGGCGCGTACATAACGCGGGCCGCCATCACCACGTCGCCATTCAGCGCGGTTTGGTCTGCGGGATATTCGCGGCTCACCGAGCGCGGCTTCCACACACCATTGTCCTGCGTCAGCCGCACGAAAACCTGCTCGCCGCGTCGCACCTTGCCGGCGATGAACGTGCGCGGAACCTGGGAAATCTCGTAGCCCAGCACCACGTAGTCGCCGCGAAACAGCGATCGCGGATCGACGGGGATGACGGCCAGATCGATCTGCCGGCCAGTGCGGATCAGAGTCTCGCGATCCCACACCATATGCGCCAGAACACCGGCCTGCGCCAAGGCGACGAGCGCAATGAGCCCATAGCGCCAGCGCTTCAGAAACTCGATCCATCGCCCGACGCTGCCCGACGCGGACGCGCCGGTTGCACCAACGGGGGTAGGGTGAGGCGTCGTCATATCGATCATCTTTGAGGCTCCTCGAGCTGCAACTCTTCGGCCCGGTGCAGACGCCAGGCAGCGGCGGCCAGCGCGATGACGATCAATCCGGCGACGAGGAAGAACACGGACGAGCCGAACAGCGTGCCGACCGTCTTGAAGTAGAGCGCCAGAATTTCAAACGAGAAGGCGGTGTAGCCGATCCAGACGGCTGCACGATTGCCCGTCGCAAGCCCGAGGTAGATGACCGCCACCAGCAGCGCCAGCGTCAGCGCCGCCAGCACGACGAGACCGGTCAGGTCGGGCTTGTCGAAGAATTGCAGCGCCAGAAGTCCCGCAAACGTAATGACGACGCCGTAACCCAGCAGCACAACGCCCAGTTCATCGGAATGACGTCCGACAAGCGGCAACCTGACATAGCCGCGCGACATCGCCACCGCGAGCCCGGCAACCACCAAGCCCGCCAGCACCACCAGCTCGTGCGCGTGCCCCCGATCGAGCACGTAGCCAAGACGGATCGTGAAGCCCGCCAAAAGCAAGCCGACGAGATGCGCGCCGGGCCACCAGCGGGCCACGGTAAAAGCGGTGGCGAGCGCGCCGACCGCCAGCAGGAATGACCAATGCGGTGTGTTGAAGACCGCCGACTCCATTCCGGTCCACAGGCCAAACAACACTGCCGCTGCCGCCAGCGCCGGATTTGACCGCACCAGTACGCCCGCAGCCAAGGCGCCGAGCGCCCACACCAGCACTGCGTCGGGCGGGTGGCCGTCGATATGGTACATCTGCGCAATCAGCATGATGCCGGCGCCAAACACGGCGACACCGAGCAGAATGGCGGCATGCGCAAACGCATCGAGCCCACGCGCGAACAGTGCCGCCGCCGCGCCATAAGCACCCAAGAGGCCGGAAAATATGATCCCGAGCCGGACCAGCCGCGGCATCTCCTGCCAATTGGCGGCGACAAAGCTCATGGCGGCAAAGCCCAGCAGCACAACGCCGAGAATGCCCAGCACGGCCGCCAACCCCGGGCCGCGGCGGCGCACCAGCAGCTCATGGTGGATCGCGTTTTCACCCTCGGCGGTGATCCAGCCCTGCTGCCGCCACCGCGCAATGTCGGCTGAAAGTTGACGCCGGCCGATCCACATGACTTGGCTACTCCAACTTCGTGAACATCGTTTATAAAATAACTGATCGTCGTTCAATGTCAAGAGACGCAACGTTGACCGGGCCGCATCCTGTCATGGCATTGGCGCCGGCGCGAGGCGGCAGCATGGTCGAAAATGGAATGTGGCGTGCAGCGGACATCGTGCGCGGCGGAGCACGCGCTGTCGGGTTCGTGGAATTTGTGCGTGCGAAGCGCCTCAGCGCGTCGATGCTGGCAGACTCGCGAGATCGGCAATGTACCAGTTCTCGGTCTCGACGATGGCCGGGTTTTCGCCATTGGCATAAATCCAGCTATCGACGGCAAACTTCTTGGCCGAGGCATTTTCTTTCAGCACCGCCGTCCAATGCGTCCAGCCCGCCACGCCACGCGTGTAGTCGTCCTTGGCGAAGGGCGTGCCGACCGTGTGATGCTTCAACAAACCGTTGTTTTGCAGCACGCTCAGGTAAGACGTTGTATTGGTGGCCTCGTCGACGCAATCCTGCTGGGTCGGATCGCCGGTTGCGGCGAAATCCATGCCCTCGCGATCCTTGTCCGTGCCGACAACCTTGCCGACTCTGGTCTCCATCCAGCCGATCGCATAGGCGACCGCCCTGCGCTCCTCGGCGGGCGATGTGTCCTTGGCGTTCTTCTTCATGATGCCGGTGATTTCGGCGATATCGGCTTCATTGAAGCGGAAGCGGGTCTGCATCTTGCAGCCGTAGGCATGGCAGACGTGGACCGTATTGCCCTCCGGGCGCGAGACGTTGAAATCGTCGAAATGGCCAAGTGTCGGCCCATGGCGCTCATGCGTGCACCCGGCGCTTGCCAATGCCGCCAGGAGCGCCGGCACAACAGCCCAACGCACCAGGGCTGCACCACCAAAGCCGATTGGAAGCTGTCGAAGCGCCGTCATCTGAGCCTTTCCACGACAACGTGAGGACGAGGAACGCGGTGCGACACCCAACATGGACTATGCGCTTATCACTGGTTTGATTCGCCGCCAAACGCCTGCATTGAGACTGTCCCCGCAATCCAGTAGCGTCGGCGCGCCGATTTCTTCGCCAATCATGCCAAGGAGCCACACTCCCGTGCCAAACGAGCCTGTCCACGTCATCGGAGGTGGCCTCGCCGGTTCGGAGGCCACATGGCAGCTCGCCAACGCCGGCGTGCCTGTGGTGCTGCATGAGATGCGGCCGCAGCGCGCCACCGATGCCCACAAGACCGACGGTCTCGCCGAACTCGTTTGCTCCAACTCGTTCCGCTCCGACGATTGGGCCAACAACGCCGTCGGGCTTCTGCATGAGGAGATGCGGCGGGCCGGCTCGCTGATCATGATGGCGGCGGATCGGCACAAGCTGCCGGCCGGGGGCGCGCTCGCGGTCGATCGCGATGCCTTTTCGGAGGACGTGACGCAGCGGCTGGAAGCCCATCCGTTGGTTACGATCATGCGCGAGGAGATTGCGGGCTCGCCGCCGCCCGAATGGGATAGCGTCATCGTGGCAACCGGACCACTCACATCGCCGGCGCTTACGGATGCGATATTGAAGCTGACGGGGGAAGACTCACTCGCCTTCTTCGACGCCATTGCACCAATCGTGCATTTCGACTCGATCGATCTCGGAATTGCCTGGAAGCAATCGCGTTACGACAAGGCGGGACCGGGCGGCACCGGCGCGGATTATCTCAACTGCCCGATGACGAAGC
>CAZLHQ010000155.1:0-7506 GCA_964559355.1 uncultured Hyphomicrobiaceae bacterium
CAACTGCTCGCGCATGTTGATGCGCTTGATGAAGTGAGTCGGCACGCCGATGTCGCCAAGGCGCTGGAAGATCACCTCGGAGATGCGATTGTTCAAAACGCCCTTGCCTTCGATCAACGCATGCTTCTTGGCGTTGAATGCAGTGGCATCGTCCTTGAAATGTTGGATAAGCGTACCGGGCTCGGGGCCCTCGTAGAGCACCTTGGCCTTGCCTTCGTAGACGCGCCGCCGCCTGTTCATCGGAAGTCCTCTGATCATGTGACCGTTCTTGTTGTGAATTGGTAGGGCGATGTCTGGAGCCCGGCGCTGAGTTATTGAAGTTCCAGCATGTTTTATGTCTGCCGGAGGAGTCGCCAGGGCTTTGCGCACCGCATTATTTTCGCCCCGACACTAGCCGAACCGGGGGGCAGAAACAATCTAGACGAGGAGGTTGATGGGTAACTCGGTAAGCGCCCGGCCAAGCCGTTGATTTCTCGGACAACGCGGGCTATTGCTCGCGCGCAACAGCTGGCCGCATGGCTACACTCGGCACGTCTTACGTGTCTAAATGGTAAATATTCGCGCAAAAGTTGCGCTGAATTGGAGGCTGCGATGACGACGTTCGATGACCGCGAAAAGGGCTACGAGAAGAAGTTTGCCCACGACGCGGAACTCAAGTTCAAGGCCGAATCCCGCCGTAACAAGATGCTGGCGGAATGGGCGGGCGCCAAGCTCGGCCTCACCGGCGTGGCGCTGGAGGATTACATCAAGGCGGTGCGGCGCGCGGACCTGCAGGAGAAGGGCGACGACGACGTGCTGCGCAAGGTGAAGGCCGATCTCGACGCCAAAGGACTTGGGGTTTCCGACAAGGAGCTTCGCGACCTTATGAGCGAGTTGCTCTCCAAGGCGGTAACAGAGATCGAAGGCGCCAAGAGCTGATCGGCCGGCGCGGCGACGATCCCCCTCAACGGCAAGGCGCGAGCTGCTGCTTGGCACGCCGATGGCGTTACGGGCCGAGACCGCAGCGGTGTCGCGTGCGCATGTCGTGATCGAGCGTTCGACCGGTGTGCCGGCGCAGGTTCATGCGCCGGCCTTCAGTTCGGGTGCTGGCGTGCGCGAACCTCTTCTCCGACCTGCTTCAAAAACCAGCCGAAGCGCATCAGCCCTTCGGGCCACGGGCCATGGCCAGAGGCGACGTTGATGTGGCCGACGTCACCGGCCGGAATGAGCGCCGATCCCCATGTGTTGGCGAACAGGTGCGCCCGCTCGATCGAGCAATAAGGATCGTTGGTCGAAGCGACGAGCGCGGTGAAGAACGGCAAGCGCGCCATCGGCAGCGGGGCGAACCCGCACTCACAGCCGTTGAAGCTCAAGCCCTGTGTCACAGGCCAATTCTGCGCGTGATCGACATCGGCGGGCGCCACGAGAAACGCGCCGGCAATGGAGCCGGGCGGCAGCTCGGCAGCGGCATGAACGACGGTCGCAACGCCAAGGCTGTGTGCGACGAGAACCAGCGGCAGATCGCCTTGGGCTTTGGCGATGGTGCTGATCAAAGTGCCGACCCATTGATCGCGATTGGGGTTGTGCCAATCTTTTTGCTGCACGCGCCGCGCCGTCTTGAGGCTGCGCTCCCAGCGCGTCTGCCAGTGATCGCTATCGGAGCCCGACCAGCCCGGAACAATCAGAATTTCGACCTCGGATGTCTTCATGGGGCTCCGCCGCTGTTCTCTTTGAAAATGCCGGCCACTCTCTTCATTGCGCATCTGATGGGTGAACACGAGCCGACCTTCACGTTTGATCGACGACTTCGATCCAGAGCGCGAATATCGATCTACCGCCCTTGCCACTGCGGCGGTCGCTTGGCCAAAAACGCCTCCATACCCTCGCGGAAATCCGCCGAAGTATAGCACGCCGTGATGAGGTCCTTATCGCGGCCACGCAGCGTGTCGTCACGAAGCCGTCGCAGCGCCTCTTTGGTGGCGCGTAGCGTCAAGGGAGCATGAGTGGTCAGCGTGGCAGCAAGCTCGAATGCGCGCTTCATAAGTGCGTCGTGATCTGGCAACACCTCGCTGATAAGGCCCGTCGTCATGGCTTCCTCAGCGCCGATCAGGCGTGCGGTGAACAAAATGTCCTTGGTGCGTGCCTGTCCGATCAACTCGGCGAGCCGTGCCAGATTGGTCATCGACAGACAGTTGCCGAGCGTGCGGGCAATGGGAAAGCCGTAGCGCAGGTCGGCGGTCGCAATGCGCAGGTCGCAGACGTTGGCGATCGCGGCACCTCCCCCGGTGCATGCTCCAGCAATGGCGGCGATGGTCGGCACCGCGGTTTGCTCGATGGTGGAGAGCACGCGGTCGATCTTGGCTTCGTAGTCGATCGCATCCTGTTCTGTGCGCAGATCGCGGAAGGTGGAGATATCGGTGCCAGCGCCAAATGCCTTGCCGCCGGCTCCCGTCACGATCAGCACCTTGACCGGACCACCGGGCCGGATGTCGGCGCAGATTGAGGCGAGGCCCTCGTACATGCCTAGTGTAAGCGCGTTGCGCTGTGCTGGGCGGTTGAGTGTGGCAATGGCGATGCCGCCAAATTCGATGGAATAGAGCAAGTCTTCGCCAGCGCCGGGGGAGGCGAGGGGCGCACTGTTGGACATCTGCAGGCTCCGCGAACGCACGTCTCGTATTGTTCCATCACAGCTTGCCCGGCAGCGCAACGCGAAGCCGCTGCTCGAGCAGGTCCGATCTTGATGCAATCACTTGGGTCGTGGTGGCCCGCTCCACGCCATTGTTTGAGAGTCTGAATTCACGCCCACGATGGTGGCGGACGTGCGCACCGAGGTTGTGCAATCGATGGATCGGCCGATCCTGCACGGCGTTTGCTGCTGTTGCGCCAGATCGTGCGACAAACAGCCCGCGCGCTGCCGTAAGGTCGTGCGACGGTTCCCGTTCAGGCTTGAACACTCCGCAATATCAATGCCCCACGGCGGCAGGGTGGCGGGCGCCACCGGCCGGAGTCATCATGACGGCACCGGAACGGGCCTTGATCCCGGCCTTATGAGCTTGATCTGGCACTGTTTCCTTTAGTATTCGTAGTTGTGAATATACGGGCGTGGCCGGCATATTGTGCTTCCTGGCACGTTGAGTTCGCAGGCTATCGCGTCAACCATCGGTCCGGCGAGCGGGGCGCCGGTTGTTCCTGCCAAGCGCCATGCGCGATGCCGTCTTGAGGAGACGATCTCGATGTCCAAGCAGTTGCCGAACGAGCCTCACGTCGCCGTGGACGTGCCGCCGGCCGACGAGATCAAAACCACGACCTGCTACATGTGTGCCTGCCGCTGCGGTATCCGCGTCTATCTGAAGGACGGCAAGGTTCGCTACATCGAAGGTAATCGCGACCATCCGATCAATCGCGGCGTGCTGTGCGGCAAGGGCTCGGCCGGAATCATGCAGCACTATTCGCCCGCGCGCCTGAAGGCGCCGCTGCTGCGGACCGGACCTCGCGGCTCGGGCGAGTTCAAGGAAATCACCTGGGACGAGGCGCTCGACATTGCGGCGGGCTGGCTCGGGCGCATTCGCACCACCGATCCGCGCCGGCTCGCCTTTTTCACCGGCCGCGACCAATCGCAATCGCTGACCGGCTGGTGGGCGCTGCAATTCGGCACGCCCAACTATGCGGCGCACGGCTGCTTCTGCTCGGTCAACATGGCGGCAGCCGGTCTCTATACGTTCGGCGGTGCGTTCTGGGAGTTCGGCGAGCCCGACTGGGATCTGACACGCTACTTCATGCTGTTCGGGGTTGCCGAGGATCATGGCTCCAACCCCATCAAGATCGGCCTTGGCAAACTGAAAAAGAACGGCGCCAAGGTGGTCGCGATCAATCCGGTCAGAACCGGGTATGGCGCGATTGCCGACGAGTGGATCGGGTTGAAGCCCGGCACCGATGGCATGTTCGTCGGCGCCTTGATTCATGAGCTGCTGCGCACCGGCAAAGTCGATTTCGACTATCTGGTCCGCTACACCAATGCGCACTGGCTCGTGATCGATGATCCGGGCGCCAAGGATCACGGGATGTTTGCCCGCGCCAAGAACCTCGAGCCCTACGCCTACGACAAGAAGTCCGGCCGTATCGTCGACGCCAATGCGCCGGAGAACGCACCGGCCTTGTCGGGCCGCTACAGGCTTCCCGATGGACGCTACGCGGTGCCGTCGTTCGAGCTGCTGGCCAAGCGCTTCCTGTCGGACGACTACACGCCCGAGCGCGCGGCCGAAGAAACCGGGATTGCCGCCGAAACGATCCGCCGCATCGCCGATGAACTTGCCAGGGTCGCGTTCGAGGAGGAGGTCGTGCTCGACATCCCCTGGACCGATTGGGCCGGGCGGCGGCAGGAGAAGATGATCGGCCGGCCGATCTCCATGCACGCCATGCGCGGCATCTCCGCTCACTCGAACGGCTTTCACACCTGCCGCATGATCCACATCCTGCAGATCCTGCTCGGCTCGATCGATTGCCCTGGCGGCTACCGCTACAAGGCGCCCTATCCCAAGTGCATTCCCCCGCGTCTCAAGCCGACCGGCAAGCAGGCCCAGGTGACGCGCAACGAGCCGCTGGGAGGGCCGCATCTGGGCTTTCCCATGTCACCCAAGGATCTGTTGATCGACAAGGACAGCAAGCCGCAACGCATCGACAAGGCGTTCAGCTGGGAAGCGCCGATGGCTGTGCACGGGTTGATGCACATGGTCATCACCAATGCGGCAAACCAGGACCCGTATCCGATCGACGTGTTGTTCCTCTACATGGCCAACATGGCGTGGAACTCGACCATGAACACGCCGGCAATCCTCGAGCACCTGACCGCAAAGGACGAGACGACCGGCGAGTACAAGATTCCAAAGATCATCTACTCGGATGCCTATTCCTCCGAGATGGTGTCGTATGCCGACCTCGTGCTGCCCGACACGACCTACCTGGAGCGCTGGGACTGCATCTCGCTGCTCGACCGTCCGATCTCCGAGCCTGATGGACCCGCAGACGCCATCCGCTATCCCGTGGTCAAGCCCGACCGTGACGTGCGCGGCTTCCAGGAGGTGCTGATCGACCTGGGCTGGCGGATCGGACTGCCGGCATTCACCAATGCTGATGGTTCGCGCAAATATCCCGGCGGCTATCCCGACTATATCGTCAACCACGAACGGATGCCCGGTGTCGGTCCGCTGTCGGGCTGGCGCGGCAAGGACGGCCAGTCTTTCGGCAAGGGCGAGCCCAACCCAAAGCAGCTCGAGGAGTACATCAAGAAGGGCTCGTTCCATGTGCATCACCTCGAGCCCAACATGCGCTACTTCAAGCACGCCAACCGCGATTATCTCGATTGGGCCAACACCACCGGCTTCATCGCCGACGCCGAGCAGCTCGTGTTCCAGCTCTACATGGAGCCGATGCAGGCTTTCCGGCTCGCCGCGCAGGGCAAGTGCGAATGCCAGCCGCCCGATGAGCACAGGAAGCGCATCGAGACCTATTTCGATCCGCTCCCCTTCTGGTATCCCCCGTTCGAGGGTGAGATCGTCGATACCAACGAATTCCCGATGTATGCGATCACCCAGCGCCCCATGCACATGTATCACTCGTGGGGGTCGCAGAATGCGTGGCTGCGCCAGATCACGGCCGAGAACCGCCTCTACATGAGCCACTCAAAGGCGGCCGCACTCGGCATTGCAGACGACGATTGGGTTTGGATCTCGAGCCACCTGGGCCGGGTGCGCGCGCAGGTGCGGCTGATGGACGGCGTCAACGACGACACGGTGTGGACGTGGAATGCGATCGGCAAGCGCTCGGGCGCCTGGAACCTCGACAATGACGCGCCGGAATCGACGCATGGCTTCCTGCTCAATCATCTGATCGGCGAACTGCTGCCCAAGCGCGAAGGCGGCTATCGCTACTCCAATTCCGATCCGGTGACGGGGCAGGCGGCGTGGTACGATCTGCGCGTGAAGGTCGAGAAGGCAGGACCCGACGAGCCGCACATGACCTCGCCTCGCTACGAACCGACAGCGGCGCCGGTCAAGGTGGAGACGCCGGACGTGCTGCAATTTGGAGCCGAGTTCCGCAAGAAGGGATGATGGAAGAAGGGGGAAAGGTGCCGCGGCCCGACCGGGCGCGGTCTGGTCTCGTCACCATTTGCCCCTCAACATGCCAGCCTGCTCCCCAAACCGACCCATCCAGGGGCCATTGAGGGGGCGACAAAGCAGCCTGAAACAGCCGACACTCTCCATGGCCGGGTCAAGCCCGGCCATGGAGTGGTCGAATGTTGGAGCCGTTCGAATGCCGTCGCGACGTGTCGCAATCGATCAGCGCCGCGCAATCGACAGATCGCGCATGATGGCGGCGTTCTGCTCGGCGTTCTGACGCAGCACGTCGAGCGTGTCACGGATCGACACGATGCCCATCACCTTGCCGCCATCGCAGACCGGCAAGTGGCGGATCTTGTGCTTCTTCATCAGCGCCATTGCCTCGAGCACGGTGTTCTCGGGCTTGCAGGTGATGACGTTCTTCGCCATCAGCTCGGACACATGCATGCTTTCCAGCTTGGGCAGGCGATTGGAAAAGGCGCGGACGATGTCGCGCTCGCCGAACATGCCGACCAGGCGGTTGTTCTCGTCCATCACCGGCATCGCGCCGATGTACTTGGTGTGCAAAATGACGGCGGCTGTTTGCACAGTGTCCTCGGGCCGGCAAACGACCAGCGGACCCTGATTACGGATGACGTCGCGAACCAGCATGGGGTTGCTCCTCCATTTCGAATTATCGCGTTGGCGGTTTCCTCTAGTTGCTCACATCGTCCGCAATATTTTTTTGTTTTGAGTTCAGCGTAGTGTCAGGCGGTGGCGGTTATTTACCGCCGCCGGATTTGGCAAGTTGTTCGAGCTTTTCCGAGCTGATGGTGTTGCGCTGGAGGGCGGCATCCTTCTCCGCATCCATGCCGAACGCCACTGCCATCAGCTGGCTGTAGAAGACCACCGGGATCTTGAAGTCGGTGCCGAACTTCTTGTTGATCTGGTCTTGGTACATCTCGACGTTGGTCTGGCACAGCGGGCATGGCGTCGAGATGACATCGGCGCCGGAGGCCTTTGCTTCCTCCAGAATATTCTTGATGAGGTGCAGCGTGCGATCCGGGCTGATGACGGCGACCGAGCCGCCGCAGCATGCCGTCTTGTGCTGGAAGGGAACGGCGGTCGCGCCGCATGCTTCCGTGAAGTCGTCGAGGAAGTTGGGGTCGTCGTAGGAGTCATACTCGCCGCCCGCCTGGGTCTGGGCGAACGGACGCACCGTCTGGCAACCGACATAGCCGGCCACCTTGAGACCGGTGAGCGGCGTCTTCACGCGCTCCTTGATCTTGTCGACGCCGACCTCGTTGACCAACACCTCGCAGACGTGGCGCACCTTCAGGTCGCCGTCGTACTTCAAGTCGCCGGCGGCCAGCGCCTCGTTGACCTGCGACTTCTTCTTGACGTCGGCCTTGATCTTCTCGTTGCCGCCGTG
>CAZLHQ010000156.1:0-7454 GCA_964559355.1 uncultured Hyphomicrobiaceae bacterium
GTGATCGCATCGGCATTCGCCGACTTGGGCTTCGACGTCGATATCGGGCCGCTGTTTGCAACACCGGACGAAGCCGCGCGCCAGGCGGTCGAAAACGACGTGCACATCATAGGCGTGTCGTCGCTGGCCGCCGGCCATCTGACTCTGGTGCCGGAATTGAAGGCGGCGCTCGACAAGGAAGGCCGTGGCGACATCATGATCGTGGTCGGCGGCGTCATCCCCCCCGCTGATTACGACGAGCTGTACGCATCCGGCGCCAAGGCCGTGTTCGGCCCCGGCACCAACATCCCGCAAGCCGCCGCCCAACTGATCGGCGAGCTCAACACCTTGCTCGGCCACGAGGCGAAGAGCGCGGCGGAGTGAGGGGTAACGCAAGTCCTGCCGCGTGTGCCCACTTTGTCCGCTGGAAAAAACTCCACCGTCACCCCGACGCAGGTCGGGGCCTACGCCAGTTTCGGCGCGCACAACGCTGGCAAGGAAATGCTGCGGCGTGCCGCGCATGCATCATGAGCTTCGCCCGCCGATCACCCGTTGCGACTTGCGTGGGTACCGGCCTTCGCCGGCATGACGGAAGTGGGTGTGGCGGCGTAGGCGCAAGACACTCCACCGTCACCCCGACGCAGGTCGGTGGTGAGTGAAGCGATCGGACTGCATCAATCTCCACCGTCACCCCGACGCAGGTCGGGGCCAATGCCCGTTTCGGCGCGCACAACGCGAGCGAAGAAATGCTGCGGCGTGCGGCGCATGCATCATGAACATCGCCAATCGATCACCCGTTGCGACTTGCGTCGGTACAGACCTTCGCCGGCATGACGGAAGTGGGTGTGGCGGCGTCGGTGCAACAGACTTCACGGGCATGATGGCGGCGGGTGCGGTCGTCGGCCAGATGCCACAAACTCGACTGTCATGACGGAGATGTTTGACGCAGGATCTGCCTCCAACTCCACCGTCACCCCGGCCTCCGGGCCGGGGTCCAGACACGTCGCTGCGAACTCTTCTTGCGTTGGTGAATGCGCGCGTGCGGCGAGTGCATGCCTTCACCGCTTACGTCTCAACTGTTGCGGCGTGTCTAGGTTCCCGCCTGCGCGGGAAAGACGGTTGTGTGTAGGGCATATGACTACCCTCCAACTCCACCGTCACCCCGACTCAGGTCGGGGCCTACGCCAGTTTCGGCGCGCACAACGCTGGCAAGGAAATGCTGCGGCGTGCCGCGCATGCATCATGAACATCGCCAATCGATCACCCGTTGCGACTTGCGTGGGTACCGGCCTTCGCCGGCATGACGGATGTATGCTTGACGCGCCGATAGTCCCAATCGTCACCGGCTTGATGGCAGCCGACGCAAACTCCGCGACACATGCGCACGCGAACGCGGCACAAATCCGCCAAGCGCTCCGTTCGTAGTGAAGCCGATGACGGCCAGCGGTTCAAAACGCAATTGCCGATCAACGCATTCACCCAATCGGTGATGCAAAGGGCGGGCAAATCCGCACATGTGGCTCATACGCCACCTTAATTGGCACACCAAGGCCACTGCGCTTCAAGTCACATTTTCGCCCCATGCGGACTGCCCTACAGCCAGCGTTACCAACTGACCCGCGTCTGTAACAGCGGGCAGCGAGCCGTGCGGCGCGTCGTTTGCGCGTTTCCAAAGCGGCACGATCAAAAATGAGGAGCATTGCATGAGTTTCACGGTAAACACGCGCAGCGGTCATGCGTTGGCCACCAGCCTGATGGCGGCGGCATTGATCACCGCATCGCTCGCAGTTCCCGCCGCTGCAGATACCGATACTGTAAAGCGCGCCAAGAGTTGGACCTATCAGTTGCAGGGCGACACAGGTCGCGTGGCCCGTTCCAATGCCGATGTCGCCGTCATCGATCCCGATCATGCGGGCGCGGCCGAAAAGTACAAGCACAAGCGCGACGGCGGCAAGCGCGCCGTTCTGGCCTACATCTCGGTCGGCGAGGTGGAGGAAGGACGCAGCTACATGAAGCACGGCGGCAGGAAGTTCTCGACTGGTCGCACCCAGGGCTGGGAGGGCAACTATGCCGCCAAGTATTGGGATCCGGAGTGGAAGGAAATCGTCAAGGCCCGTGTCAAGGAAGCCATGGACAAGGGCTATGATGGTGTCTACCTCGATCGCGTCGACACTTATGAGAACGTCAAGGCGCCCGGCGGCTCGAAGGCCGAGATGGTGAAACTCGTCGAGGAAGTCTCGCGCACTGCCAAGTCGCGGAAGGGCAATGCCGCGGTGATCGTGCAGAACGGCGAA
The DNA here is from genome assembly GCA_964559355.1 of uncultured Hyphomicrobiaceae bacterium. Classification (GTDB taxonomy): domain Bacteria; phylum Pseudomonadota; class Alphaproteobacteria; order Rhizobiales; family Hyphomicrobiaceae; genus JAEUMD01. The sequence goes on from CAZLHQ010000156.1 coordinate 2,274, forward strand.
GAGCTGGTCAACGACGAGCGCTATGCCAGGGCCATCGACGGCATCGCCAAGGAAGACCTGTATCACGGCATCCACCACGACAAGCGCCGCAACTCCTCCGCGGAAGTATCGGAAGCCGAGAAGCATCTGTCGCGCGCCAAGGCCAAGGGCAAGTCGGTGATGGTGGTCGAGTATCTGGACGATAACGACGACGAGGCCGACAGTGCCAAGTCGCGCGCCCGCTCCAAGGGCTTCGTGCCGACGACAGCGCGCCGCGAGTTGGACTGAGTTGCGCCGCAGCGCTGCAGCGTGAACGCGCAACGCTTTCCGCGACGCAGCGCTTCATCCTCACGAAACAAGGCCGCAAGCAAGTTGCTTGCGGCCTTGTTGTTATGACCCTGCGCGCTCCAGCCTCGAAATCCGAGCACGTAAAACCTGAAACCTTAAAGCTAGACCCTAAAACCTGAAACCTAGCCCCCCACCGCTGGCCAATTGTCCCGGATCCACCGCGTCAGGCCATCCTCGATGATGTCGCCCGACGCGAGGCCGAGGATTGCCGCAGCCGCCATGGCCTCGGGCGGCGCGAAGGCAATGCCGTTCTTGCGCAGGAAAACCATCATAACCATGAAAGCCGCACGCTTGTTGCCATCAACGAACGGATGGTTTTTCGCCAGCCCATAGGCATAGGCAGCGGCCAAGGCGGCGAGGTCGGTTTCGCCATAGGCGAATTTGTTCTGCGGCCGCCCCAGCGCGCTTTCCAGCAATCCGGCGTCGCGTATGCCTTCGGGCCCGCCAAAACGCGACAGCTGCTCGGCATGGATGCGAATCGCTTGATCGAGGGTAACCCAGCGCGGCTCGCTCACTTGGCAAGCGCCGTCAGCGTATTGTGGTAGGCCTTCATGACCTCACGCGCGATGCGCATGGTCTCTTCGTCATCCTCGGTGTGGCGGGAGATCGATAGCGAACCCTGCGGACCTTCACTGACCACCAGTTCGTCACCCTCCTTGAGGCCGAGGCGCGCCAGCAGCTCTTTGGGGATGATGAGCCCGGTCGAATTGCCAATTTTTTTGAGTTGCAGCTTCATGTTAGCGGCTCCGCGTGGCGCGTTATACAAAACGTATAACATGAGCAAGGCGGCGTTGTACAGGATGTAAAACGCGCGCATTTGGACCGCCGCCGCTCGCCCCACCCACAACCGTCATGCCGGCGAAGGCCGGCACCCACGCAAGCCGCCACAGATGATCTGTTGGACTGGGAAAGCGCGCGTGCCTCAGAGCGCAGCAATCCACCACTTACGTTGAACTCGTGGAAACTGGCGTAGATCCCGACCTGCTTCGGGATGACGGGCGTGCGCCGCGACATTGTGTGCGGGAGACGCGCCGCCGTCAGTCCTTGATGTCGGGCTCGACCAGCCGTGCGAGGTTCGCAAGCGACTGTTGCCAGCCGAGATAGCACGCATCGAGCGGGATCACGTCCGGGATGCCGCTCTGCTCGATGCTGAGTTCCGTGCCGCACGAAACCGTCTTCAACTCAATCGTCACAAGCATTTCGCCCGGGAGACCGGGATCATCGAAGCGGTCGGTATAGCGCAGACGCGCATAGGGCGTGAGCTCCAGATACTCGCCGCCGAAGGCATGACTGTAGCCGGTCGTGAAGTTCATGAACGACATGCGGAACGTGCCGCCCGGCTTCGCATCCATGTGATGCACCTTGGCCGTGAAGCCGTCGGGCGGCAGCCATCGCGCCATCGCGGCGGCATCGGTGAAGGCGCGGTAGACTTTCTCGGGCGTCGTCGCCAGCACACGATGCAGCCGGATGGTTCTTTCGGATGGAGACGCCATGACGTTTCGCTCGCTCCTCTTGTCGCTACGTTCGAATGTCAGTGTCGGCGGTGCTGCACCATGGATCCCGCGGACCAGCCGCGGGATGACAATGAGTATTCTTCGAGGCACCGGCTAGGTCACCATCTCCATCCGCTCCAGCTCGTTTCACTCACCACATTCCTTCTCCCTTGGGGAGAAGGTGCCCGAAGGGCGGATGAGGGGCTCTCTTTCGACTGGTCGCAGCGCCAGATTGAAGCCCCTCACCTGCCTGCCGGCATCCTCTCCCTCAAGGGAGAGGACGGAAGTGGAACGCGCTACGACCCTGCCTACCACCGGCCCGTCCAGGGCCGGTCAGGCCGCGACTGCGGCCCGGTGCCAATGCACCAGACATCAAACCGCACTTGGTCAGCGGCGGCAAAGCTTCACGCAACTCGTGTCGCGCAAAATCAAGAGACCCTTTCCATCCGCTCCAGCTCGTCGATCATGCCTTCGAGAACCTTCAAGCCCTTGTTCCAGAACTGAGGGTCGCGCGCGTCGAGACCGAAGGGGGCGAGCAGCTCCGAGTGATGCTTGGAGCCGCCGGCTTTGAGCATCTCGAAATATTTCTCGACGAAGCCCGGATGCGCCTCGCGATAAAGCCCGTAGAGCGAGTTCACGAGGCAATCGCCGAACGCATAGGCGTAGACGTAGAACGGCGAATGAATGAAGTGCGGAATGTAGGTCCAGAATACTTCGTAGCCGGGCTTGAAGTCGATTGCCGGTCCCAGGCTCTCGCGCTGCACGTCAAGCCAGATCTCGTTCAACCGGTCGCTGGTCAGCTCGCCGCCGCGTCGCTCTTCGTGCACCTTGCGCTCGAAGGAGTAGAACGCGATCTGGCGCACGACCGTGTTGATCATGTCCTCGACCTTGCCGGCCAGCATCGCCTTCCTCTCGCGCTTGTCCTTCGCTTCCGACAAGAGCTTCTGGAAGGTCAGCATCTCGCCGAATACGCTGGCCGTCTCCGCCAAGGTGAGCGGCGTCGGCGCCAGCAACGGACCCTGCTTGGCCGCCAGCACCTGATGCACGCCGTGGCCGAGTTCGTGCGCGAGCGTCATCACATCGCGCGGCTTGCCCAGATAGTTCATCATCACATAAGGGTGCACAGACGGCACGGTCGAGGCGGAGAACGCACCTGGCGCCTTGCCCGGACGTACTGGCGCGTCGATCCAGTTCCTGTCGAAGAACGGCTTGGCGATCGAGGCCATCTCGGTTGCAAAGCCGGCATACGCCGAGAGTACCATCTCCTGCGCCTCGGACCAGCTGATCGTGCGATCGGGCTTTTCGGGAAGCGGCGCATTGCGATCCCAGTGGGCAAGCTTGTCCATGCCGAGCCACTTCGCCTTCATCGCATAATAGCGATGCGAAAGCTTCGGATAGGCTGCGCGCACGGACGTCACGAGAGCATCGACCACCGGCGCCTCGACGCGGTTTGCCAGATGCCGGTTGTCGGCGACGTCCTTGAAGCCGCGCCAGCGGTCTGAAATCTCCTTGTCCTTGGCCAGCGTGTTGGTGATGAGCGTGAACAGGCGCACGTTGTCCTTGAAGACCTTGGCCAGCGCCTCCGCGCCCGCCTGCCGCTTGTTGCCGTCAGCGTCCGACATCAGGTTGAGAGTCGGCTCCAGCGTCATCGGCTCGTCGACGCCGGCGACCTTGAAGCGCAAGCCGCTCATCGTCTCGTTGAATAAGCGGTTCCAAGCGCCGCGCGCGGTCTGGCCCTTCTCGTGGAACAGCTTCTCCAGCGTCTCGTCGAGCTGATAAGGCTTTTCCTTCCTGAGATCGTCGAACCAAGGCTTGTAGCGCGCGAGATCGGGGTGCCGCAAAGCTGCTTCCAGCTTGTCGTCCTCGATCTGGTTCAGCTCCAACTCGAAGAACAGCAGATCGGAGGAAATGTTGGTGAGTTTCTCCGAAACGTCGCCGTAGAACTTGGCGCGCACCGGATCGGTCTGGTTGGCCGCGTAGAGCAGACCCGCATAGGAGCCGAGCTTGCCGAGCAGATCGGAGAGATCCTCATAAGCCTTCACGGCTTCAGCGAGCTTGGCGCCATTGCTGCCGGCCGCGACAAGCTTGCCCTGCCAGCGTTCCTTCATCGCCTTTGCGTCGGCGGCACCCTTCTCCAGATCGCGAGATACCTCTGGCGCGTCGGGGCTGGTGTAGAGATCCGACAAATCCCACTCGGGCATGGCACCCAAATCAACGGCCCGGGAAGCCGGAGCGGCGGCGGTCATGTTCACCTCAAATGCTGCGCTTTCAAACATAAACGGTTCGCCGCTCAGTTAAGCCCCACAACCGCGGAGCGCAAGTCGTTGCGTTGAGCGTGCTGTTCGCACTCGATGCCGCAATCAATTTTCCTGGCGGATACAGGTATTCGCCCGACTGCCGCAGCCTCCGTGACGAAGGCGGAACGACAACCATCAGCTACACGCAATGCGGTGGCGAATTCTCGTCAACGTCCTACGATGGTGGCACCGACGGCCTCGGCGATGGCGACGGCGGCAGTGGTGGTGACGGGGATGGCGGCGGCTGCGGCGGTGACTGATCCTCACACCGATCCCCACATCGATGACCTCCGGGCGCCCCGAAATCCCGGCCTGGCACAATGATTTGCGCGCCACCAGCAACAATAAGCGTCAACCTGATAAGGCTCTCAACGGCTTGTTTACCCAATTCGTGCACTCTCGGCTTGTTCGAGTTCTTCGCTCCTCACCGTTTGTCCTGTTTCTGGACGTAGTTTGGGTGGCGGCGCGGGACGTATCCGTAGCGTCAGTTAGTCGAGTGCCACATGGCCAAGCGCGTTCTTGTTGTCGATGACGACCCGGCCCAGCGCCGCATCCTCGAAGAGACCATCAGACGGATGGGTTTCGAGACCAAAACCTTCGGTTCGGGCGAGAGCGCCGTCGAGCTGCTCGAAGGTCCTGACCGCGGCAATATCTCTCTCGTCCTACTCGATCTCGTCATGCCTGGCATGGATGGCATGGCCGTGCTCGACAGGCTGTCCGGCAAGCCCGGCCTCCCCCCCATTATCGTGCAGACGGCGCACGGCTCGATCGACACAGCCATCAACGCCATGCGCGCGGGTGCTGTCGATTTCGTCGTCAAACCCGCTTCGCCCGAACGTCTCGAGGTTTCGATCAAGAGCGCACTCAAGATCGAAGCCCTGGCTGGCGAAATCAATCGCATCAAGAAGCAGCACGAGGGCACCCTCACGTTCGATGATCTCATCATCCGCGGCGATGCGATGACGCGCGTCATCTCACTTGGCAAGCGCGCTGCATCCTCGCATATACCGGTGCTGATCGAAGGCGAGTCGGGCGTCGGCAAGGAGCTGATCGCGCGCGCCATC
>CAZLHQ010000157.1:0-7389 GCA_964559355.1 uncultured Hyphomicrobiaceae bacterium
CACCGCGCGGCTGGCGACAGACGCGGCATGGCAAACCCCACCGGGAGCAAGACCAAATAGGGGTGGCCGGGCGTGCGTGGCGCAAGCCGTGCGACGCCGAGCCGGTTTCCAGGCTCGTCACCCGGGTTGGTTGCACGAGACGTCCGGCAACGGGCGTCCCAGATGAATGGCCGTCGCGGGGGCAACTCCAGACAGAACCCGGCTTACAGGCCGACTGGTCTATCTCTTCAGCGCCTGGTTGCGGACTGCCCGCAGCCGAACAAGAGGCCCCACCCCCACGAGGTCGCAATGATGATGATCCCTCGCGCGCTCGGTCTGGCGCTAGCCTGTGTCGCGCTGCTGGTCGCTGCCGTCGCACCGGCAGATGCGCGCGAGCCGATTTCGCCCGCTGCGCTCGCAACCCTGACGGGCGTCGACAAGGCGCTCGAAGATGTCGCCAGCGCAATGGCCGAGGAGGCTGCCAATGTCGCCAAGGAAGATCCAAACCTTGCCGACGCAACCGCCTTCGTCGCCGCCTGGAAAAGCGCCGCACTGGCGAGCTTTGCGCCCGACAAGCTCAAGGCCTCGTTCGCACAGAGGCTCACCGGCAAGCTGACACCCGATGAAACCAACACGGTCGAGGATTTCTACCGTTCGGAACTTGGTCAGCGCATCGTGAGCGCGGAGATCGCGGGCAACTCGAAGGCCGCGCAGGAGGCGATGGCCAGCGAGGCATTGGCGCTGATGGAAAAGCTGGAAGCAGACCCCGTCCGCAAATCGGCGCTGAAAACACTTTCTGCTGCGGCTCAAATCGACGACATGTCGATCACCATCGCGCTCAACGTGGCCCGCGCCATGATGATCGGAGTCGCCTCCGCCCAGACCTCTGGCCAACGGTTGACGCTGGAAGACATCTCGCAGGCCATCGACCAGATGCGCGAGCAGACCTCAAAGGAGATGGCGGCGCTGACAGCACTGTCTATGGCTTACATTTACCGCAACATACCGGTTGGCGATCTGGCGAGCTATGAGGCGTTCATGCGCACGCCCGTGGGCGCCAAGTTCATCGATCAAGTGATGAAGGGGCTCGATGCCGTGATCAGCCAGGCGAGCCTCTCGTTCGGCAAGGCGCTCGCGCTGGAGTTGGGCCGCGATCCGATTTGAATGCGATCAGATCCGGGCACTACGCCAAATGCGTGCCGGTGCTCGACATCGGACCACGGATACCTACTTGCAGACGCGGTAGGTGCCGTCGCGGCCGTGACGCGCCAGATCGAGATGGAAATGATCGCGATGGAAGGCGTCGGCATACGGGCCGAGCACCGTCGTGAACGTATCGCAGGCGCCGCGATGCACCGTGCGCAGGAAGGCACGTTCGCGCTCATCGCCGCCGAACCATCCCGATTTCACCGTCACCACCCGTCCGTTGGGCAGTTGGAAACCGGAGATATCGATGGCGTTGGCGTGGCCATGCTCGGAAAGCTTGCCGCCCCATTGGTGATTGATGGGCCTGCAGCCATACGATGCTGCGACCTTGACGTCGGTGATGGGTAGGCCGAAATGAAAGCGCGCCGCAGGATCGACCACCTGCGTGACCCAGCGGTCGACCGCCGGGATCATCGGGCACCGCAGTATAGCGGCAGGCTTCAGGTTGACGCGGCCGCCTGCGGCACCTGACATTTCGAATGGCCGCTCGGCGCCGCACACACTGGGGCCACCCAGCGACGAGCGGGCATTAACGAAGCGGCTGTATTGGACGACGCCGGAAGCTAGGCATTGCCGCTCCTCGGCGGCCCGCCACGGCTCGTATTTGGCGACGAAGTGAGGCTCATCACTGCCCTTTCCGCACCCGGAAAGAGGCGCCAGGACAGCCGAGCCGATCAGAAGTGGTACGAGGACGCGATACACAGACATGCTCGGGACAGTGCCCAGGTAACGTTAATATTGCGTAAAGCCCATTTGACCGGCACTGCGCGCTGCCCCGAACGCGCCGTGCGGTACTGCTGCCTGGCAAACGCACAGGCACGTGCATCATCTGCCGCCAAGCTGGCCGATTGCCGGCCAATTGTTGTTCACTTTGAGGTGTTGGTGTGCAGCGCGAGACTGAAAATATTGCTGTCACGCAAGTGCAATAAAAGATTTATCCACAACCAATCTTCATCAGCGCTCGGAAATCATGAGACTTGCACAGCCAAGTTTGTTAACTTGAAATCAGTCAAAAGCTGTTGGGAAAATTCTTCAACACCGATGACCCCCGAGTTCCAGCGGGTGTCCCCAAGCAGCCAAGACGCCGTTTCAGTCGTGTAACTGTCTGACTGAAAAAGGCTTGTTGTTCTGGGTTGTGGGTGCGTTTCAGTAATGCGTTTTGTAACGTGCGTTTCGTATCTGCGTACTGGCCCATTCCACGTTCGAACCTACGTCCCCCGTGTGGAATGTGTCGTGTTTGTGTAACAGGCGCTGCCGTTTCTGCATGTGCCAGCTACAGGGTCGGCCCCCTCTTGACCCGCTTGCTTGGACTTTGCTGCAGGTGTTGCGCCTGGAAGTGTGAACCAGGCTTGTGTACCTGAATGCACGTCTTGCTTTTGTGTGCCTGAGTTCGCGTAAGTGAGTTTCCTTGTACGTGTGTGTGTAAGTACGTGTGTGTAATCGCGTTTTCGTAGCAGCGTTTCTAGTCTGCGCGTACCATCCAAGTCATGCGTTTGATCGTCTCGAACACCCCCCGGTCCCCCTCGAGACGTAAGCCATGATGCAGTTGGAAAGTCGCTAACGGCCCTGGTGCTTCGCCCGCAATGGTTTGCACAAAGCCCCCGCGCTTTTGACTTTGCAAACCCGATTGCTTGGCCTGCCGGGGCCGTTGCACTTCTAGGACGCGCATTTCTAGGACGCGCCTTTGCAGGACTCCATGATCCCTCAAGCAATCCCTGAAGCGCTGTAGCGCGTCGCACACCATTGCACCTGGACCATTGCGCCTCGGGACTATTGCACCGGGAACATTGTGCCTGGACCATTGCGCCTTCCACACCTCAGTGCAAAGCACGCAACAAGTGCCGCGCAGCCCGTGCCGGTCGGCCCAATTCTGCGCACATGCACGCGAGACGGCTCACACGCGCGGCTGCCCGCGATCGCCAGCCGTCACCCGCGCCAGAAACGCCGCAACGCCCTCCTTGTAGACTCGGTCGCCAACCGCCTTCATATGGTCGCGGCCGGGAATGGTCAGCGCTTCCGCGCCAGGAATGAGCGCGGCAAGATCTACCGCCGAGCCTCCCACCACGTCGGTCTCCCCGACCGCCACCAGCACCGGACACGGGATGCGCGCCACATCTTCTCGTGAAATTGGATCGCGCGACGAGCGGATGCAGGCGGCAAGCGCCTTTAGATCACTCTTGGTCTGCTCGGCGAAGGCGCGGAAGGTGCGCGCTGTGGCATTGCTGACGTCGTCGATCGAATGCGCCTCGAGCGCGGCCGCGATCGGCCCGGTGCCAGCCATTCCACGCACCATGTTGATACCCAGCCCGCCGAAAACGGCGCTGCGCACACGCTGCGGATGGGCAAGCGCCAGAAACGCCGTGATTCGCGCGCCCATCGAATAGCCCATGACGTGAGCCGAGGCGATGCCGAGATGATCGAGCAGGCGGCGCGCATCCTCTGCCATCAGCGGCGCACCATACTCGACGAGGCCATACAGCTTCTGGCTGCGGCCATGCCCGCGGTTGTCGAGAGCGACAACGCGATAGCCCTTGCCCTTCAGATAGCCGACCCAACCGGGCGTCACCCAATTGGTGGCGACATTGGAGGCAAAGCCGTGGATCAGCAGGACGACGGGCCCCTGCCCCTCGTCGATATAGGCGATCTCGACATCGCCGGAGGCAAACGTCAGCACTCTGAAATCCTCATTCGTTCGACCAAGTGCGGTCAGTCGTCCCCTACCATTTCCACCGCGCCGGGGCTATGGTCGCGCCCGATCCTGAAGCCGTGGACGAGATTTGAGCGAAAAGAGGCCCGCGCATGGCACATAGCGTCGTTCCGCACTTTGCCAACGACAAGGGCGTCGAGAAGGTGTTCGTCGGCGTCAAAGAGTTTCAATGCATGGGCGCCCGCCAGCCCTACGATCACCCGCATGTGTTTCTGGATATGGGCGCCGATGGGCAGATCCTGTGTCCCTACTGCTCGACGCTCTATGTGTACGATCCGCGCCTGAAGGCAACCGAGAGCGATCCCGCGGGTTGCCTCGTCGACATGGCAGCCGACGCGACGGGATGAGTTGCCCCGCCATCTGCGCTCCCGAAACGCAAAGCACGTTCAACTTTGGCGGTATCGCATTGAACGACGGTGGCCTGCTTTAATCCGCTGATCGAGCGCGCGAGGCGCAAGGGAGGCCACCACATGACGGCACGCTCTTCGAGCTTGGCGCGCATTGCGCTTGATGCGGAGCCTGCCGCAACCGCCGCTCCGATCGTGATACTGGGCGCCGGCATCGGCGGCCTTGCGACGGCGCTGGCGCTGGCGCGGCGTGGCATCGCGTCGACCGTTCTCGAGAAGCGCAGCGTGTTCGAACCCGAGGGCGCGGGCATCCAGATCGGACCCAACGGCACACGCATCCTCGAGGAGCTTGGCATCGCCGGCCGGCTCGAGCCACTGGCTGGCAAACCCGACGAGATCCACGCCCGGTCCGCCATAAGCGGGCAGACTCTATCCCGCTTGCCGCTGGGCGAATGGATCGCGACGCGGCACGGCGCACCCTATTGGGTGCTGCATCGTAGTGATCTGCACCATGCCCTCCACGAAGCAGCAGTTGCAGAGCCGCTCATCACCATAAACATGGGGTTTGCAGCACATGCCGTCTCGAATGCATCCGCCAGGAATGATGACGATACGCTGATCGTCGAGGCCGCCGGCGGAAAGACGTTTGCCAGCCGCGCCCTCGTCGTCGCCGACGGCCTGCGTTCCAGCCTGCGCGACCAGGTCTTCGACGTGCCTCCATTGACGTTTGCCAGAAAGAGCGCTGCGCGCGCCGTAATCACGGCGGAGGAGATGCCGGCCGAACTGCGCGAGAACGCCACCGCGATCTGGATGTCGCCCAGTGCCCATACCGTGCACTATCCCGTGCGCGCCGGACGCGAGGTGGCGCTGATCTTCGTGCGCGCCGATGCCATCGCCAGCGACGACTGGAGCGCCAGCGTCTCCGCCGAGTGGATCACCGATTGCGCGCGCGAGTTCGCCGAACCGTTGCGCCAATTGCTCGCCACTCCGCGTAACTGGAAGAAGTGGGCACTCTATGAGCTGCCACCGATGAAGCGCCTCAGCAACGCCAATATCTGCCTGCTGGGCGATGCCGCACACCCGACCTTGCCGTTCATGGCACAAGGCGGCGTTCTGGCGCTCGAGGACGCGGCGACGCTCGCCAGTTGCGTGGAACAAAGCCCTGCCGACCTTGCCCGAGCCTTCGCCAACTATGATCGCGAGCGATTGGCCCGCACCAGCAGCGTCGTGGCGCAGGCACGCCGCAACGGCCAGATCTACCACCTCGACGGATTTGCCGCCCGCGCGCGTGACGCCACGCTGAGGCTGACGCCGCCGGAAATACTCATGGCCCGTTACGATTGGATCTATGGCTGGAAGGCGCGTGAGACTGCGGATTGAACGCAATCCTGTCGTCTTGTCCGAATGCCCGCGATCACAGTCAACCGATCACCCCGCTTGCCGCAACTCGCGCAACGCCGCCTGGGCCGCGGCAAGCCGCGCGATCGGCACGCGGAACGGCGAGCACGAGACATAGGTGAGACCGATCTCGTGGCAGAAGGCGACGGATGCGGGATCGCCGCCATGCTCGCCGCAAATGCCCATCTTCAAGTCGGCCTTGGCGTGGCGGCCGCGTTCGGCGCCGATGCGAACCAGTTCGCCGACTCCCTCACGATCGATCGACACGAACGGATCGGCCGTGAAGATGCCGGCATGCATGTAGCTGGCGAGTATGGGGCCGGCATCGTCGCGGCTCAAACCCATGCACGTCTGCGTCAAATCGTTGGTGCCGAACGAGAAGAACGCGGCGCCATCCTCGCCGGCAGCAATCTCGGCCGCGCGCAGCGCCGAGCGCGGCAGCTCTACCATCGTGCCGATCTGATAGTCGACGTGAACTCCCGTCTCGGCGGAAACGGCAGCCGCCGTCGCCCGGATCACTTTCGCGACAAGATCGAACTCACGGCGATCGATGACCAGCGGCAGCATGATCTCCGGCGTGACCGGCTTACACGATACGCGCACCGCCTCGATTGCGGCTTCGAAGATCGCCCGCGCCTGCATCTCCATGATCTCGGGATAGAGCACGCCGATGCGGCAGCCGCGAAAGCCCAGCATCGGATTGACCTCGCTCATCTCCGCCACCCGCCGCTTGATGCGCTCGACATCGATGCCGAGGTCCTGGGCAACGGCATGCTGCTCCTTGTCGTTGTGCGGCAAGAACTCGTGCAGCGGCGGATCGAGCAGCCGGATCGTGACCGGTTGTCCACCCATGATCTCGAATAGCCGGATGAAATCGCCGCGTTGCATCGGCAGCAGCTTGGCAAGCGCACCGCGACGGCCGTTCTCGTCGGCAGCCAGGATCATCTCGCGCACCGGCACCACGCGGCCACCTTCGAAGAACATGTGCTCGGTGCGGCACAGGCCAATGCCCTCGGCGCCGAAGTAGCGTGCCTGCTCGGCATCGCGCGGGGTGTCGGCGTTGGCGCGCACACCAAGCCTGCGGTAGCCGTCTGCCCATTGCATCAATGTGCCGAACGCGCCTGACAATTCCGGCCGGCGCATGCGTACCTCACCAGCGATGACCTCACCGGTGCCGCCATCAATGGTGAGGATGTCGCCGGCCTTGAACGTATGGCGGCCGATGCGTAATGTTCCCGTCGCGGCATCGATCCGCAGCGCCCCGGCTCCCGAGACGCATGGCCGCCCCATGCCGCGCGCCACCACCGCCGCGTGGCTCGTCATGCCGCCGCGCGCGGTGAGAATACCGGTTGCGGCGTGCATGCCGTGAATGTCGTCGGGGCTCGTTTCCAGGCGCACCAGAATGACGTCACGCCCCTGCGCCTTCGCCAGCTCCGCTTCGTCAGCCGTAAACACGATTTCGCCGGACGCCGCACCTGGCGAGGCGGGCAGCCCTGACGTCAACACAAGTTTTTCCGCGGATGGATCGATGGTCGGGTGCAGCAGGTGATCGAGCCCGGCCGGATCGATGCGCATCAACGCCTCGTCGCGACTGATGATGCCGGCCTCGGCCATCTCGACGGCGATCCGCAGCGACGCCTCCATGGTGCGCTTGCCCGCACGTGTCTGCAGCATCCATAGAGAGCCACGCTCGATGGTGAACTCGATGTCCTGCATGTCGCGGTAATGCTGTTCGAGCCGCTTGAATACCGC